>CAYUOL010000019.1:0-37973 GCA_964446345.1 uncultured Iamiaceae bacterium | reverse complement strand
CGGCACGACTTCCTCCTCCTCGGGGGTCGCGGTTATGGTCCCCCGCCGATGGCGAGCGGGGAGAGGCTGTGGCCGTTCGTGGGGCGGGATGTCGAGCTGGCGTCCGTCACCGCCGCGCTGATCTCGGGCCAGGGGGCCGTCGTGCGCGGCGCGGCCGGCGTGGGCAAGTCGCGCCTGGTCGACGAGGTGCTCGAGGTCGTGGCCGCGGGTCCCGGGCGCGTCCACCGGGTTGCGGGGATCCCTGCCCTGGCCACCACGCCGCTCGGGGCCCTCGTCCCGCTCGTGGGCACGGCGTACGGCGCCGCCGCCTCTGCCCGGCTGTCGGAGGTGCTCTCCGATGGCGGTGCGCGTGGCCCGGGCCGGCCGGTCCTGGCGGTCGACGATGCGCACCTGCTCGACCCGGTGTCCGCCGGTCTCGTCCACCAGTCGGCGACCAGCGGCTGGGCGACGGTCGTGCTCACCGTTCGGTCGGGTGAGCCCGTGCCGGCGGGCCTCGAGCGGGTGTGGTCGGCTGGACGCCTGAAGGTCGTCGAGCTGGATGCGGTCGATCCTGGTTCGATGGCGGCGCTGGTCCGTGCGGCGTTGCCCGGCCCCGTCGAGGCGGGAACGAGCGCCGCGCTGGTGCGCGCGGCGCATGGCAACGTCCTGTACCTGCGCGAGCTGATCGAGGGATCGATCTCCGCCGGGGTCCTCACCGCTGACGCCGGGGTCTGGCGCCTGATGGGCGACATCACCGGCACGCTGGCGCTGCGCGACATCGTCGCGGCCCGCCTGCACGATCTCGACGTCGATGCCCGCGAAGCGGTGGAGGTGCTGGCCGTCGCCGGGGCCGTTCCGCTCTCGGTGCTCGCCGACCTGGTCGATGCCGACGTGCTGGAAGGCCTCGAGCGCAAGCGCCTGGTGCGTGTGCTCGACGGTGACGGCGAGCCCGTGGTCGACCTCGCGCACCCGCTCCACGGCGAGGTGCTGCGGCAGGCCCTGCCGGCGCTGGCGCGCCTGCGCATCAGCCGTCGCCTCGTGCGCGCGGCTACGGCCCGCGGCGCGCCACCGGCCGGTTTCGAGCTCCGCGTCGCGACATGGCTGCTCGCAGCCGGTCCCGCCGAAGCAGGCGTTGCGCCCGCGCTGCTCGAGGACCTCGCGCTCCGCGCCGTGGAGGTGGGCGACACCCGCCTCGCCGCGGCGCTGGCCGAAGCCGCGTTCGAGACCGGCGACCGCTTGGCACCTGCGCTCCTGGCGGGCTGGTGCCGCGCCGAGCAAGGCGATCACGAGGGCGCCGAGGGCCTCTTCGCCCGCGCGGCCGAGCGCTCCAGAGTCGCCGACCTCGGCTCGGTGGATCGCGCGTCGGTGGCCATGGAGTGGGCCAGCCTGCGGTGGTGGGCCGGCCACGGCACCGCGGCGTCCGTGACGCTGCTCGACGAAGCCCGCGCGGCGGGCGGTGACGGCGCCGACCTGGTGGCGGCGCAGATGGCGATCTTCGATTCGCTCGACGGCCGCGCGGCTGCGGCGATCGAGCGCGCGGGGCCGCTCGTCGACCATCCCGTCGACGTCGTCGCGGCCGTCGCGGCCGCCGGCCTCGCCCCCGCGCTGGCCGTCGCCGATCGGCCGGAGGAGGCACGCGCGGTCGCGGCCGTCGGCTACGAGCGCGCGATGGCGGTTCGCGGGCTCCTGCCGGGAAACCCGGGCGTGCATGTGGTGAGCCAGATCTTCGCCGCGGTCGTCGACGGCGCGGTCCACGATGCGGACGCGTTCGCGGCGCTGGTCAGTGCCGGGGCGGCGAGCCAGCCGAGCCGCCAGGCGCGGGCGTGGGCCGCCCTCATGGCGGCGACGGTCGCGTTGCTGGCCGGCCGGCTGGGCGAGGCTCACGAGCTCTCGTTGCAGTCGGATGTGCTGTGGCGCGACGTCGGTGTGCCCGGCATGGCTCGGTGGGCCGGGACGCAGTGCGCCCTGGCCGCCCTGGAGCGGGGGGACCGAGACGCGGCCGTTGCGACCCTCGCGAGCCACCGCGATCTCACAGCGGAGGGCTTCCGCTTCGCGGAGCCTCGCTGGCACCAAGCGCGCGCCTGGGTGGCTTGGCTCGGAGGCCGACGCGGGGAGGCCATCGACGAGGTGCTCACCGGCGCCGACGCCGCGGCGCGGGGTGGCGCGGTCACGATGGAGCTGGAGTGCCTGCACCTCCCGGCTCGCTGGGGTGTGGCGGCCGAGGCGGCGAAGGTCCTCGACCGCGCCGAGTCGCTCTCGGTGGGCGCGGCCCTCTCCCGGCTTCGGCGAGAGCACCTGCGGGCCATCGCGTCCGGTGACGCGAGCGCCCTGGAAGAGGTGGCCGAGCGGTTCACCTCCACCGGCACGCGCACCCTCGCGGCCGAAGCCTGGGCGCAGACGTCGAAGGCGTACGCACGGGCGGGACGGCCCAAGCACGCGGAACGGGCCGCCGCGCGCTCCGCGGCCGTGGTCGACGAGCTGGCGCCCACCGACCGGCCCGCGACGCCTGCGCTCGCCCGTCGGCACCACCAGGGCCTCTCGCGCCGCGAGGCCGAGGTCGCGAGTCTCGCCGCGGGCGGTCGCACGAACCGCGAGATCGCCGACGAGCTCGTCGTCTCGGAACGCACGGTCGAGAACCACCTCTACCGCGTGTTCACCAAGCTCGGCGTGCGCACGCGCAAGGAGCTCGCCGACACCTACGTCGGCTGACGTCGGACCGAGCGTCGTCCGTCGCTTCTTTGAGTACCCGCCACTCAATCTTGCAGCGTCGCGATGGTGTTCCCTCTCCCCGTGGCCGATGTCGGTGAGATCTGGCGGCGAGCTCGCCGCGATCGGGTGTTCCGGGAGGAGCTGAGCCGTGATCCCGCGTCGGCCCTCGCCGGTTCCGGGCTGGACGACGACGACCTCGCGCTGCTCGATGCGGCCCTTCGGGGCACGCGACCCACCCCGCTGGACTCCGTCTTCGCCGGCACGACGGACGAGGTCGATCCGCCGGGACCGTCTCCGGCCGACCGAGCGTCCGTCGGGATCGAACCATCAGGCGGCTCGCCCGCCACCGACAGAAGGGAACCCCTGTGAACCACCGCCTTGCCTGTGTCCTCGTCGTCGCCGCGTCGGCTGCCGTGGGGCTCTCCTCGTGCTCGTCCGGATCGTCGACCGCGTCGTCGCCGAGCACCACGAGCGCGTCATCGGGTGGGTCGTCCTCGGGTGGGTCGTCCTCGGGCTCGTCCGGCGACGCCGGAGCCCCGTCGACGCGCAACCTGTGCACCGAGGTGACCGCCGCCGATGTGCAGCAGCTCACGGGCGAGAGCATCACGAGCGCGACCGAGCTCGACGGTGGGAGCCGCGTCCGATCAGGCTTCAAGAGCCCGTCCTGTGTGTACAAGACGGCGACGGGCCTGGGGGGCGTGAGCGCGGAGTTCGTCGCGGCCGACACGTACAAGGGCTTCACGACGGACCCGGTGCTGCCGCCCTCGGCGCTGACCGGGGTCGGCGACGAGGCGTTCCAGGTGGTCGACAAGCTGGACGGCACCAAGGTGATCCGCACCTACGCCAAGAAGGGAGACCAGTACCTGTACGTCCAGATCTTCGCGGGCACCCCTCCGGACAAGGCCGCCACCCTCACCAAGAAGCTGCTCGGCTCGTAGCGCGATCCATCCGGCCCCGACGGCGATGGGTCCACCACGCCGCCAGGGATCCATGGGTGATCGGCCCGATGAGTCATCGAGCCGATCACCCACCGGCCGTGATCACGCGGCGGAGAGACCGGGGGCGTGCTCGTGCTGGGCCAGCTCGCCGATGCGCTCGAGGTCGTGCTTCAAGGCCTCCGTGCGATCTCGGTGCGCCGGCAGGACCGTCGCGTAGATCGGCTCGAGCATCGAGCCCTTCACCACCTGGAACGTCTGCTCGATCGTGGTTCGGCCGCCCTCGCGGCGCAGGCGCAGCGCCCACTCGGTGCTGTCGGGGTACAGGCGCGTCGGCACGGTGCGCCACACGAGCTCGTAGGGCTCGGCGCGCACCACCTCGCAGAGCCGTCCCCACCGCCACATCCCCTGCTTGTTGCGACCCCGGAAGCGGGCCCCCGGACGCGCGTCGCTCGCACCGCCGACCCAGACGCCGTCGACGCACTCGTGGCTCCACTCGCCGACGCGGGTGGGGTCGCGCACGATCGCCCAGACGGCGTCGATGTCGGCGTTCGTGGCAACCGACGTGGACCCCTGGTGCTGCACGCGGCGACCGGGCCTCCAGCAGGCCCGGCTGCGGCGGCGAGCGGCGGGCCCGAACCCGTGGAGCAGCAGCTGGCGTGGCACGAACGGGACCAGACCCAGCACCAGCGCCCGATCCTCCGGCGTCGCGTCGTCGATCAGCCAGTGCCCCTCGCGGGCGAGCTCGCCCATCGACTTGCCGTCGAGGTTGTGCTGCTGCTCGATGGCTCGCCACTCGGCGTTGGTGATGGCGGCCGAGACGACCGGCATGACCTCGTCCTCCTCGCGTCGCAAGTGGGGGAGCAGGGGATCGCACAGCGCGTCGATGGCTTCGACCACGGCGGCACGAGCTTCCGCGTCGCTGCTCGCTGCGTACGAGCTGGCGGCGCCGTCGAGCGCCGCGATCGCCGTGGCGACGGCGACGTGATCGGTCGCCATGGCGTCGAGCAGCTCCGCGGCAGCGGGATCGCGTTCACGCACGAGCGGGTAGAGGCCGGCATCCTCGCTGCGGTGGTGCGCTTCGAGGAACCGCATCATCCACCGCAGCTGCTCGGCGATCGCGCGGCGTTGGCGATCATCGGGTGGCGCCTCGCTCGTGAGCGTGAGGTGCGCGCGCTCGAGGTCACGACGCAACGCGGCGTGGACGATGCGCATCATCGACGTGTCAGCGGGGGCGTTCGGGTCATCCATCGTGGTCTCCTCTCGTCACGCGCGCGGCAGCACGCGCGTCAACGTCTCCGCCAGCCACCGCTCGTACTGATCGAGCGGCCAGCCGGACTCGTGCACCAGCAGCAGGTAGACCTCGGGGCTCAAGATGGCCCACACGCCGTCGCGCTCCTCGGCCGTCGGCGCGCGCCCGAGGACGAGCGCGACGCCGGCTTCGATGTCCTGGCGCTGACGTTCCCGGGTGGCGCGCAGGACCTCGGCGATCTCCTCGTCGGTCGTGGCCGCCTCACGGATCAGCTTGGCGAAGGGGCCGGTGCGATCGTGCACCGCCGCCGTGAGCGCCGCCGCGGCCGCCACGCGATCGGCGCGCCGCCCGCGGCCGATGGCCAGGAACTCGGGCCGGTCGGCGACGGCCACCGGTTGGTCGTCGCCCATCACGGCATGGTCGATGACCGCGTCGAGGAGCTTCCGCTTCGACGCGTAGTGCGAGTAGAGCGTCTCGACCGCGACGCCCGCCTCGCGCGCGACGTCGCGCATCCCCGTGTTGGCCCAGCCCTTGGTCGTGAACAGGTGGGTCGCGGAGGTGGTGATCGCGCCTCGGGTCTCTTCGGCGCGCTTCGCCCGCAGGGGGGAGTCGTACCGGCGGCGGCTCGGGGCGGGACGAGCGTCGGTGGGGGGGCGAGGGCCGGCCATGGCTCGAAGTCTAGAACGAGAGCGTATTCAGTACAAGGGCGTTCCGACGAAATGTGAGCCGACGGCTGCCATATGTGACATGTGACAGTGTCGGATCCCGTGACTGGCTCGGGCGGCGATCGATCGGGCGCACCGCGCCGGCGGTGCCGCGCGGTGTGGCTGGTGCTCGCCGCTGCGCTGGTGATGGGGGTGGCCTGCGCCGGACCGACCGGCGACGCCGGTGGTGGCGTCGCCGCGACGGCGCCGCCCGGCACGGGCGCGCCAGGGACGAGCGTGGCGCCGCTCGCGGTCGGCGCCGTGCTGCGCAAGGACCAGGCGGGGCCGGTGGACGTCCCCGTGCGCGGGGCCGTCGCCCGGGTGCACGATCCCGCGATCGCCCATGACGCCACGGGCTACACGGTGTTCTTCACGGGTGGCGGGGTGCACGTGATCCACTCGACCGACCTCATGACCTGGACCGAGCGGCCGGACGTCTTCGCCGAGGAGCCGGCGTGGATCCGCCCGGCGCTGCCCGACAGCCGCGTCAAGGACCTGTGGGCGCCCGACGTGTCGTACTGGGGAGGTCAGTGGCACCTGTACTACACGGCCTCGACGTGGAACGAGCGCCCGACGCGCAACTCGGCGATCGGCCACGCCACGAGCCCCACGCTCGACCCGAGCGCGCCCGGCTACGGGTGGACCGACCACGGCCCCGTCGTCCAGTCGCGCGGCGCCTTCGACATCGGGGCGCCCACCGACGGCTCCAACGCCATCGATCCGAACGTCGCGATCGACGAGGCGGGCCAGCCCTGGTTGTTCTGGGGGTCGGCCTTCGACGGCATCTTCGTGCAGCGCCTGAACGCCGACGGCACCGTCGACGCCTCCAGCGAACCGATCAACGTCGCCCGGCGCGGCGTCTACTTCTCGGTCGTCGAGGCCGCGTACGTCGTCTTCCACGACGGCTACTGGTGGCTCTTCGCGTCGTACGACTACTGCTGCCAGGGGGTCAAGAGCAACTACCGCGTCGTGGTGGGTCGCTCCGCCGCCATCACCGGCCCGTACACGGACCGTTCGGGTCAGTCGATGATCTCCCCGCGCGACGGCCGGGCGCTCGCCGACGACCCCGGCACCCCGGTGCTCGCGGGCTACGGCAGCACCTACGGGCCGGGCCACGAGTCGGTGCTCCACGACGGCGAGAACTGGTTCCTGGTCCACCACTGGTACAACCCGGCGCGCGAGTGGAAGCCCGGTCTGGCGGGTGGCGCCGAGCTGGGCATCCGACCGCTCGACTGGGGCGCCGACGGCTGGCCCGTCGCCCGCGGCTGGAACCCGTCGCTGCCGCCGCCTCCGGCGCCGTGACGCGCCGGCCGCGCGCCTGCGGCCCGAGCCGGCGCTGATCAGCGAGCGGCAGTCGAGGCACTACGTTGTCCACCATGGCGCACGTGGTGATCGTCGGGGGCGGGTTCGGTGGGCTGGCGGCGGCGCACGAGCTGCGCACGCAGCACCCCGACATCGAGGTCACGCTCGTCGATCGCCGTGACCACTTCTTCATGGGCTTCGCGAAGCTCTGGGACCTCGCCGGGCTGCGCCCGTTGGAGGAGGGGACGCGGTCGCTGGCCGCGTTGACCGAGCGCGGGGTGCGCTTCGTGCAGGCCGACGTCACGGCCATCGATCCCACGAGCCGAACGGTGCAGACCGTCGACGGGGTGCTCGAGGCCGACGCGCTGCTCATCGCGCTCGGTGCCGCGCACGCGCCGCCCCATGTCGCGTGGTTGCACGGCGCCGGCGCGCACGACCTGTACGACGCCGCCGCGCTGCCGGCGATGCACGCCGACCTCGACGCGCTCACCGAGGGTCGGGTGCTCGTGTCGATCCTCGGCGGCCCGTTCCCGTGCCCGCCGGCCCCTTACGAGGCCGCGCTCATCGTCGACGAGGTGCTGCGGGCGCGTGGCGTGCGTGACCGCGTCGACGTCGCGATCTCGACACCGCAGCCGATGACGTTGCCCGTCGCGGGGGTCGATGCGAGCCGCTACGTCGCGGCGCAGCTCGGCGAGCGAACCATCACGTTGCTCGCCGAGCGCAAGGTCACCGGTGTCGACCCCGATGCCCGCGTCGTCACCTTCGCCGACGGCAGCCGCGAGTCGTACACGGTGCTGCTCGGCGTGCCGGCGTCGGTCGCGCCGCCCGTCGTCGCGGCGGCTGGTCTCACCGGTCCGTCGGGCTTCGTCGAGCCGGACCGCCTCACGCTGCGCACGACCTTCGAGCGCGTCTACGCCGTCGGCGATTGCACCCATGTGCCGAACGCCGCCGGCGCGCTCCCCAAGGCGGGGGTGTTCGCGGCCGCCCAAGGCGTGGTCGCCGCGCGGAACATCGCCGCCGATCTGCAGGGCACGCCGGCGGCCACCTTCGACGGTCACGGCTTCTGCTTCCTCGAGCTCCCCGGTCGCAAGGTGGCGTTCGTCGAGGGCGACTTCTTCGCCGAGCCGCGCCCCGACGTCACCCTCAGTGCGGCCGACACGGAGCACTTCGAGCGCAAGCAGGCCTACGAGCTCGAGCGCCTCGACACCTGGCTCGGGCCGCGCTGATCGTCGGCCGGCGCTGATCGTCGGCGCCGCCAGGCTCTCAGCGGGGCGGGCAGCCACCTGGCGTCGTGTCGGGGAGGATCGTGATCCGCAGCCCTCCGGTGCCCGCCGGGATGTCGAGCAGCGGGGACGGGTGACCGCCGCTGCCATAGGCCTCGCCGAAGGGCATCGAGTAGGCGGTGGTGAAGTCCCACAGCACCGAGCTGTAGGCGCTGTAGCCGAGGAAGGACTCGCCGGCCGGGCGGGCGGCGGCGAACGCCGGCCGCCCCCAGAACGTGCTGTTGTCGTCGCCGTAGCGGCCGCCCCAGTACCCCCACGCGAACCCGGCGATCAGGTCGCGGTAGATCGACCCGTAGACGTCGTTCGGCGACGGCGGCCGGCTCGGCACCGGGTCGCCGGGCACCTGGTAGCTGCCTGCCTGGTCGTAGACCGCGGCGGCGAGCTGCGCGGCGGTCGCCGTGAACGGCAGGCCGGCGCGCCCGCCCGCGCCGCTCGCGCTCGTCGCGGCGATCGTGCCGGTCAGCGTCAGCGCGCCGGTCGTTGGGTGGAAGCTGCCGGAGTAGACGTAGTAGCCCGACTCTGACGGGTACGAGTCGTTCCCGAAGTGGCCCTTCACCGTGATGGTGCGGCCCTTCATCGCCGCGAGGTAGGGGGCCATGCTGGGCCACGCCGCCGGCTGGTGGCTCGGCGAGACGACGCGCAGGAACGTGCCGTTGCTGGTCTTGACCGCAGCGTCGTAGGAGCCGCCGTGGCGGGTCATCTCGTCCCGGAGCGCCGCGAGGATGCAGTCGGTGCCGGTGGAGTACGACGTGCGCTGCTTCACGGCGCCGGACCCGTCGGTCGTCGCCAGCTCCATCGGGACGCTGAACTGATCGACGTTCGTGAGGTCGGCCTGGCCGGGGAACGCCAGCTCGACGTTGGCGAACCGGGTCGTGCTGGTGTTGACGTCTGGCCGGGGGTGGTCGCTGACCGGCGCGCCGAACGACAACCACACGAGCCCGGCGCTGATGCCGGGCCCGACCGTCAGCGCATACGCGTGAGGGGTGCCGCCGGACGGCGGCAGCGAGTCGAGGCGCACGCTGTTGCTGACGGTGCTGCTCGGTGCCGCCTTGACGTCGCCGTTGCCGGTGAGCATCACGTACACCTGGTCGTCAGGCGTGCCCGAGGTGTTGACGATCGTGATCCGCAGATCGGTCGGGGCGACGCAGGCGCTCACGCTGGCGGCGAGGACGGACACGAGCGCGATCACGAGTGCGGCGCTCCGAACGTGGACGAATCGCATGGCGGCTCCGATCGCGGGTCCGACCTGGGGAGCCGTGATGATCACATGCGGCGTCGCCCGTGTCCGGTCACCCCGCCCATCGGCGGCGCCCGTCATCCGGGGTCGGAGGCGAGCCGGCCGTGGCCCTGCTCAGGAGGCGTCGTCCGCCCAGCGCACCGTGCCGCGCCCTGCGCTCTTGGCGTCGTACAGCGCGGCGTCGGCGCGCTCGAAGAGGTCTGCTTCGGCCGCGGTTCCGTGCGCGGCGCCGATGGAGGCGCCGATCTGCACCGTCGTGCCCTGCAGGGGGATCGGGTCGGTGAGGCGGTGGATGATCCGCTCGGCCACCTCTTCGAGCTCGTCGCGCGAGCACCCGGGCACGACGACGCCGAACTCGTCGCCGCCGAGGCGCATGACGCGATCCGTTGGGCGCACGCATCCCAGCAGTCGGTGCGCGACGGTCCGCAGGACCTGGTCGCCGGCCGCGTGGCCGTGCCCGTCGTTCACCGGCTTGAACCGATCGAGGTCCACGTAGAGCACGCCGCGCGTGAACGCCCCGGAGCCCGGTGCCGCGCCCTCGAGCGCGCGGCGGTTCGCCAGGCCGGTGAGCGGATCGAGCGTCGCGGCGCGCTCGAGTGCGAGCGTCTGGCGCCACCAGCGCCACACGAGCTCGATGAGCTGTGCCAGCAGGCGCACCGAGTACGGGTCGAGCCGCACCGACACCTGTTCGTGGATGGCCCACGCGGTGACCAGCGCGATGAGCTCCCCGCCGGCGCGCACCGGCACCACCCAGCACTCGGCGAACCCGGCGGCCTCGGCTGTCGCGGCGAGGGCGGGAGGCAACGACGCAACCGGGCACATCACCTCCGGTTCGCCGCCGCGGACGCGCGCCCAGGGCGACCCCGCCGGGGCCCCGACCCCGGCGAGCGCGGGGTCGGGCACCGGTCCGATCACGAGTTGGCCGGCATCTGGGTCCTCGAGCAGCACCACGGCCTGGATCCATGTCGAGCGGTGGTACAGCACCTCGAGCAGGGACTCGAGGACGACGGGGGCGGGCTCCCCGATGAGCAGTCGCTGCAGGAGGTCGCGCAAGATGCGCGAATCCTGGGTCGGCCGGATGTGCATCATGACCGCCCGACGACCGTCCGGGTCGGTGACGGTCCAGCTGGCCACGTCGCACTCGATGGTCGTCCCGTCGGGGCGGAGCAGCTGCATGGGCACCGACGAGGGCAGGTGGAACCCGCGCGCGATGGCCCGTGCCCCTTGGCGCAGCTGGTCGAGGTCGTTCGGCGCCACGATCGTGGCGACCTCGCGGCCGACGAGCTCGGCCGGGCTCCACCCCAGCAGGTCGACCGCCGGGTTGGCCCACGCGATCGGCCCCTCGAGGTCGATCGCGAGGAGCGCGTCGCCGCAGCGCTCCAACGCTTCCTGGGCGAACGAGGCATCGAGGCCGTCGGCATCGAACATGGCGGCAGAAGGGTACGCAGCCTGCCACGGTCGTGTCCGATCCTCGCAACGGCCGAGGCTCTCCGCCCCGAGGTGCGCCGGGGCGCCCGTCCGGCGGTCTCGGTCGTGCTGGCCGTGCATACGGGAACCGCGGGCGGGTACAAGGCGTCCGGTTGCGCGATCGCCGCCCGCCCTCGGCGCGGCGGCGACGACGAACCGCGCGGTCCACGACGGGTGCACCGGCCCGCGGGTCACCAAGGTCGTGTGCGCCATCGACGCCGGCCTGCCGGTGAACCCGCGGGGCATCGAGGCGCAGATGATGGGCGGGATCATGGACGGCATCGGGCTCGCCCTCACCTTCAGCGTGCACCTGGATGCCGGACACGTCGTCGAGGGCAGCTGGGACGACACCTCCTACACCCGCCAGTGGAACACGCCCTTCGAGTGCCAGGTCATCGTGCTGCCGGCGACGACCGGGGTGCCCGGCGGCGTCGGCGAGCTGGGCGTGGCGCCGGCGTGCGCGGCGGTGGCGTGCGCGTACGCGCGGGCGACCGGCACCGTGCCGACGACGTTCCCCATCAACCACGACCGGCGCGACCTGGGGTTCGTGCCGATCCCGACCGTCCCGCCACTGCCGCCGTCGCCAACCGACGGTCGGCCCTGATCCGACCCGCGAAGGAGCCATCGTGCCCACGCACACCTTCACGCTCAACGGAGAGACCGTCACGGTCGACTGCCCGGACGACGTCCGGCTGCTCTGGGTCCTGCGCGACCTGCTGGGCGTGCACGGCCCCAAGTACGGCTGCGGCCTCGGCGTCTGCCAGGCGTGCACGTCGCACTTGAACGGCGTCGCGTTCAACCCGTGCTCCGTGCCCGTCGGCCAGGTCCGTCCCACCGATCAGATCGTGACGATCGAAGGGCTCCCGGCGACCGTGGGCCGACCGCTGCACCCGATGCAGCAAGCGTGGCTCGACCACGACGTCTCGCAGTGCGGCTACTGCCAGCCCGGCCAGATCATGGCGGCGGTCGACCTCGTGACGCGCGTCCGGCGCGAGGGTCGCGCGATCACCGAGGCCGACCTCGACGGGCTCCGCAACGTCTGCCGTTGCGGCACCTACGTCCGCATCCGCACCGCCATCAAGGACGGCGCCACCAAGATGTGATCAGGGTTCGCGCAACCGCCACTGCGGGCGCACGCCGCCCGCGAAGGTCTCGTTGCCGGCGGCGAGCGCGGCGGCCGAGGTGCCCGCGTGGAGGAACAGGTTGCCGAGCTCGATGGCCTGGGCGGGGGTGAGGTCCCGACCGGCCCAGAGCGTGCGCACGGTCGCCTGGATCGCGTGCGGCGGCTGCGCGGCGATGATCTCGGCCAGAGCGGTCGCGCTCGCCAGCAGCTCGTCGGGCTCGACGACCTCGGACACGAGGCCCACCGACCGGGCGTGCTCCGCGGACATGCGCTCGTAGTTGCCGACGAGCGCCATGCGCAGCACCTCACCGAACGACATGCGCGGCATGAGCAGCAGCGGCTCGAAGACCGCCGTCATGCCGTAGGTGACATGCGGGTCGAAGAACGTCGCGGTGCGCGACGCGATGATGATGTCGCTCTCGCCGAGCAGGTAGAAGGCGCCGCCGCACGCGATGCCGTTGACCGCCGCGATGACCGGCTTCCACACACCTTGGCTCTTGGGGCTGATGCGCTTGCCCGGATCGTCGTAGGTGAGCGGGTCGAACTCCTCCTCGGGGATCTCGCTGCGGTCGATGCCCGTGCAGAAGGCCTTCTCTCCGGCGGCGGTCAGCACGACGACCCGTACGTCGCCGTCCGTCTTCACGTGGCGCCAGACCGCTTCGAGCTCGTCCTGCATCGTGCGGTTGAAGGCGTTGTACGTGTCGGGTCGGTTCAACGTCACCCGGGCGATGCCCTCGGCCTGGTCGTACTGCAGCGTCGACAGCGGATCGGGCAACTTCTGACTGGTCATCAGCTCACCGTAGCGACCCGGCGGCGGTCGCATCAGATCCGCGGTCGGCCTACGGTGGCGCGTCGTCGGGAGGGGGAGCGAGTGGACGAGCGCGCGGGGCAGCAACCGCAACCGGAGGCCGGCAGCGAGGGGCCGTTCGCCGCGATGGATCCGGCGACGGCGGCCAACCCGCAGCCGATGTTCGCCCTGCTGCGCGAGAGCGCTCCGGTGATGCGCGTGGACGACGTCGGCGTGGTGCTCAGTCGTCGAGCCGAGGTGGACGAGGCGCTGCGTCGACCGGAGGTGTTCTCCTCGAACATGGCCGCCGTCGAGCTCGGCAACATCCGACCGCTCATCCCGTTGCAGATCGACCCGCCGGACCACCGGAAGTACCGGCGCATCCTCGACCCGCTCTTCGCCCCGAAGCAGATGGCGCAGCTCGAAGCGCCGGTCAGCGCCCTCGTCAACGACCTCATCGACGGCTTCGTCGAGCAGGGCGAGGTCGACTTCGCCACGGCGTTCTCGATCCCGTACCCGTCCCAGGTGTTCCTCACGCTGCTCGGCCTGCCGCTCGATCAGCTGCCGATGTTCCTCGCGATGAAGGACGGGATCATCCGGCCCGACCGCGTGACGGGCACGGCGTGGAACAGCGAGGAGATGTTCGAGCACCAACGGGCCACCGCCGCGTCGATCTACGCGTACTTCGACGAGGTGCTCGACGCCCGGCACGCCGAACGCCAGGACGACATCCTCAGCCGGTTCCTCGACGTCGAGGTCGAGGGCGAGCGGCTGACCCGGGAGGAGATCCTCGACATCTGCTTCCTGTTCCTCATCGCCGGGCTCGACACCGTGACGGCCACCCTCGACTGCATGTTCGCCTACCTCGCGCAGCATCCCGAGCAGCGCCAACGGATCGTCGACGATCCGGCCACCATCCCGTCCGCCGTCGAGGAGCTGCTGCGCTGGGAGACGCCGGTGATGGCGGTGGTGCGCGTGGCGCTCGCCGACGCCGAGCTCGGGGGATGCCCCGTGCACCAGGGCGATCAGGTCATCGTGCTCCTGGGCGCCGGCAACACCGATGGCGCCGAGTTCGAGGCGCCGCACGAGGTGCGCTTCGATCGCGACGTCAACCGGCACCTGGCCTTCGGGGGCGGCGTCCACCGCTGCCTCGGCTCGCACCTCGCGCGGCAGGAGCTGCGCATCGCGTTGCGCGAGTGGCACCGGCGCATCCCTTCGTACGCGCTGGCGCCGGATGCGCAGCTCACCTACACCGCGGGGATCCGATCGATCGAGCACCTCGACCTCGTGTTCGAGCCGTCGACCCGTCAGCGCCGCCACGCCTGACGCGCCCGCCGGTAGGCGCTCGTGAACCTGCGTTCTGCGTCGGGCGGGAGCGCCACCGCGCCGCCGAGCTGGAGGGCGCCCCACAGGACCTGTGCGCCGTGCTCGACCACCAGTGCCGTGTGCAGGGCGTCGGTGGCAGACGGGCCGATCGTCACCAGCCCGTGGTTCGCCATGAGCACGGCCGATCGGTCGGCGAGGTGGGTCGCGACTTCGATCGCCAGCGCCTCGCTCCCCGAGGGGCGGTACGTGCCGACGGGGACGTCACCGCCGATCTGCACGACGAGCTCGTCGATGGCCGCGGGCATCGGGCGGTGGGCGACGGCGAACATGGACGCGTAGGTGGCGTGGCAGTGCACGACCCCGCCGACCTCCGGGAACGCCCGGAGCGTCGCGAGGTGCACGTCGATCTCGGACGTGGGGGCCCTCGTGCCCTCGACGACGGTCCCGTCCAGGTCGACGACGACGAGATCCTCCAGGGCCATGACGTCGTAGCCGAGCGCGGCGGGGGTGACGACCACCGTGCCGTCGTCGACGCGGCCGGAGACGTTCCCCGCCGTCCCTTCCACCAGCCGGCGTCGCGCCATGTGCGTCGCGGTCGCGAGCACGTCGCGGCGCGCCTCGTCGCGCGTCATGGCGACCTCGTCGCTTCCGTGCGCGGAGAGACGACCACGAGGGCCGGGCGGCGAGGGGCGGGCATGGCCCCAGCCTGGCACGGGGGAGGGGCGCCGGCACCGTGACGTCGTCTTGACGTCATCGCCCTTGACATGACGTCTACTTGGCGTCAGAGTGACGTCGTGGACCTGAACCCCTTCGTCGAAGACCTCCGTCAGCAGCTGCTCGTCGCCGCCGAGGCAGGAGGTGACGACGCCACGGCCCTCGCCGAGCGCCTCGTGGCGCCGCTGCAGGCGAGCACCCGCCTGGTGCTGCTCGATGCGCTGGCCGCCGCCGCGGCCGAGATCACACTCGATCTGGCGCCCGGCTCGGTCGACCTGCGCCTGCGTGGGCGTGAACCGGCGTTCGTCGTGACGCCACCCCCGAGCGACGACGTCACCGAGGCCGTGGCGGCGCCGATGGCGCCCGAGCCGGTGTCGACGGCGCCGCGTGGCGCCGACGCCGACCTCGACGCGGGCACCTCGCGGGTGACGTTGCGCCTGCCCGAACCGCTCAAGGTCCGCATCGAGGACGCGGCCGGCCGCGAGGGCCTGTCGGTCAACGCGTGGCTCGTCCGCACCCTCTCGAGCGCGCTCGACCCCGCTGACGGGGGTCGCGGCCCGCGCCGGTCGACGTCGACCGGGGACCGCTTCGTCGGGTGGGTGCGCTAGCCGCGCCCTGTCCCACACATCCCGATCGCCACATCCGAACCCGCCCACCCAACTGCTGACCGCAGGAGGACCCGCCATGCCCACGTTCCCGACCCCGGAACCGATCAACGTCACGATCAACGTCGTCGGCGACGTCCGTGTCACCGCGAGCGATCGCACGGACACCACCGTCGTCGTGCGGCCCCGCAACCCGGCCAAGGCCGGTGACATCCGCGCCGCCGAGCAGACGCGCGTCGAGCTCGCCGACGGCGAGCTGCTGGTGAAGATGGTGCGGAGCTGGAAGCAGTTCACGCCGCTCGGCGGCGGCGAGTCCGTCGAGGTCACCATCGATCTGCCGACCGGCTCGCGCATCCACGCCGACTCGGGGATGGGCGACTTCCGGGCCGAGGGCCAGCTCGGCGACTGCCACTTCAAGACCGCGATGGGTGCGATCCGCCTCGACCAGACGGGTGCGCTGCGCGCCGTGAGCGCGTTCGGCGACATCGCCGTCGATCGCGTCGAGGGGCCGGCCGAGGTCACGGCGAGCTCCGGCGACGTGCGGCTCGGCACGATCCACGGCGCCGGCGAGGTCAAGAGCTCGAACGGGCGGATCGCGATCGGGGAGGTGACCGGGCCGCTGCGCGTCAAGGCCGCGAACGGTGCCATCCGCGTCGGGTGCGCCCACAGCTCGGCGACCGCGAAGACCGCCAGCGGCGACGTGCGCATCGACGACGTCCGCCGCGGCACGGTCGTGCTCGAGACGGCGATCGGGGAGATCGAGGTCGGCATCCACGACGGCGTCGCCGCGTGGCTCGACGTGCGTTCGAGCATGGGCGTCGTGCGCAACGCGCTCGACGGCGTCGACGAACCGCCGCGCACGAGCGGCACGGTCGAGGTGCGCGGGCGCACCTCCATGGGCGACATCCTCATCCACCGCGCGGCCCCGACCGACGCGTGGGTCGCCGATGCGGGCCCCAGCGACGCGAGCCCGACGGCGTCCGAGGTGAACGGAGGGGCGCGATGAGCACGAGCTCCGCCTCGGCGATCGAAGCGGGAGGCCTGCGCAAGTCCTTCGGCGACAAGGTCGTGCTCGACGGCGTCGACCTGTGCGTCGAGGAAGGCAGCGTCTTCGCGTTGCTCGGCCCGAACGGCGCCGGCAAGACGACCATGGTCCACATCCTCACCACGCTGCTCGTGCCCGACGGCGGGTGGGCGCGCGTCGGCGGGCACGACGTCGGCGACGACGCCGACGGGGTGCGCCGCCTCATCGGGCTCACCGGGCAGTTCGCCGCGGTCGACGGCCTGCTGACGGGCGCCGAGAACCTCATGCTCATGGCTGACCTGCACCACCTCGGCCGCGTCGCAGGACGACAGCGCGTGGCCGAGCTGCTCGAACGGTTCGACCTCGTCGACGCGGCGACGCAGCCGTTGGCCACGTACTCCGGGGGCATGCGCCGCCGGCTCGACCTCGCCATGACCCTCGTCGGCACGCCGCGCATCATCTTCCTCGACGAACCCACCACGGGTCTCGATCCGCGCAGCCGGCGGACCATGTGGGACATCATCGAGTCGCTCGTGGCCGACGGGGTCACGATCTTCCTCACCACGCAGTACCTCGAGGAGGCCGACCGCCTGGCCCACCGCATCGCGATCCTCGACCGCGGGCGGTTCATCGCCGAGGGCACCTCGGCCGAGCTCAAGCGACGCATCCCCGGCGGCCACATCACCCTGCGCTTCCCCGATCGCGGCGGCTTCGACGCCGCGGCGCTCGCCTGGCACGACGCGGTGCGCGACGAGGAGAAGCTCAGCCTGCAGGTGCCCAGCGACGGCGACGTGGCGTCGTTGCGAACCGTGCTCGACCGCCTCGACGCCGCCGCCCTGACCGTCGACGAGCTCTCGATCCACACACCCGACCTCGACGACGTGTTCTTCGCCCTGACCAGCCAGCCCGCCGCCCAGGAGCAGACACAGCCATGACCGCCACCACCGTCGCACTCGACTCGCGCACCATGGTGCGCCGCAACCTCAAGCACCTGCAGCGGTACCCGTCGGTCACGGTGATCCTCATCGGGATGCCCGTCGTGTTCCTGCTGCTCTTCGTCTACGTGCTCGGCGGCACCCTCGGCGCCGGGCTCGAAGCGGGGCTGGGTGTCGGGCTCGGGGTGACCGGGACCGGGCGCGCGGCGTACGTCGAGTACGTCGTGCCGGGCATCCTGCTCGTCACGATCGCCGCGTTCACGACCGGCACCGCGATCTCGGTCGCCACGGACATGACCGAAGGGATCATCGCCCGGTTCCGCACGATGGCGATCTCTCGCGCCGCGGTGCTGACCGGGCACGTCGCCGGAGCGACGATCCAGACGTTGCTCGGGCTCGCGGTCGTCACGCTCGTGGCCGTGCTCATCGGCTTCCGATCGAGCACGACGCCGCTTCACTGGTTGGCCGCCGTGGGGGTGCTCGTCATGATCACGCTCGCGCTGACGTGGCTGGCCGTCGCCCTCGGCATGGTCTCGAAGAACGTCGAGTCCGCCAGCAACCTGCCGATGCCCCTGCTGCTGCTCCCGTTCCTCGGCAGCGGGTTCGTGCCCACCGAGTCGCTCCCGACGGGGGTGCAGTGGGTGGCCGAGCACCAGCCCTTCACCCCCTTCATCGAGACGATCCGCGGCCTGCTGCTCGGCACCCCGATCGGGGCGAGCGCCGTCACCACGACGGCGTGGTGCGTGGCGATCGGCGGCGCGAGCTTCCTGTGGGCCCGCGCCAGCTACGAGAAGATGTCGGTGCGCTGACCCGGCTCGCGGCTCGCTTCCCCAGGTCGGCCTGCCAGACTCGTCGGGTGCGTGACCTCGACCAGCCGATCGCCAGCATCGCCTCGAACGAGTTCGTGGTGGCGGCGCTGGCCCGCAGCTCGGCCGACCTGCTGATCGTCGCCGACCCGGACATGAACATCCTGTTCATCAGCGATGCCAACGAGCCGCTGTTCGGGCGCACCGCCGAGTCGGCGCTCGGCTCGAACGGGATCGAGTTCATCAACCCCGACGACCTCACGATGTTCCTCGCCATGTTCGAGGCGTACGAGCGGGGGTACCACTCGCCGGCCCCCAACTACTACCGGGTGCGCCATGAGGACGGCTCGTGGATCCGCATGGAGATCGCCGGTGGCCCGCTGTACGCCAAGGGCGAGCGGGTCGGGTGGAGCTTCGTGCTGCGCCGGCCGCTCGCGGCCGAGGTGTACGCGTCGGTGGTGCGCCGACTCTTCGAGGAGCAGCCCCTGGCGGTGGCCCTCGACGAGATCCCCGAGGCGTTCTTCGCGATCGGCATCGGTCGCGTGTGCATCAACGTGTGGCCCTCGGGCGAGGCACCGTTCGTGATCGGCGACCGGCTGCCGTCGATCCTGAGCGGTCGGGACCGCCGGCCCGGGTCGCCCTTCGATCGGGCGACCGAGCTCGGCACCGACGTGGTCGTGCACGACCTCGACGAGCTCGACCCCGAGCTGCGCGCGGCGGCACAGGCCGAGGGCTTCGGCAGCGTGTTCATCGCGCCGCTGCGCGAGTCGAGCGAGCGGGTCGCCGGGCTGATCGTGCACTGGGTCTTCGACGACATGCCCAAGGCGGAGATGCTGCGCGCCCGCATGGACGAGGCGAAGGGCCTGGTGCAGGTCGCGCTGTCCGCTCGTCGCCAGACCGACGACCTGCGCCGCCTCGCCAGCTCGGACACCCTCACCGGCCTGGCCAACCGGCGGGCCTTCGAGCAGGCGTTGGCCGAGCTGACCCCGGCTGACGAGGCGGTGCTCGTGTCCATCGACCTCGACGGCTTCAAGCAGGTCAACGACCTGCTCGGCCATCCCGCGGGCGACGAGCTGCTCTGCGTCGTGGCCCGGCGCCTGTTGGCGGCGACCCGTGGAGACGATCTCGTGGTGCGCATCGGGGGCGACGAGTTCGTGCTGCTGCTGCGCTCGTGCCCCATCGACGAGGCGGTCCAGATCGCCGACCGCGTGATCGCCGCCGTCGGTGAACCGATCGCGTTGGGCGAGCGCGAGGTGCACGTCACGGCCAGCCTGGGCATCGCCCGCGCCACCAACGCCGACCACGACGGCCTCGATTGGGCCGACGACCTCGTGCGCCGAGCAGACGACGCGATGTACACCGCGAAGCGCACCGGCCGGGGTCGTTACGTGGTGGGGGAGCCGAGCGGTCGGCCGTGACCGCGCTTGGCGGCGCGGGTCAGTCGACGAAGTGGTCGAGGATCGCCAGCAGCAGGGCCAGCACGATCGCCGCGCCCGTGAGCACGACCGCGACGCGCAGGAGCTCGGGATGGGCGACGAACACGCCCGGGCTCGACGGCTTGTCGTCGGATCCGGGGGCGAAGTCGAGCGCGGTGACCACGACGAAGGCACCGCCCGCGGCCACGGCGCCGATCGTCGCGAGGACGAAGAACGGCGTCAGCAGCAGGTGCAGCACACGGGCGAAGGTCCACGGGCGCTTCTCACGGGTGGTGAACGAGGGGGCCATCGGCCCAAGAGCGTGGCACGTCGCGTGCCGGCGAAGCAGCTTCTGCGCGCCCGCGGTCGGGGCGCCGGACGGCGCGTGCGTGGAGCGCTGGTGCGCACGACGTGGTCTCGCAGCCGGTCCGCCGGCGGCCGAGCCCGGTGCTCGCGCCCTGCGGGACGGGCGCGAAGCACCCGCGCGCGTTCGAGGTCCCTACGATGGGTGTCGCCGGATCGAGGGACGAGGGGGACCATGACCGCGACCAACGAGGCGCCGCTGCCATCGGCGAGCGCCGAGCGACGGCTGTCCGACGAGGACGTGGCTGCGTACGACCGCGACGGCTTCGTGCGCCTCGACGGCTACGTCGATCCGGCGATCGGCCACGCCATGCTCGACCGCGTCGTGGAGCTGGCGCACCGCGCCGCGCGCGGTGAGGACATCAGCCCCGCGTTCGTCCTGCCGGAGCAGCAGGCGGGCTTCGCCGACCAGGCGCAGACCCCCGAGGAGGCGGTGTCGAAGATCTTCCGGCTCGCGCGCGACGAGGTGTTCCACTCGTTCGCCGTCGATCCCCGCACCACCGCACCGTTGACGCGGCTCCTCGACCGTGACGACATCGACAACTTCCTGTCGCAGTTCATCTTCAAGAACGCCGGCGCATGGGGCCAGCCATGGCACCAGGACTCGTTCTACTTCCCGTTCGATCCACCGCGGCCCGTCGTGGGCGTGTGGCTCGCCATCACCGCGGCGACCCTCGACAACGGGTGCCTGCACGTGGTGCCCGGATCGCACCGTGAACCGGTGCACGAGCACGTGCCCGACCGGCGCCCCAACGCGAACTACGGCTACGCCGAGATCATCGACCACGACATGCACGGATCGGTCCCCGTGACGATGGAACCGGGTGACGTGCTGCTCTTCGACAGCCACCTCATGCACCGCTCGACCGACAACCACACCGACGCCCCGCGGGCGGCGATGGTCTACCACTACGCCGGCGCCGGCACCCTCGACCGGACCGAGGAGCAGCGCGGCTACACGGTCAACGACTGGATCCCTGCCCGCCGCGCGGACGGCGCGCTCCCGCCCGTCCCCTGAACCGCCACCCACTGCACGAGAGGACCGACCGCTGCGGTCACCACCATGAACGAGACCATGCCATCCGCCCACCCCGAGCTGCACCCCGAGAGTCGCGACTTCCACTGGACGGACCGGCAGGGTCCGCGCCGGCTGCTGTCCGAGGCCCAGGTCCGCCAGTTCGACACCGACGGCTACGTCGTGCTCGAGGACGTGATCGATCCCGAGACGGTCGCGGCCGTCACCGCCGAGATCGATCCCGTCGAGGAAGCGGTCGAGCAGCTGGTGCGCGACGCGGGTGGATCGCTCTTCATCGCTCGCGCCGACGAGATCACCTTCACCACCCACCTCGCGGCGCAGTCGGCCGTGCTGCGCTCGTTCGTCAGCGGTCCGCTGTTCTGCGACCTGACCGCGGACCTGATCGGCCCGGACGTGCGGCTGTACTGGGACCAAGCGGTGTACAAGAAGCCGAGCACCGACGCGCCCTTCCCGTGGCACCAGGACAACGGCTACGCGTTCGTCGAACCGCAGCAGTACCTCACGTGCTGGATCGCGCTGACCGACGCGACCGAGGAGAACGGCTGCCCGTGGATCGTCCCGGGCCTGCACCGCCACGGCACGTACGTGCACCGCAACAGCGACCTCGGGTTCGTGTGCCTCGACGACGCGAGCGACGCCGTGCCGGCGCCCGTGCGCGCCGGCGGCATGGTCGCGTTCTCCTCGCTGGCGCCGCACTCCACCGGGCCCAACCACACGACCGAAACGCGCAAGGCCTACATCGTGCAGTACGCCCCCGACGGCGCAGAGGTCGTCGCCGGGCAGGGGGCCGCGCGGACGCGCACGCCGTGCACCGATCCCGATCGCCAGTTCCCGATCCTGGTCGGAGGGGCGCCGGCCGGCCGGTGAACCAGGGCCCGAGGGGTAGCCTGCGGGATGGTCATGGGACGGCGTGACGACGTCGCGACGGCGAGCCTGCCGATCGCGAGCATCGCGGTGGCGGGACTGGTGCCGGCGCTCGGCACCGCGCTGCTGCGGGTGCCCTTCCGCCGCCCGTGGCACGGCCGGGCGACGCTGGCTCACAACCTCGGGGCCTGCGTCACCCGCGAGGTGATGCGCACGTTCATGGGCTACGCGTCGTCGTTGCCGATCGAGGAGTTCCGCTCGCTCGAGGTGGTGCTCGACGACCTGTCGGGCGTCGTGCTCCCGCCGATCGTCCGTCGCCTCGACGAGGTGTCCATCGGGCACGGCGAGGTGGGCGGCATCAAGGGGCTGTGGTATCGCCCGAAGGCCGCACCTGCGCCGGTGGGTCCCGCATCCGATCACCGTGCGGTCATCCTGTACTTCCACGGTGGTGGCTACATCGGCACGTCGCCCGCGATGTACGCCGCGTTCACCGGTGCTCTCGCCGAGGCCACCGATGCCCACGTGTTCGTCGCCGACTACCGCCTCGCGCCCGAGTTCCCGTTCCCGGCCGACCTCGAGGACGCGCTCGCGGTGTATCGCGCGGTGCTCGACCACGGCGTGCCGCCCGAGCGCATCTTCGCCGCCGGCGACTCCGGGGGCGGGGGACTGGTGCACTCGCTCGTCATCGGTGCCGCGGACGCGGGGCTTGCGCGCCCGGCCGGTGTGCTGCTCTTCTCGCCCGAGGTCGATCTGCTGCTCGACGAGGTCTCCGTCACGGAGAACGCCGCCAAGGACATCCTCCCGTGGAACATCCCCACGGCGGCCTACCTCCACGGCGTCGAACCGACCGACGCGCGCGTCTCGGCGCTGAACGCCGACATGGACGCGTACCCGCCGGTCCTGGTGACCTACGGCGACGACGAGATGTTCCGCGACCCGATCCGGCGCTTCGTGGCGCAGCTCGAATCCGTCGGCGTGCCGACGACCGTGATCGAGGCGCCGGGCATGTTCCACGTGTTCCCGATCCTGATGCCCTGGGCCGTCACGAGCCGTCGGGTCCTGCGCGAAGCCGGCACGTTCGTGAACGGGCCGTCCCACGTGGCCGCGCCCGCATGACCCACGCTGACCCCGGCCGGCGGCCAGACCGCCTCGGTCGGGATCGCTGACGCTCCGCGAGTGCTGCTACCCGAAGACCATCGGGATCGTTCGCGGGCACAGGTCGAGGCCGACGTTCGCCTGCCGGATCGCGGGAACCATCACGGCGGCGTCGGGGGAGGTCGCCGCGAGCTGGCGCAGCTGCTCGGCGCCGCGCCCGACGTCCCCCAGTCGTTCGAAGGCGTTGGCGCGCACGACCGTGGACAGGATCCGCAGCGAGAAGAACCACGGGTACTCGTCGGCGGTCTGGCCGAGCGCCTGCAGCGCGCTCTGGTGCTGCCCCTGGGCGGAGGTGAGGAACGCGTACGACAGCCGGTAGGTGCTGTCGCTGCAGAGGTCGATCGCCTGGGGGTCGCAGGGCCGGAGCCACTTGACCGCCGCGTCGAGATCGCCGTCGTTCACGGAGAGGCGGCACAGGGACCCGCGCGAGAACTGGCGCTGGCGCGGTCCGTACGAGGCCTCGAGCGTGCTCTCCCAGAGTGCCCGCACCCGCAGCCGGTCGCCGTGTTGGGCCCAGTACCCGGCGAGCAACGTGGTCAGCCACATCAGGTCGTCGCCGATGGAGGGAGCCTGGATCGGGTCGCCAGCGATGGCTCGGATCTCTTCCCACTGCTGCCGGGCGGCTTCGAAGTTGACGTCGGTGAGGGCACCGTGCTCGCCGAGCTGGGTCACTTCGGGGTGGACCATGAAGCCGACGTCCACCTGCTGCCACAGCGATGCGAGGCGCTGGGCCTCGTCGACGGGAGCACCGGTCGAGACGGTGCCGTCGTCGCGCACGCCGACGTAGCTCGATTGCCGGCAGAACGGGCACTGCACCGAGCCTCCCTCGGGTCCCACCGGCGGCAGCGGCGCGCCGCAGTTCGAACACGCCAGGATGCGTACGTCAGCATCGAATGTGGTCATCTCGGCACCGTCTCCTCGGTCATCGCGACGGGCGCGGGTTCGTGTGGGGCTTCGGCTCTTCGAGCCTCCATCATGGGACCTGGAGGAGGCCCGTGCTCGCGGGACCTGTCGATCGAGGCACCCTCGAGGAGCTCAACGCGAGATCGTGAGGAGGATGACCACGATCGCGATGAGCTCGTAGGCGAGGAGGGCGGTCAGGATCCGGTGCGGGGCGGGGACCCAGGACCAACCGACGACCTCGGCCGCCTGTCGGAGCTGGTCGGGCGCATGGTCTCGCGGTGGCGTCGGTCCGTCGGCCGGTGCGCGCGTCGCGGCGACCCGGAGCCGGCGCTGCACCAGCGCGGGCAGCCCGAAGCCGATCGCCGCCAGCGCGTACGTCACGCCGAAGATGGCGAACGAGGGGCGGGAGGAGAAGCGGAGCGAGAAGACCATCCAGAGGTACAGCGGCGTCAGCAACGCGAGCACCACGCGGGCGAGGTACGCGGCGAGGACGAGCAACGCATCCTGGCGTGTGGTGATGATGCCGGCGGCGGGCCCCCGGAGCGAGGTCAGCCGTGACGCCTGCACCTCGAGGAGCGGGACGGATCCCGGGTCGGTGGGGCGGCCGGGGAGGCCCTGCCCGCCGACCTGCCGCCCGGCGAGCAGCAGCTCGGACCGCTCGCCGTAGACCAAGGTCGTCATGTCGGGCCCTCCTGAGGTCTTCACCCGAGCGACGAACACCCCGGTCACGGGGAGGCGGATCCCGACGCCGACCTGTGAGAAGGAGGTCGCCGACAAGAGCGCGCACACGGCGATGGCGGGCTGGTTGGCGACCACCATCCGCGGGTCCATGGGCACCAGGTCGGCGAACCAGACCGCCATCCAGGCCTTGCGGTTGCCGCCGATCCCGGCCTCCCACGTCTGCACGATCGCCGGCCGCGGTGTGAACGGCGACCGGTGGACGCGCTCGAGCGCCCGGATGCGCCGGAGCGCGAACGCACTCGTCACGAAGACCATCAAGCTGCCGACCCCACACATCCAGGCGACGAAGAGGATCTGCGGGTCGAACGAGTCACCGGTGCGCTCCACGGCCTCCGGGTCGTTCGGCGCGTGCCACACCTCGATGACGTCGCCCTCCCTCGCCGTGCGGCGGACCGACATCGTCACCGTTTGCGGGGACCCTGCCGCATGACGGATCGTGACGACCCGCTCGTCCTGGCTGACGGACTTCCCTACGACGGCGGACTCGACGATCCAGCCCTCGTGGCGGCGCTCGTCGCGACCGAGCAGGCCGAGGATGGCGACCACCCCCGCCGCCATGACGACCACTGCCCCGATCATGCGCCACCACGCCGACCGGCGCTGGCGCCGCAAGACCTCGTCCGCCGTCATCGGGAGCGACCGTATCCCGCGGTCGACCCAGGTCGGGGCCGAGATCCCTCGACTCAGACCGAGGCCGTTGACGACGCAGCGTTCACAGGAGCCGTCGCAACGGGTGCGGCGGAACCGGGCCGGGCCTCCCATCCCGGAGGTGCCGCCGGAACCAGCGGGCGCACTCGTCGGCGCCCCAGACGATGAAGGGGAAGGGGACGAGGAGCAGGAGGAAGCGGGGCTCGACGCTCGCCGTGCCGAAGAGCCGCTGCAGCGGCGCCAGGTAGGTGAGGGCGAGCGCGAACGCGATCTCGAAGGCGACGCCGGCGAGCAGCAGCCGGTTCGTGAAGATCCCGACGGAACGCAACGAGGCGCGTTCGGTGCGGGCCGCGAACACGGTGCCGATCTGGCACACGACGATCCCGAGAAAGGTGACGGTCGTCGCCTGGAGGTAGGTGTCGTGGAGCGGCGAGCCGGGTCCGGTCGGGTCACCGGGGCTCCAGCCCCCGGAGCGGAGGACCACGAAGAACGCGGACAGGACGAGCGCCGCCGAGATGGCTCCGAGGAACAGCCAGGCGCGGGCGAGCATGGCCGGACGGATGACGCCCTCGTGCGGCGGCCGAGGGGGTTGGTGCATGATCCCGGGCTCGGCGGCCTCGCGGCCCAGCGCGAGGGCCGGCAGGATCTCGGTGCCCAGGTCGATGGCGAGGATCTGCAGGACCGTCAGCGGCAGGGGGACGGCGCCGGCGCTCAGGGCGAAGAGCACGAAGGGCACGACCTCGGGGGTGGTGTGCACGAAGATGTAGAAGATGAACTTGCGGATGTTGGCGTAGACGCGCCGCCCCTCCTCGACGGCCGTGACGATGGTGGCGAAGTTGTCGTCGGTGAGGATCATCGTCGCCGCCTCGCGTGCCACATCGGTGCCGACCCGTCCCATCGCGATGCCGATGTCGGCCCGCCGCAGGGCCGGGGCGTCGTTGACCCCGTCACCGGTCATCGCGACGATCTCGCCCTGGTCGCGGAGCGCGTCCGCGATGCGCAGCTTGGCCTCGGGTGACACCCGGGCGAACACGACCTCGTCGCCGGCCGAGAGCAGGTCGTCCAGCTCCGCTTCGGTCATGAGCTCGAGATCGGCACCCGTGACGACGGTCAGCGGCGCGCCGCCGCGGTCGGCGTCGCCTTCCTCGTCGGGGCCTGAGTCGGGGCCTGAGTCGGAGCCTGAGTCGGGCCCTGTGCCGGGGGCTGTGCCGGCGCCGCGGCCCGCGCCGCCGATCCCGATCTGCGCGGCGATCGCCGCAGCCGTCCGCTCGTGGTCGCCGGTGAGCATGACGACGCGCATGCCGGCGCTGTGGCAACGCCCGATGGCTGCCGCGACCTCGGGTCGCGCCGGATCCTCCAGCGCGCACAGGCCGAGGAAGCAGAGGTGCTGCTCGAGCTGGTCCCGGTCGCCGGTGCGGTGCGGGATGTCGTCCAGCGGTCGCTGCGCGACGCCGAGCACGCGCAGGCCGCGTGAGGCGATGTCGTCGACGAGGGCGTCGATGCCCTGACGCATCGCGCCGTCGAGCGGGCGCCGGGCACCTTCGGCGGTCAGCACGTCATGGCACCGACCGAGGACCACCTCGGGCGCGCCCTTCGTGTGCAGCATGACGCGACCAGCGGCTCGGTCCACCGTCGACATGAGCCGCCGGCCCGGGTCGAAGGCGAACACCTGCAACCGCTCGGGGCGCTCGGCGGCGCCGTCGGCGGGACGCGACGAGCACGGGTCGCGCAGCTGCGTCGCCGCGCGCAACAGCGCGAGCTCGGTCGGATCGCCGAGCTCCTCGCCCTCGGGGGTGATCTCGGCGTTGTTGCAGGCGCTGACCGCGATGGCGACGGCGCGGAGCCGAAGGTCGGTGCGGTCGGGTTCGCGGCCCGCACCCGCGTCGTAGAGGGTCGCGTCCGGCGTCACGATCTGCACGACGTGCATCCGGTTCTCGGTGAGCGTGCCGGTCTTGTCGGTGCAGATCACGGTCGTCGAGCCGAGCGTCTCCACCGCGGACAACCGCTTGACCAGCGCGCCGCGCCGGGCCAGGACCCGCACGCCCGCAGCGAGGGCCAGCGTGATAGTGGGGAGCAGGCCCTCGGGGACGTTCGCGACCAGCAGCCCGATGGCGAAGATCGCTGCGTCCTCCATCGACAGCCCGGCGGCGAACGTCCCCAAGGGCAGGAAGGCGACGCCCACGAAGATCGCCACGCCCGCGATGATCCACGCGACGCGGCGCACCTGGTGCTCGAGCGGGCTCTCGTCCACCGTCACCCGGCTCGAGAGGGCGGCGATCCGGCCGAGCTCGGTGTGCATGCCGGTCGCGTAGACGACGGCGGTGGCTTCGCCTGCGACGCAGGTGGTCCCGCTGAAGAGGAGGTCACGGGCGTGGAGGTACGGGACGTCGACGTCGGTCAGCTCCGCGGACCGCTCAACGGGTTCGGACTCGCCGGTGAGCGTCGCAGTGTCGACCTCCACGCTGCCCTCGATCAGCCGGGCGTCGGCAGACACCCGATCGCCCTCCCCGATCTCGAGGATGTCCCCGGGAACGAGGTCGGTGATCTCGATGCGTCGCGAGCGCCCGTCGCGCCGGACCGTCGCGTGGGGCGGGAGGAACGTCTGCAGCGCCTCGACCGCCCGCTCGGCCTGCTGCTCCTGCACGAACGCGAAGCCGGCGTTGACCGCGATCACGACGACGATCGCAATCGCCAGCACGGTCGAGCCGGTGAGCGCGGCGAGCGCCGCGGCGGCCAGCAGCAGCAGCGCCAAGGGGTGCGTGAACTGGCGCCCGAGCGACCGCCATCGGCTGCGTCCCTCGCCCCTCGCCAGTGCGTTGGGCCCGTAGCGGGTGAGCCGGCGGGCGGCTTCGCGGTCGGTGAGACCGCTCGAGGAGGAACGCAGGTCGCGCAGCAGGCGAGCGACGGGCTCGCGCGGGTCGATCACCGGGCCGAGGTCCTCGGCCAGCGCCGTCTCCGTGCTCATGGACCCGATCAAGGAGGCGGCGGCATCGCCTTCGGGACGGTCGGACATTCGTGTTCGCTCCTGTGCGCGGTCCACGATGCCGGTTCGGCCGGCGACCCGGGAAGGGTCGGAGGTCCTTCATGGGTCTCCCCGTTCCGTGAGGTCAGGATCCCGTCACTCGGGATCACCTCAGGGGAGCGTCCAGATCTGAGTGGTCATCAGGAAGAAGACGACGAGCCACGCCGCGTTCAGGGCGAGCACGAGGGCGAGGCCCTTGAGGTTGTTGGTCGCGGCCGGTTCGCCCGGCGGCAGCCGCAGCCAGCTCTTGAGGATCGGGTTCACGTAGAAGCGCATGGTGAGGAACGACATGGCGAAGCTGGAGATGAGGTTGCCGACGAGCAGGCCCAGCCACAGCGGCATCTTCAGGGGCGACAACGCGAGCGTGAGGAGCACGACGGTGGGGTAGAGGCCCACCCAGACGGCGATCGCCGTCTTCGTGTTCGAGGGCGGCGGCACCTCGTTGCCGCTCTCGTCGAACGCGAACCAGCTCCCGAAGGAGCTCTCGATCATCCGGATCTCGAAGTCGGTGAACTTCGCGCCCTCGGCGAGCAGCTCCTGCCGCTTCGCCGACGTCAGCCACGCGTCGAGGTGCGTCGCGTTGTCGTAGCGGTAGAGCGCGGTCCACTCGTCCTGCACGCCCTCGATGGGGCGGAACAGCTCGGCGCCGCGGAAGCCCTCGAACGTGCCCTCCTCGCGGCGCAGGTGGTCCTGCCACGCAAGGAAGTCGTCGACGTGCTCGGGGCGCACCCGATGCGTGACCACGACGGTGACGAGCGGATCGGGCGCCGCCGCACCCCCGCTGATCACCTGCTGCGTGGCGGGCCCGTCGAAGTAGCCGGCGCCTTTGTCCAGGTGCTGCTGGCGGGTGGCGCTGTTGATCCAGGTCTGGACGTTCGCCACGGAGTCGAAGCGGTAGACGACGACCCAGTCCGGCTGGACCGCGGTCGGCTTCGTGACCTCGGCACCGAGGAACCCCGGGTAGCGGGCGGCGACGCAATTCAGGTCTCTCAGCCACGCCTCGAACGCGTCTTCGCAACCATGCTTGACGCGCTGGCCGATGATGACCGTCGTCGCATCGCTCCTCTGCTTCTCATCCGTCGACATCGTCGGCTCCTCGAGTGCGCACCACGAACGTCTGCGTGGGGCGACGGTCAGCTTCGCGGCTCGCAGCGCCTTCGTCGTCGGCCTCCGGGAAGCGGGGTCGGCGGGTGCGCCTTGCGAGAGCTCACGCCACGCCGAGAGCGTCGCCGGTACGCGGGCGGGTTGCTCAGGTGGCGGTGAAGAAGCCGACGACATCGAAGACGACAGCCGTCGCGCCCGTGTTGGTGGCGAAGGCCAGCTGCCCGTCGGTGCCGAGCTTGACGGTCACGAGGTTCGGGATCGTCTCGCCCGCCGCGAAGTTCAGGTTCGACACGTTCGGCAGAGGCGTCACCGGGGCCGGGTAGACCGAGAGGAAGCTGTTGGCGGAGCTGCCGGTCACGGTGGCGTTGGCGACGACGGCGGAGGCATCGAGGCGCACGCCACCGATGCCCCGCACCTGCAGCGTGCGGGGTTGGCCGGCCACGAGCGGGGCCGCCCACGGGCTCGACGGCAGTCGCGAGTCGAGCACTCGGTTCGGCGACTGCACGTGGAAGAGGTTGCCGGCGACGCCGTAGTAGCCGACCACGTCCGCGATCACCTCGACCGCCCCCTCGTGGTTCGCGAAGGAGATGTGGCCGTTGGCCCCGAGCTTGACCGACACGAGGTTGGCGATGGTCTGGCCGGCGCCGAAGTTGAGGTTCGACGCCGTGGGCGTGGCCCCGCCGCTGGGGTACACGGTGAGGAAGCTGTTCTTCGATGCGCCCGTGACGGTGACGTTGAGCAGCACCGAATCCGCGCTCTGGGGCACGCCTCCCGCGCGCGCATCGAAGTCGAGCGGCGCGCCGGCGACGACGGGGTGCTGCGACCCTCCGGTCGTCGTGCGGGTGTCGAGGATCCGCGTCGGGTCCAGCGGGTTGAAGCGCGTGGCGGCGGACGGCGCGTAGTAGCCGACGACGTCGGCGATCACGTCGACGGTGCCCAGCGCGTTCATGATCGCCACCTTGTGATCGAGCCCGACCTTCACCGTGACGAGGTTGGGGATGGTCTGGCCCGCCGCGAAGTTGAGGTTCGACGCGATCGGGATGGCGAACTGCCCGAACGGGAACAGCGTGAGGAAGCTGCCTGTCGTCGCGTTGGTGACCGTGACGTTGAGCACGACGGCCTGTGCGTCGGCCGGAACGGTGGTGGTGCCTCCCGCGACGGTCAGGCCGCGCGGGCTCGACGGCCCGAGCGGGCCGGGCCAGTTGCCGACCGTCGTGCGCGAATCGAGGATGCGGTTCGGGGGGACGGACTGGAAGGTCAGGCCCGGGCCCCCCACGGAGCGGGAGAGCCCTGCGGCGACGATCGTGGTGCTGTCGGGCGGCTGGTCGCCGATGTAGTCGTCGCTCGGGATCCAGTGGTAGGTCTTCGACGAGGCGTGCTTCTGGTCGACGATGAACCCGCCGTGGCCGAGGGTGCCGTCGTAGGTGGTCACGTCGCTGGGGCTCGGCACCGTCAGGCTGAAGGAGAAGTACTGGGCGCTGTCTGCCGCCGTGGCGGGGCTGACCACCTGGGGCCCGGCGAAGTGCACGACGGCGTGACCGCTTCCCGTCTCCACGGCGCAGGTCCAGCCGGCGACCGCGGCGCCCGGCTGGTCGGTCCCCGAACCGGCGTCGTGCACCAGCTTCTTCGCCGTGCCGCACGTGGCGTTCGTGAACTCGTCCGGCAGGAACACCTTCACGTCGATGTTCGTGTCGTCCGCGCCGTTGAAGGGCGGGCGGGGCACGACGGGCACCGCCAGGTTCAGCGGCTGGACGGTGCCCGGGACGTAGGGCGAGGTCGAACCGGGGGAGCCGTCGCCGCCCGACGGGTTCGGCGCGAACCCGAGCGAAGCGGCCGCCGGGAAGCTCGCGGCGGCACCCGCCGGCGGGCTCAGCGCGACGACGGCGCTGCCCAGGATCGCGGTCACGAGGATCGCGGTGATGACGAGCGAGCGCCGGCGGGCTCGAAGGGTCCTCGCGCGTTCGGTCATGGTTCTGCCCCTCGGTGTCGACGGTCTCATCGGGAAGCCGGCTGGATCGGGCCGGCGCGCGGACGTGGTGGCTCCGACGGCGACGTGGGGACAGGCACGCCGACGCCGCCGGGATCGTACTTCCCGGACGTGCGGTCCGTCGGGGGGCCGCACGGGGGCACCTCACCCCGACGAGGTGATGCACGCCTCGCCCGTATGTGTGATCCTCCCGAAGGCGATTCCGCCAATGGGACTCCGAGAGAGGGAACGGATCACATGACTCTGCACGATCGCGACTCGGTGCGCGACCAGCTCGACGACGCCGTGTTCGCCGGCCAGGACCTCAACACCGCGGTGCCGAAGTACCGGTTCCCGCAGGACGAGAGCAACCCAGACAGCGCCTATCAGATCGTGGCCGACGAGCTCATGCTCGACGGCAACTCCCGCCAGAACCTCGCCACGTTCTGCCAGACGTGGGAGGAGCCGCAGGTGCACAAGCTCATGGAGCTCTCGATCGACAAGAACATGATCGATCGGGACGAGTACCCACAGACCGCCGAGATCGAGCGCCGCGCGGCGCACATGATGGCGGACCTGTGGAACGCGCCCGATTCGGTCAACGCGACCGGGTCGTCGGCGATCGGTTCGTCCGAGGCCTGCATGATGGCCGGCATGGCGGCCAAGTGGCGCTGGCGCGACAAGCGCCGCGCCGCCGGGCTCCCGTTCGACAAGCCCAACATGGTGTGCGGCCCGGTGCAGGTGGTGTGGCACAAGTTCGCGAAGTACTGGGACATCGAGATCCGCGAGGTCCCCATGAGGCCCGGCCACTACAGCATGGACGCGGACGACATGCTGGCGCGGGTCGACGAGAACACGATCTTCGTCGTGCCCACCCTCGGCGTCACGTACACGGGGGAGTACGAGCTCGTGAAGCCGTTGGCCGACGCGCTGGACCAGCTGCAGGCCGACACCGGACTGGACATCGACATCCACGTCGACGCCGCGAGCGGCGGCTTCCTCGCGCCGTTCTGCGCGCCGGAGCTCGAGTGGGACTTCCGGCTGCCGCGCGTGAAGTCCATCAGCTCGTCGGGCCACAAGTTCGGCCTCGCCCCCCTCGGCGCCGGGTGGGTCGTGTGGCGCGACGCGGCCGAGCTGCCCGACGACCTCATCTTCCACGTGAACTACCTGGGCGGCGACATGCCGGTGTTCCAGATCAACTTCTCCCGGCCCGCTGGGCAGATCATCGCCCAGTACTACGACTTCCTGCGCCTCGGTCGCGAGGGCTACCGCCGCATCCACCAGGCGTCGTACGACACCGGCGCGTACCTCGCGGCGAACATCCCGTCGCTCGGCCCGTTCGAGCTGCTCTGCGACAGCAACCCGAAGACCGGCATCCCCACGGTGACGTGGCGCATCAAGGAGGGGGAGGACCCGGGGTACACCCTGTTCGACCTCGCCGACCGCCTGCGCATGGGCGGGTGGCAGGTGCCCGCCTACACGTTGACGGGCACGGTGTCGGACATCCCGGTGCAGCGCATCCTCGTGCGCCAGGGCGTCAGCCGCGACCTCGCGTCGTTGCTGATCGAGGACATGAAGAAGGCGATCGCCCACTTCGGCAAGCACCCGGTGTCGGTGTCGATGACGAAGGAGGAGTCGAGCGGCTTCAGCCACCTCTAGGACTGCGTCGGGCGCAGGTGCGCGTCAGCGCAGGATCCAGGGCTGGGGCGTCAGGCGGCCGGGTTCGGCCGCGAGGTCGACGTCGGGGTCGATGAGGCGCCGGGCGACCCCGCCGTTCATCGACACGAACGCGTCGACGCGGACCTCGACGTCGTCGCCCCGGTCGGCGGCGTCGTCGCGCAGCGCGTGCGCGGCCTGGCGGATGAGCTCGGGCTCGGTCGCCATCGTGCGCCACTGCAGCGGGGTGTACAGCGACTCGGCGGACGTCGTGCGGGTGCGCCCCGTCGCTCGATCGGTCACGCGGAACTCGACCGAGCCGCTCTTCTCCGCCGCCAGCACGTTCCAGGAGAACCGGTAGCCCTCACCGGTCCAGCGCGCCTCGCCGGGGTAGAGCACGTGGCGCAGCGGCAGCGCCACCTGCACGGCCATCCACGCGATCGCGAGCCCCAGGACGATCTTCCGGTTGCGACATGGCGTCGCCCGCGACGCCATGTCGCGACGAGAACGTCGGGGTTCGCCGGTGAGGCGCGCCCGTAGCGCGCGGGGCCAGTCGGGGTCGAAGAAGACGGTCGTCAGGCCGATCATCAACCAGGGGAACACCCCGATGGGGAAGAGGATCCACGTCGCGACGTGGAAAACCACCACGACGATCCAGGCCAGCAACCGGGTGCGGCGCCAGAGCAGGAAGCCGACGATCGTGCAGTCGAACAGCGCCCCGCCCCAGCTGAACGCGTAGGCGACCTGGGGGTGGGCGAGCCACGGACCGACGACGGTCAGGTCGGTGCGCGCCGGCAGCCACAGGCGCAGGGGCAGGGCGTGGACCAGCCAGTCGGCGTTGAGCTTGGCGGCGCCGGCGAAGACGTAGACCACGGCGACCTGGGCGCGGAAGAGCCACACGAGGCCGCGCGGCACGGTGGCGGCGGGCGCGTCGGGGCGGCGGGCGGCGTCGACGGAGCATGCGGCGGCCATGGGGGACACGGCCAGGAGCACCCCCGCGAGCGTCAGGAACCAGTAGTGGTTCAGGTACGTGGTGACGTCGACGAGCTCGATCCACGTGAACGTCACGAGGAAGGTGACGATCGCGGCCCGGTACCAGCACCCGAGCACCACGAGCAGCGCCGCCCCGGCCATGACCGCGACGACGAGGTGCATCCCGATCCCCGGGAGCGGGCGGACCCAGTGCAGGCCCGGATAGGTGAAGTGGTGCGACGGGGCGACGTAGAGCGAGTCGACCCAGCCGTACGCGAGGAGTCGGCCGGCGCTGAGCAGCCCGACGGCGCCGTAGGTGATCCGCACCACCGCCAGGGAGGCGGCGTCCACGCGTGTGGAGGCCGCGGCGCGCCGCGATGCGGCGTCAGGTGGAGGAGCGCTCGACGTTGTGATAAGCATGGTTAACATCTTCTAGGCGGCGCACCATCCGATTCTAATTCAGGAGACCATTCAGCATGTCCTATGCACGCCGAACAGCTCGTGTCATGGGAGCCCCACTGACCCTGGCGCTCGTCCTCGGCCTGGCCTCGTGCTCGTCGACCACGTCCTCGTCGTCTTCTTCTTCGCCTTCTCCTTCCTCCTCCTCCTCCTCGTCCGCCCCGTCAGCGCCGGCGACGGCCGCCCCGGGGTCGGCGGTGCCCACCGGTGGCCCGGGAACCACCGGGACCAGTGGCTCGACGCCGGGCGGCGGCCCTGCGCTGTCCGCGGGCGCCACGATCACGGCCGCCGACAAGCAGGCCGTCGTCGACACCTACGCCGCCGGCGTCTCGTCGAGCTACGACGCCGCCGTCGCGGGCGCCGAGGCGCTGCGGGCCGACCTGAAGGCCTTCACCGCGAACCCGACGCCGGCGGGCCTCGAAGGGGTGAAGCAGCAGTGGCTCGCCGCGCGGGACGCGTACGGAGTGACGGAGGCGTTCCGGTTCTACGACGGTCCCATCGACGCCCCCGAGACCGGACCCGAGGGCCAGATCAACGCCTGGCCGATGGACGAGGCCTACGTCGACTACGTCGACGGCAACGCCACCGCGGGCGTGATCAACGACTCGGCCGCCTACCCGACCATCACGAAGGAGGTGCTGGTCGAGGCGAACGAGAAGGGGGGCGAGACCAACATCTCGACCGGGTGGCACGCGATCGAGTTCCTCCTGTGGGGGCAGGACGACGATCCGGACGGGCCCGGTCAGCGCCCGGTGACCGACTACACGACGCAGGCCAACGCAGCACGGCGCATCACGTACGTGAACTTGCTGGCCGACCTGCTCGTCGAGGACCTCACGGCGGTGCGCGACGCGTGGGCCCCCGGGGCGGAGAACTATCGTGCGGCCTTCGTGAAGGACCCCGACAAGGCGCTGGCCGACGTGTTCCGCGGCATCGGCGCCCTCGACAAGGGCGAGCTCGCAGGCGAGCGCATGGGCGTGGCCTACGAGACGAAGGACCAGGAGGACGAGCACTCCTGCTTCAGTGACAACACGGCGAACGACGTGAAGAACAACGCGCTCGGCATCCAGAACGTGTGGTTGGCCACCTACCCGGGCGGGGTGCACGGCCCCAGCCCGCGCGACCTCGTCGCCAAGGCGGCGCCCGCCGTCGCCACCAAGACCACCGACCAGCTGGCGGCGAGCGTGGCGCTCACGTCGAGCTTCCCCATGACGTTCGAGAAGATGATCCAGGGGGAGGACTCCGCACCCGGCCGCACCGCGCTCAAGGCCGCCATCACTGCCATCGAGCAACAGGGCGATTCCATCGCGGAAGCGGCGAAGGCACTCGGGCTGAATGTCAACTTCGAGATCTCCTGATCCACGCCGGCGCACCGTCGCCTGGGGCTTCGCTCTGGCCGTGACCGCGTTGGGCCTGGCGCTCGCCTGCTCCCCGTCGGACCCCCGGCCGACAGGGTCGTCGGGATCCGGCGGCACCGGCGCCGGCGCATCCTCGTCGGCGAGCGCCGTCTCGATGCCGTCGGCCGAGCAGCTCGCGCTCTCCGGCGGGGAGACCACCGTCTTCGACGACTCGAAGGACGCGTTCGCGCGCTCGGCGCCCAACCTCACGGCGCAGGAGCGCGCGGCGTTCTCGGTCGGGAACAACTTCTTCAACGACAACTGGGTCACCGCCCCCGCGTCGACCGAGGCCCGAGATGGCCTCGGACCCCTGTTCAACGCGCAGTCGTGCTCGTCGTGCCACAGCCACGACGGCCGCGGCCAGCCCCCGACCAAGGCCGACGACCCCGAGCTCGGCTTGCTCCTGCGCCTCTCGGTGCCCGATCCCTCCGGTGGGGCCCCGCAGCCCGATCCCGTGTACGGCGGGCAGCTGCAGGACCGCTCGATCAACGGCGTGGCCAAGGAGGGAACGATCAAGATCACCACGGACGAGGTCGTCGGCACCTACGCCGACGGCAGCACGTACACGCTGCAACGCCCGCGCTACGACATCGTCGACCTCGGGTACGGCCCGCCGTCGCCCGATCTCATGGTCTCGCCGCGCGTGGCGCCGGCCGTGTTCGGCGTCGGGTTGCTCGAGGCGGTGCCCGAGCGCGACGTGGTGGCCGCGGCGGATCCCGACGACGCGAACGGCGACGGGGTCTCCGGTCGCCCCAACCGCGTCGTCGACCCGGCCACGGGGCAGCTCGCGCTCGGGCGGCTCGGGTGGAAGGCCAACGTCGCCACGGTGGAGGCACAGGTCGCCGGTGCCTTCCATGGCGACATCGGGATCGCGTCCGACCTCGTGCCCGGTCAGGAGTGCACTGGCGCGCAGACCGCCTGCAACGGGGCGATCTCCGGCGGGACCCCCGAGATCGACCAGGCGAAGGTCGGCCGCGTGGTGTTCTACGACCGCACGCTCGCCGTGCCGGCGCGGCGCCACGTCGACGATCCCGACAACCGCACGGGCGCCGAGCTCTTCTCGAGCATCGGCTGCGCGGCGTGCCACACGACCGAGATGCGCACCGGTTCGGGCGGTCCCATCGCCGCCCTGAACGATCAGACCATCCGGCCCTACACCGACCTGCTGCTGCACGACATGGGGGAGGGGCTGGCGGACGACCGCCCCGACGGCCTGGCCACGGGCACCGAGTGGCGCACCGCGCCGCTCTGGGGCATCGGGCTCACCAAGACGGTGAGCCGCCACACGCGCTTCCTCCACGACGGTCGGGCCCGGGACCTGACCGAGGCGATCCTGTGGCACGGTGGCGAGGCGGCCGGCGCGCAACAGCGCTTCCGGGCGCTGAGCGCCGAGGATCGCGAACGCCTGGTCGGCTTCCTGGATTCGTTGTGAGCGCGCCGTCGGGCCGGGGGGCGGCTGCCGCCGTCGCCGTCGTCGCGGCCGTGACCGCGACGCTGCTCGGAGCGGTGGCCTGCTCCGGAACGCCGTCCCCCTCGGCGGCGCCGGGCACGACGGCATCAGCGACGGCGGCGCGGTCGGTGCTCATCGCGCAGCTCGTCGACGACGTGATGGTGCCCGGCTACGGCCGGGTCGAGGCATCCGCCGACGCGCTCGTGGCGGCGACCGGTGCCCTGTGCGCGGCGCCGTCGGCCGAGGGCTTGGCGCACGCCCAGCAGGCCTGGCGCGTCGTGAACACCGCGTGGAACCTCACCGAGGCGTACCGCTTCGGTCCGGCGATGGACAAGGAGACCACGGTCGACTACCCGATCGACGCCACCAAGGTGGCGAAGCTGCTCGCCGCGTCCAAGCCCCCGACGCCCTTCACCGCGTCGAGCCTGCACGCCCTGGGGTCGGACGTGCGGGGGCTCGAGGCGATCGAGCTGGTGCTCTTCTCCCCGGGCGCGCCCGCCGACCTCGATGCCCGTCGCTGCTCGTTCGTCGCGGCCGCCGCCGAGCTCGCGGCGGGCACGGCTCGCGACGTGCGCCGGGCGTGGACCGACGGTGGCGACGGCACGCGCCCCTTCGCCGACCAGGTGAAGGCACC
>CAYUOL010000018.1:35201-38361 GCA_964446345.1 uncultured Iamiaceae bacterium | reverse complement strand
CCCGGCTACCCCATCCCGGCGTGGTACTCCGGCGCCGCCTCGACCACGACCGACGCGGGATCGCTGAACGTCGCCAGCACCTCGGCCTTCGCCTCTGGCGTGAAGCGATCCGTCCGGATCCCGATCACGAGGCGATGGGGCGAGCTCGGGCCCAGCGACGTCCCCGTCGACGCACTGATGCCGACACCGATCGAGCCGATGCACACCCCGCGCTCCTGGAGAGCCGCCACGTGCTCGACGCGGAACGTGCGCATGAGCTCGTACAGGTGCGCGTCGGGACCAGCCAGCCCGTCGGCGTAGCTCCTGCGGAAGTGCTCATCGGTCATCGAGAACGACCCGAGCGCTGCGGCGGGGCAGGGTTGAGAGAACGTCGAGCCCGAGGTCGGCGCCACGGGCCCGCCATGGGGAGCATCGGGCGGCCCGGCCTCGGGAGGTCCGGTCGTGCCGACCCGGCGCACCACCGTCGTCGTGCTGCTCGTGGTGCCCGCCGTGTCCAACGAGCGGCCGCCCCCTCCAGCACACGCGCCTGCGCCGACGACGAGGACCAGGATCAGGATCAGGATCAGGATCAGGACCGATGCGCTGACCGTCGCCGGGACGTGTGCCCGCCGCGAGCGGCGACCTTGCGAGGTCGCCGACGAGGTGCCCCTGGTCGTCATGGATGCGGCGGGCCGGCGTCGACGACTTCGAGGGAGAGCTCGAGGGGGTCGAAGTGGATGAGCGTCTCCATCCACCACGTCATGCCGGCCTGGGCGAGGCCGGGGATGTCGATCGCCGTCGCGTCGCCCCAGGCGGGGCTGGCGTTGCCGCGCACTGCGATGTCGAAGGGGCGCCCTTCTCGAAGGCCGGCGTCGCGCAGCGCCACGAGCAGTGCCGCGACCTCCTCGGGCGCCAGCTCGTGCTCGGGGTTGGGGAAGATGCCGTCGGCCCGAAGCGCCCGCCGCAGCACGCCGGGCGCCGCGGTCGAGCTCGCGACCCACACCGGGATCGGGTGGGGCTCGGGCGGCGCCGCCTCGAGGTCGACGTCGTAGTGGCGACCGTGGTGCTGCACCGCGCCCCCGGACCACATCGAGCGGACCACGTCGAGCCCCTCGTCCAGCATCGCCGCGCGCTCGGCGACGGCGAGCTCCTCGCCGAAGCGGCTCAGGTCACCCGTCTCGTCCACCCCGAGACCGACGCCGAGCACGCACCGACCGCCCGAGAGACGACTGACCGTCGAGGCCTGGCGGGCCACGACCCACGGCCGTCGTCGGGGCAGCGGCGTCACCATGGGGCCGAGGCGGATCGTCTCGGTCGCCGCAGCGATCGCACCGAGCGTCGTCCACGGGTCGACGATGGGCAGGTGCTCGCTGACCAGGTGGTCCCACAGGAAGACGCCGTCCCACCCTGCCCGCTCGGCGCGCACCGCGAGATCGACGAGGGCGGCCGGGTCGCCGAGCGGACCCATCGGCGACAGGTAGATCCCGTACCGCGTGCGCGGCTCGCCCCGCGACGGGGTCACCGTGTCTTCTGCCGACGACGCGACCGGTTGCATCCGGCGAGCATGGCACCTCGGCGCGCCACCGTGCCGGGAACCGTTCGCCGACCGCCGACCCACTGCGCCCGTGGGGCGCCGCGCCTACTGCTGCGACATCGCCGAGCGCTCGTCCGTCGCGGCGCGGTCGGCCTCGTGCTGCGGGCGCGGCGTCACGAGCTCGACGTCGACGCGGTGCAGCGTGCCGGTGAACGCGAACCCGGCGTCGCTCCGCTCGGCGTAGCGCGGGCTGACGGGCGAGCCGTGGTCGTAGCCGACGCTCGCTCCGGTGCTCGAGATCATCCGCATCACGAACGGCACGTGCAGGTCGCCGCACTCGACGTCGTCGATCACGAGTGTCGCGTCGCCCCCGTCGTCGCCGCGGGTGAAGCGGACGCCGACCACGCTCGAACCGGTCGGCACGGCGACCGACGACTCGACGACGTGGTGCTCGCCGAAGCAGTTGTAGTCGAACACCAGGCGATCGCCGACGACGAACAGCGTGAGCCCGGAGTTCTCGTTGCCGGTGGCGTAGAGCACGCCCTCGGCGCCGGCGGGCCGATCGATCGTGGCCGACAGCGCCCAGCTGCGCCCACCGATCTGCGCGCCCACCTGCGCCGGCAGGTGCGTCAGCGTCCCGGTCGCCGGCGGCCGGTAGGTGTAGCGGCGATCCGGGCGGTGCGGCGAGCGCTCGCGGAACCGGGCGCCGAAGAGCTCGATGGTGCGGTCGTCGAGCGGCAGCACCCCGTGCTCCTCCGCTTCTTCCCACCAACGGGCGACGAGCTCGGCGACCTTCTCGGGGTGCGACGCCGCCAGGTCGTGGCACTCCGAGACGTCCTCGGCCACGTGGTAGAGCTCCCAGGTGTCGTCGTCGAAGGGCACGCCCGGCTGGTGACGGGTGACGGCCTTCCACCCGTCGTGGTAGATCGCCCGGTGGCCCATCATCTCGAAGTACTGCACGTGCTTGCGGCTGGGCTCGGCGGCGCCGTCCGCGGCGAACGTGTAGCGCATCGAGGTGCCGGCGACGGGCATCTGCTCGTAGCCCCGGTAGGTGGTCGGCGGCGTGACGCCCACCGCCTCGTAGATCGTCGGGGCGATGTCGGTGACGTAGTGGAACTGGTCGCGCAACGCGCCGCGGTCGGCGATCGCCTCCGGCCAGTGGATGACCAGCGGCACGTGGACGCCCCCTTCGTGGGTGTTCTGCTTGTACCACTTGAACGGCGAGTTGCCCGCCTGCGCCCACCCCCACGGGTAGTTGGCGTGGCTCGACGGGCCACCGATGTCGTCGATGCGCGCGACGGCCTCGTCGGGCGTCTCGAGGATGAAGTTGAAGAACTTCATCTCGTGGAGCACGCCGAACGGGCCGCCCTCCTGGCTGGCGCCGTTGTCCGACAGCAGCACCACGATCGTGTTGTCGAGCTGGTCGAGCGCGGCGAGGCCGTCGAGGAACCGACCGATCTGATCGTCGGTGTGGTCCAGGAACGCGGCGAACGCCTCCTGCAGGCGGCACGCCAGCCGCTGGTGGTTCTCGGGCAGGGTGTCCCACGCTTCGACGCCCGGGTTCCGCGGCGCCAGCTCGGTGCCCTCCGGCACCAGGCCGAGCTCGACCTGGCGAGCGAACCAGCGCTCGCGCACCACGTCCCAGCC
>CAYUOL010000018.1:0-35191 GCA_964446345.1 uncultured Iamiaceae bacterium | reverse complement strand
CGTCGTAGCGGCCCCGGTACTTCGCGAGGTACGACGCGGGAGCCTGGTGCGGCGCGTGCGTGGCGCCGAAGGCCAGGTAGGTGAAGAAGGGACGGTCGGGGCGGATCGAGGTGCTGTCGTGGATGAACGACAGCGCGTGGTCGACGAGGTCCTCGCTCAGGTGGTAGCCGTCCTCCGGGGTGGCGGGGGGCTCGACCGCGTGGTTGTCGTAGACGAGCTCGGGCGAGAACTGGTCGGTCTCGCCGTCGAGGAACCCGTAGAACCGGTCGAACCCCCGCTGGCAGGGCCACTGGTCGTACGGGCCGGCCGCCGACGTGTTCTCCATCTGGCACAGGTGCCACTTGCCGAGGGCGAAGGTGGCGTACCCGGCGTCGCGCAGCACCTCGGCCATCGTGGCGGCGTGGTTCGACAGGTGCCCGCGCATGTGCGGGTAGCCGCTGTTGAAGTTCGCCACGGAGCGCATGCCGACCGAGTGGTGGTTGCGCCCCGTCAAGAGCGCCGCCCGCGTCGGCGAGCAGAGCGGCGTGACGTGGAAGTTCGTGAAGCGCAACCCGCCCGCGGCCAACCGGTCGATGTTCGGCGTGTCGATGTCGGACCCGAAGCACCCGAAGTGGGAGTAGCCCAGGTCGTCGAGCAGGATGACCACCACGTTCGGGGCGTCCTCGCCCGGATGCGGCGCCGTCGGCCACCAGGGCTCGGACTCGCCGTGCGTGCGGCCGATCGTCCCGCCGAACTCCTCGTACTGCTTCATCGTGAGCGCTCCCCCGGCGACCGCACGGGACCGAACCCGTGGCGTCGCCCATCTATTGACATTCGCAATGCCAAAACATACCGTGCATCTCCAGACCGCGCATCGACCATCCCCGACCACCGTTCGCCGGACGGACTGGAGCCAGCATGACCGAGCCACGCCGCGTTGCCATCGTCGCCGATGCGGGCCACTACGTGGGACCCGAGCTCACGCGGCGCCTCGCCGCGACCGGCCACGACCTCGTCCTGGGCGACCCCGACGACGCGCTGGTCGCCGAGCTCGAGGCCGCCGGCGCCCAGGTGGCGCGCGTCGAGGGCGTGCGCAACCTGACCAAGCCCGCGTCGGCCCCCGCGCTCGTCGCGGCGGCGCTCGAGCGCTTCGGCCGCGTGGATGCCGCCGTGGCGTTCTCGGGCCAGATCGTCACCGGGCGCTTCACGAAGTCGTCGCTCGAGGACCTCCAGACCGTCGTGGCGGGCTGCCTCGAGGCGCCGTACCACTTCCTCAAGGCCGTGGTGGACCCGATGATCGACCAAGGCGACGGCCAGGTGCTGCTGATCACGAGCGCAGCCGGCGCCCGTCCCACCCCAGGGGCACCGCTGTACTCCGCGGCGCGCGCCGGCGCCACGATGCTGGCGAAGAACGTCGCCGCCGAGGTGGCCCGCAACGGCGTGCAGGTCAACGTCGTCGGCACGAACTTCATGGACTTCCCCGAGTTCCTCGCGGCGTCGGGCGCGTCCGATCCCGAGGTCCGCGCCAAGCTCGAGAGCCAGGTGCCCCTCGGGCGCCTGGGCACCATGGCCGAGTTCGCCTCCTTCTGCATGCCCTTCCTCGACGGCACGAGCCGCTTCACCACGGGCCAGTTCATCGCCTACGCCGGCGGCTGGGCCTGAGCGACTGCGTCGAGCGTCACCTGTTGTTCACCCGGCGGGCCCGACGGATGTGGTCCCTGCGGGTTACGGTCGGCGGCGCGCTGATCCTCGCCGGCGCCGCGACCCGGAGATGACGCATGCCCTCCACGCTCGACGCCGCCGAACGTGACCTGCTCGATCGGTACTGGCAGGCCGCGAACTACCTCACCGTCGGCCAGATCTACCTCTCGGGCAACCCGCTGCTCCGCGAGCCGCTGACGGCGGACCAGATCAAGCCCCGCCTCCTCGGGCACTGGGGCACGTCGCCCGGGCTCAGCCTGCTGTACGTCCACCTGAACCGGCTCATCCGCGCCACCGGCCAGAAGACGATCTTCATCGCCGGGCCGGGCCACGGCGGGCCGGCGGTGCTGGCCAACGTCTACCTCGAGGGCACGTACACCCAGATCTACCCCGACATCTCGCCCGACGAAGAGGGGCTGCGCCGCTTCTTCCGCCAGTTCTCCACACCGGGAGGCGTGCCGAGCCACGTCAGCGTGCCGACGCCGGGCTCGATCCACGAGGGCGGCGAGCTCGGCTACGCCCTGGTCCACGCGTTCGGTGCCGCCTTCGACAACCCCGATCTGCTCGTGGCCTGTGTGATCGGCGACGGCGAGGCCGAGACGGGCCCGCTCGAGGGCTCGTGGAAGGGCATCCGCTTCTTGAACCCGGCGCGCGACGGTGCCGTGCTGCCGATCCTGCACCTCAACGGCTACAAGATCTCGGGGCCGACGGTGCTCGGCCGTGCATCGGACGCCGACATCGAGTCGCTGCTGCGCGGCCACGGCTACGAGGTGCACCTCGTCGAGGGCGACGACCCGGCTGTCGTCCACGAGGCGCTGGCCGCCGCGCTCGACACGAGCCACCAGCAGATCCGCGCGATCCAGGACGACGCCCGCCGCCACGGTGTGCACGGTGTGCCGCGCTGGCCGGCGATCGTGCTGCGCACCCCGAAGGGGTGGACCGGGCCGGCGACGGTTGACGGGGTGCCGGTGGAGGGCACGTTCCGCTCGCACCAGGTGCCGGTCAACCAGGTGCGCACGAACCCGGAGCACCTGCACCTGCTCGAGGCGTGGCTGCGCAGCTACCACCCCGAGGAGCAGTTCGACGAGCACGGGCAGCTGCGTCCCGAGCTGCAGGCGTTGGCCCCACGCGCGGAGCTCCGCATGAGCGCCCAGCCCGAGGCCAACGGAGGGCGGCTCCTCGTCGCCCTCGACATCCCCGACTTCACGGACTACGCGCTCGAGGTGCCGCAGCCCGGCACGGTCGTCCACGAGTCGACGCGCGTGCTCGGCGAGCTGCTGCGCGACGTGTTCGTGCGCAACGCAGACGAGGCGAACTTCCGGCTCTTCTGCCCGGACGAGACGAACTCGAACCGCCTCGGCGCCGTGTTCGAGGTCGAGAACCGGTGCTGGATCGAAGCGCGCGAAGACACGGACGACCACCTCTCCCCCGACGGCCGGGTGATGGAGGTCCTGAGCGAGCACCTCTGCGAGGGATGGCTCGAGGCCTACCTGTTGACCGGCCGCCACGGCCTGTTCGCGACGTACGAGGCGTTCGCGATGGTGTCCGCCTCGATGATGGTGCAGCACGCGAAGTGGCTCGAGGCGTCCGCCGAGCTCGCCTGGCGCCGCAAGGTGGCGTCGCTCAACGTGCTGCTGACCTCGACGTGCTGGCGCAACGACCACAACGGGTTCAGCCACCAGGGCCCTGGGCTGATCGACATCACGATGACGATGCGCCCCAACGTCGCGCGGGTGTACCTGCCCCCCGACGCGAACTGCCTCCTGTCAGTCGCCGACCACTGCCTCCGCTCGCACAACTACGTCAACCTGATCGTCATCGACAAGCAGCCCCAGCTCCAGTGGCTCGACGAGGCAGCCGCGCGGGCGCACTGCTCGCACGGCGCCGGCATCTGGACCTGGGCGAGCACCTTCGACGGCGCGGACCCCGACGTCGTGCTGGCCAGCGCCGGCGACGTCGCGACGCTCGAGGCCGTGGCGGCGGCAAGCATGCTGCGCGAGGCGGTACCGGACCTGCGTGTGCGCTTCGTCAACGTCGTCGACCTGATGCGCCTGCTCCCCGCCAACGACCACCCGCACGGGATGGGCGGGCTCGAGTTCGTCGACCTCTTCACCGAGGATCGCCCGGTCGTCTTCGCGTTCCACGGCTACGCCCGCGCCGTGCACGAGCTGATCCACGGTCACCCCGACGCCGACCGCTTCCACGTGCGCGGCTACCGCGAAGAGGGCACGACCACGACGCCGTTCGACATGGTCGTGCGCAACGGCATCAGCCGCTTCCACCTCTGCAAGGAAGCCCTGCGCCGCGCCGCGGTGCGACCCGCGGGCGCCGACGAGCTCGTGCTGCACTGCGACGAGATGCTCGCCCGCCACGAGCTCTACATCCGCACGAACCTCGAGGACATGCCCGAGGTGCGCGACTGGACCTTCACCGCTTGAGCGCCGGATCCGGCGCGCTGCGCTCGGTGCTGTGCATCAACGCGGGATCGTCGTCGCTCAAGGCCGCCGCGTTCCGCGCGGACGAGGGCGAGCTGCGCCAGGTCGCATCCGTTCTGGTCGAGGGCGTCACCCGGGAGGCGGGCCGCTGGGCCCTGCGCGACGAGTCGGGCACCGTCGTCCGCTCCGGCGACGAGGTGGTGGCCGACCACGCCACGGCGCTGCACCTGACGATGGATGCGCTGACGGACGCCGGGCTCGGCGAGCCCGACGCGATCGGGCACCGGGTGGTGCACGGCGGCGCGCAGCTCGTCGACCACGCCGTGCTCGACGCCCACGTGCTCGCTCAGCTGCGCGCGGCGGTGCCGTTCGCCCCGCTGCACCTGCCGTCCGAGCTCGAGGCGATCGACGTGGTCACGGCTCGCGCCCCCGGCACCGCGCAGGTGGTGTGCCTCGACACGGCGTTCCACCGCACGATGCCGGCGGTCGCGCGCCGGCTGCCGCTGCCGCGCTGGGTCGACGACGAGGGGATCCACCGCTACGGCTTCCACGGCTTGTCCTACGAGTACGTCGTCGAGCACCTCGGCGCGGCGACGCTCGGGCGTGCCGTCGTCGCGCACCTTGGCAGCGGCGCCAGCCTGGCCGCCATCCTCGACGGGCGGTCACTCGACACCACCATGGGCTTCACGCCGGCGGGTGGGATCGTCATGGCCACCCGCCCCGGCGACCTCGACCCGGGCACCCTCATCCACCTCGCCCGCACCCACGGCCTCGACCCCGACGCCCTCGAGACGCTCGTGAACCGCGAGTCCGGTCTGCTCGGGCTGTCCGGCCACAGCGCCGACATGGTCGAGCTGACGCGGCGAGCCCCCCACGACGCCGACGCCGCACTGGCCATCGACGCGTTCTGCCGCAGCGCCGCGAAGGCCATCGGCTCGCTGGCCACGGTGCTGCGCGGCATCGACACCGTCGTGTTCACCGGTGGCGTCGGCGAGCACGCCGCGGACGTCCGGTCCGCCATCCTCGAGCGCGTCGCGCACCTCGGCGTGACGGTCGACGCCGCCCGCAACGAGGCGCACGCCGAGGTCATCAGCGACGACGCGAGCCCGATCACGGTGCGCGTCGTCGCCACCGACGAGAACCTCGTGATCGCCCGGACGGCCGTGCGCCTGCTGCGCTGACGACGATCAGCCCTGGTCGGTCGCGGCCGGCCCACCACCCCGATCTTCTGGATACCCACCCCCGCGAGGCACGGCGGCCGCGAGCTACGTGTCCGCCGCCTTCTTCCCCGCTGCCTTCTTCCCCGGCGCCTTCTTGTCCGCTGCCTTGTTCTCCGGCGTCTTCTTGTCCGGTGCCTTCTTGTCTTCGGCCTTCTTGCGGGGAGCCTTCTCGTCCGCGGCCTTCTTCCGTGCCGTCCCGCCGGTGGTCCCCTTCGCGGTGGCCTTCGCAGCGGCCGGACCGGGACCGTCGTCCGCGATCGGCGCGTCCTGGATGTCGTCGGCGTCCGTCGCGTCCTGCACGTCGTCGACGTCGGGCTCCGGTGATCGCGTGCCGGATCCCGCGGATGCCGCTGATCCCGAGGACCCGGAACCCGGAGGCGGGGGCGGCGGCGGGTACGACGGCGGGGGCGGCGGCGCCGACCACGTCTTGGGAGCCTGCTCGATCCACTCGACCACCTGCACCAGCGTGGCGGAGAGCGCCTCCGCGATGCCGTTGCCGGCGTCCTTCGCGGCGTCGCGCACCTCGCTCGACGCGGCGGCGCGGTTGATCGTCTGGGCGACGTCGTCCAGCGCGGACCGCACCTTCTCCCCCGCGTCGTTCAGGTGCTCCTTGGCCTCGCTGGAGGTGGCGGATGCCTGCCAGGTCTTCTGCAGCTCCCGCCCCAGATCGGCGAACCGGCGGCCGACCTCGTCCCACGTCGTCTCTGCCATCGCACGCTCCTTCTTCGCGTGCGCCCACGCTATCGGGGTGCCGGCGAACGCGGTCCGCGCCCGGATCGCCCGGAGCGCTCGCCCTGAGCCCTCATGACCAGGACGGGATCAGGACCCGGGATCAGGACCCGGGATCAGGACACGAGATCAGGACACGAGATCAGGCCCCCCGGTCCGGGAGGATCTCGTCGCGGACGCCGGCCCGATCAGGACCGCAGCCAGACCTGGGTGAGCGGGTGGCCGCCCTGGTTCATCTCGAGGCCCTTGCCGCCGTCGGGCAGCGTCCAGTTCACGAGGTTCACCACGCGGGGGCTGGCGATGAGCGTCTGGCGCAGGTGGTTCAGCCAGACGTATGGCACGTCCGCGGCGAGCCGCTTCTGCACCGTGGCCATGTGCTCCTTCTGCAGCGCGAGGTCGGCCGTGCGCCCGCCGCTCACGAGCGCGTCGAGGATGACGGGGTCCTTGTTGCGGGCGAAGTTGAGGGTGAACTCCGGCGGCGGAACCGCCAGCTCCGGATCCCACCACACGCCGTCGGCATACGGGTTGGGCGAGTCGAACTGGCTCCACACGACCGCCTGGTACCCGCCGGCGACCACACCGATGATCACCTTCGCACCCTCCTGCAGGTCCGCCTTGGCGTCGATGCCGACGGCCTGCCACTGGGAGAGCAGCACCTGCGCGCCCTGCTGGGTCTCGGGCTCCGCGATGCCCTGCAGCGTGAAGGAGAACGAGCCACCGTTGCGGGCCTTGACCTTCTCGACGAGGTCCCGGGCCTTGGCCGGGTCGTACTGCGGGTACTCGACGGGCGTGTACCACGGCGAGCTCGGCGACACCGGCCCGTTGGCCACCTCGTTGAAGCCGCCCGTCACGACCTCGCTGTAGGTCTTCTTGTCGGTCGCGTACGCGAGCGCCATGCGCGCGTCGGGGTCGTCGAAGGGCTTGACCATGGTGTTGAGCATCACCATGTTCTCCCGGCTCTCGCCCTTCGCGTCCGAGAAGATCTGCAGGCCGCCACCGAGCTCCTGGAAGTCCACCACCTGCTGGCCGGCGAACGTCTGGATGACATCGACGTCCTTCGCCTGCAGGGCCTTGCCGCGCGCCTCGTTGTCCGGGATCATGCGGAACTCGACGGAGTCGAGGTAGGGCATGCGCACGCCGTTGCCGTCGACGCGCCAGTAGTCGGGGTTCTTCTTGACCCTGAGCTTGTTGCCGATCTCCCAGTTGTCCATCACGAAGGGACCCGTCCCGATCGGCTTGAGGCTGTCGTTGCTCTCGAGCCAGTCCGGATCCGCCACGACGCCGAGCTGCGTCGCGAAGGCGATCGGGTACACGGACGATCCACGGCTGAGCGTCACGCTGAAGGTCAGGTCGTCCTTCTTGGTGATCGCCGTGACCCCGGAGTACTTGTAGGCCGGTCCCGTGATCGGGGACTTGCTGAGGTACGTCTGGTTCCGCACCACGACATCGGCGTTCGCCGGCTTGCCGTTGTGCAGCTTGATGCCGGGACGCAGCTTGAAGGTCCACTCGGTGAAGTCGGCGTTCGACGAGAACGACTCGGCGAGGAACGGCTTGATCTGCGACTGGTCGTCGTAGGCGGTGATCGTGTCGAAGACCGCACGGCTGACGATCAACCCCGGCGGTGCCCACTGGTTCGTCGCCGGGTTCCACCCGTTCGTCTCGGAGTTGAGCGCGTACACGAGCTTGCCGCCGAGCTTGGGCTTCTCGGTGGACTCGACGATGTCCTTGTTGGCGCGCGACACGGTGCCGTCGGGCGACGCGCTGCTCGAGCTCCCCGGGCTGCTCGATCCGCACGCGGCGGCCAGCAGCCCGACAGCGAGCACCATGGCGACGCCGACCCAGCGAACCCGACCCGTTCGAGAAGCGGACATGAGACCCCCAAAGAACCAAGACCCGCGCGCCGACCTGACCCGAGACCCGATGACCCAAGACCCGAAACCCGAGACCCGAGACCCGAGACCCCAGACCCGAGACCCCAGGACCCGAGATCGGCGCGGCCATCGGAGACGCGTGCTGACACAAACCGCCGTTTGACATTGCCTGTCAACCTATCGACCGCCTTGGCGCCCACCGGAGCGAACCGACCCCAAAACGAGCCGAACGCCCTACGCGCCCAGGCCAGACGGCCGACGGTCGAGAGCGCACGGCGATGCCGGCCGGGCCAGGGGCGTCGCGCGTACCCTGCGGGACATGAGGGATGCGGACGGATGGACGCGGCGGACCTTCCTGCAATCGGCGGGCGCGACCGGTGTCGTCCTCGCCGCCGGTGTCGCCTGCGCCGGCTCGGACCCGCCGCCTGCGTCATCGTCCGGCCCGGGGCCCTCCCGCACAGTCGACCGCGCCCCCGGAGCGACCCGCGACCCGGCCGCGACCGTCACCTCGGTGGCGCCCCGACCCGATGAGGCCTCGGCGCGTCGGGTGGTGGTGGTCGGTGCCGGCCTCGCAGGCCTCACCGCTGCGCTCGACCTCGACGAGCAGGGGTGGGAGGTCGTGGTGCTCGAGGCGCGCGATCGCGTGGGCGGCCGCGTGCACACGTTGACCGCCCCGTTCTCCGATGGCCTGCACGTCGAAGCCGGCGGCGAGTCGATCGACGACAACCACGACGCCATCCTCGCCCTCGTGGAGCGGTTCGGGCTCACCACCGATCGCCGGCCGGCCGACAAGCTCGACACGCTCGAGGTCTTCCGCGAGGGTCGTCGCCGACCGATCGCTGACCTGCTCGCGGCCCGCGGCGGCGAGGTGCTCCGGGACTACACCCGGGCGGCCGAGGAGCTGTCCCGCGCCGCGGAAGAGCTCGACCCCGAGCACCCGGAGCGGTTCGCGCGAGCCGACGCGCTCGACGGGCGCTCGCTCGCCTCGTTCCTCGACGACCTGCGCCTCGTACCCGAGGCCCGGTTCCTCCTCGAAGCCGACAACCGGGGCGAGTACAACGCCGAGCTCAGCGACATCTCGCTGCTGTTCGCCCTCCAACAGGAAGCGGCGACGCAGGACGTTCCCGAGGCCGCCAGCGAGACGATGCGGATCCACGGTGGGAACAGCGCGCTGGTCGAGGCCATGCGCGCCCACCTGGGGGCGAAGGTCGTGACCGGCGCCCCCGTGACCCGCATCGACTGGGATGACCGTGGCGGGCGCGTCACCAGCGCAGCCTCCACGGTCGACGCCGTGCACGTGGTCCTCGCGCTCCCGCCGCCGCCACTGCGGCGGATCACGTTCACGCCGGCGCTGCCCGGCGATCTCGGGCGGGCGGTCGAGCAGCTCGAGCTCGGCACCGCGGTCAAGGTGGCGACCGAGTACCGCGAGCGCTTCTGGCGCGATCTCGGCACCGCCGGGTTCACCCTCAGCGATCTGCCGTTCGGCATCGCGTGGGCCGCGACCGACTCGTGGGGCGGCGCCGGTGACCCCGGGGTGCTGTCGCAGTTCATCACCGGACGCGCGGCCGTCACCGCCGCGGCCATGGGGGACGAGGAGCGGATGCGCACGTTCGCGGCGCAGCTCGACGAGGTGTACCCCGAAGGGGTCGCGGCGCGCACGACCACCCAGGCCACGATCGCCTGGGCCAACGAGCCGTTCACCGGCGGCGGCTACAGCGTGTTCGGGCCCGGCCAGCTGCTGCCGTTCTGGCCGGCGTTCCGCCGCGGCGTGGGCCCGCTGCGCTTCGCCGGTGAGCACACCGAGACGCTGGCCGGCTTCATGGAGAGCGCCGTGCGCAGCGGCCACCGGGTGGCGCTCGGCATCGGTCGCCCCCCACCCTGACTCGACCCACCCTGACTCAACGCCGCGTCGAGCGTGGATCGCGGCGCGATGGGCACGGCCGCTCCTCCTCCAGACAGCAACCGCCGCAGACCGCGCGGCGTCCCGGCGTGCCTTCCCCGATCCCGGGGCGTCAGACCACCTGTCGACGCTCGGCGCCGCGCGCACGCCGCGGCGTGGCCGTCACCCCTCCAGGTAGCGGTCCACGGCGCCAACCGCTTCGCGGGCCAGCGTGCGCACGTCGAAGAGATCGGGGTCGCTCAGCACCTGGAAGCCGATGCCGCGCACGACACCGAGCACGACGACCGCGGCAGCGTCGGGATCCACGTCGGCGCGCACGTCGCCCGCGTCGATCCCTTCGACGATCCAGGCTCGGATCTGGACGCGCAGGCGCTCGTGGTACGCGTTCAACGCGGGGCGCAGCTCGGGCGCCGAGCCGAGCGACTCGCCCAGGAGCACGTACAGCGCGCGGGTCCAGGACCACGGGTCCTCGAGGCTGCGCACGAAGGTCAGCAGGACCTTGCGCAGCGCGTGCAGGCCCGTCGTGTCGCCGACTGCCTCGGCCACCACCCGTTCCGAGAGCTGGTCCGCGCACTCGGCGACGAGCGCGTCGAGCATCTTCGCCTTGCTGCCGAACAGGTAGTGGGGCAGCCCGTGGCTGCAGCCGGCGACGGCCGCGATCTCGGCGAAGCTCGCCTTCGTGCTCCCCCGCTCGGCGATGAGCTGCGCGGCGGCGTCGAGCACCGTTCGCTCGGAGCTCGCCCGCCGCTCGGTCTGGGTGCGGGCCGGCACCGGGTCCTCTCGGGGGGTCGCGGCTCGGGGGGTCACGGTCGTCAACATACTCATGCCCTCCTCCGCACCGTTCCTAGACGCCTATCTAGATTTTCCTAGACAGCCGTCAAGGAAATGGGTACGGTGATCCCACGATGCGAGCCGCACGGGCCGCACAGAGCGGAGGGGGTCCGCGCCATGTCCGTTTCTCACGTCTCCGATCGCGCGCGCCCGGGCGGCGCCGGCGCCGCCCGTCGGCGTCCCGATGCGGGACCGCCCACCAGGCGGCGTCACCGCGTGCGCGTGGTCGCGTCCGCCGTCGCCCTCGCGGCGGCCCTGGCGAGCACCGCCGTCGCGGCGCCGGTCGCCGGTGCGGCACCGACGGCCGACACCGGGGCGACCGTGAGCGGCGAGTCCTGGGTCGACGGCCGCACGCTCGACATCACGATCACGTCGCCCTCGACGGAGAGGACGACCAGCAAGGTGCGCGTCCTGCTGCCGACCGGGTGGTCCAAGACGGCGAGTCGCACCTGGCCCACCCTCTACGTGCTGCACGGCGGGTTCGACGACTACAAGTCGTGGACGGACAAGACCGACATCGAGCAGCTGTCGGCCAACCGCCAGGCGATCATCGTCATGCCCGACACCAGCTGGTGCAGCGCGTACACGGACTGGTGGAACTACGGCAAGGGCGGCCGCCCGAAGTGGGAGACCTACGTGACGACGGAGATCCCGCAGATCCTCGAGCGCGGCTACCGCGCCAACACCTCGCGGGCCGTCGCCGGCAACTCGATGGGCGGGCTCGGCGCCATGAAGATCGCCGCGAACCACAGCACCATGTTCAAGGCCGCTGCGTCCTTCAGCGGCGATGTCGATCCGCTGCACCAGTACCCGGGCGGGTCGGGCGTGAGCACACCGGGGCTGGCGTGCTTCGCGGACTGGAAGCGCGTGTGGGGTGATCCCGCAGTGCCGGCCCAGCGGGCGATCTGGGAGGCGAACGATCCGTGGAACCAGGCGGCGAAGCTCCGCGGCCTCTCGCTCTACGTCTCCTCCGGCGGCAACGGTGACGTCGCCGAATCACAGGTGGACAAGGAGAGCCGTGGCTTCGTGACCAAGCTGCAGTCGCTGGGCATCCCCGTGAACGCCCACTTCTACAACGGCACCCACTCCTGGTCGTACTGGCAGACCGAGCTGCACGCCGCCTTCCCGCAGCTCATGGGGGCCATCGGCGCCTGACCCGCTTCGCCCTCGCGGTGGCCGCGCCGAACCGCTCGCATCCACTTCCCCCCCCCAGTTGCCCTTCGCGCCCGGCATGGCGCGAAGGGCCTGGTGGGTAGGGTGGCCGGATGCTGCGCATCGCGATGCTGAGCCTGCTCGCGGACAGCGACTACAGCGGGTACGACCTGTCGAAGGCGTTCGATCGGTCGATCACCTACGTGTGGGCCGCCAGCCAGAGCCAGATCTACCCCGAGCTCCACAAGCTCGAGGCGAAGGGGCTGATCGCCGGCAACGACGTGCCGCAGGACGGCCGCCCCGACAAGCGCGTGTACCGCATCACCGAGGCGGGGCGCACGAGCTTGGTCGAGTGGGTGCACGCGCCGCCGACGGCGCTGGCGATCCGGGACCCCTTCCAGCTGCAGGTCATCAACATCGGCCGCCTCGACCCCGGCCGTGCCCGCGCCCTGGTCGAGCAGCAACGCTCGCTCCTGCAGCAGCGCCTCGAGGTCCTCGGCCACATCCGTGACCTGCTGGACTCGACCGGCCACCCCGCCGGCGCGCCGTGGAGCGACCAACTCGGCTGGCGCCTCACGGTCGAGGCCGGGCTGCGCACCGCGCAGGCCTACGTCGAGTGGTGCGACTGGACGCTGGCGCAGCTGACGGCGTCGGCCCGGCGCCGCGCCGACGACGCCACTCCGGTCCGGCCCTGAGCGGCGCGGAGGAGATCAGGGCGCTTCGGCGGTCGCCTGCCACAGGCGCTCGACCTCGAGGCGCGTCGCCTCGAGGTCGCGCTCGATCTGCGCGGCCCGCTCGGCGGCGATCTCGGCCTTGCGGGCGTTGTAGGCCACGAGGGCCTCGGTGATCTCGGTGTGCTCGCCCAGCGACTTCGATCGGTAGCCGTCCTGGATCCGCTCGAGGCCGGCGCTCAGAGGATCGAAGCCACTGTCCTTGAGCGGGGACCCGATGAGGCCGACCAGCTGGGTGACGCTGCTCTCCACGCTGCTGATCAGGAGCTGGTCACGGGTCTGTCCGGAGCGGTCGAGCACCGGCCCGAGGGCCTCTTCGGCGAGGGTGGCGGCACGATCCTGCAGGTCGCGCAACGCGCGGCGCAGCGCCGGGAAGCGATCGGCGCGCGCGAGGGCGCGATCGGCGTTGGAGGTGAGCGCCCGCACGATCGGCTGCTCCCAGGCCCGCACCAGCCACGCCGCCGTGGCGTCGAACACCGCCTGGCGCACGTCGAGCAGCTCGGGGTCCGGTGGCGGGATGACCGGTTCGGGCACCCGCACGGGAGCCACCTGCTTCTCGGGGGCTACGTCGCCCCCCACCCCCGTCCCGCTCGGTCCGCTCTCACTCGCCGTCAGGCCCGGTTCGTCCACCGCTCCGGCGTCGCTCTCGAGCTGGCTCTGGTCGTCGGTCATGAACGCTCCTCGTGGTCGAACCCGAAGAGGCGTCGAGCCGCATCAGAGGGCGCCAACGGCGGCGCCGATCCAGGACGAGGCGTCCCTCCAGAGCTTCCCACCCTATCGCCCCCTCCCGTCGACCCTCCCGTCGAGCCCTGCCGTCCGGCGCCGCTTCCCCGCCGCACCCAGCGCAGGGGCCGTCACGGCTGCTTCGTGGCCTGCAGGATGATCACCCGCATCGGGATGAGCTTGGCATCGGCGGCCAGCACGGCCATCGTCACCGCGCCGGCGGCGCCCGGCTGCGCGTCGTCGCCCTCGCCTTCGCCGTCGGCGTAGCCGGTCGTGCCGATCTCCTGCACCGACCCCGTGGCCAGGTCGACCCGGTACAGGCCGTCGTGGTCGTCGTCGGTCGACAGCCACATCGCACCCGCCGCGATGTCGCCCCCTTGGATGTGGGCCACCTTCTGCGACATCTTGAGCGGCGCGAGCTTCTCGAGGCTGGCGCCGACGAGCCGGTAGCGCTGCAGCGTGTCGTCGTCGAACTGATCCGTCGACCACAGCACGCCCTGCTCGTCGATCGTCACGAACGCGGCGTGGTGCTGCGGCAGCACGAACGAGTCCCGGTACGCCAGCGTCCGCGCGTCGTAGCGCGCCAGCACCATGTCGGGCGCCGCCTTGTCGCCCTTCTCGATCGGCGCCCACAGCACCCCGTCGGCGATGTCGATGTCGCCGATGTGATCGAACGTCTTCGCCGCGAGCTCCGGCGGGATCGCCGGATCGAGCTTCTCACCAGGAGGGCTCGTCGCCACGAAGGCGTCGTCGGTGCGGTACAGCGCGTTGTTCGTCGACAGCACCCAACCCACCCCGCCGTCCCCGCGCGCCAGGCCCTGGCGCAAGCCGGGGTTCACCTCGTGCACGCTGGTCGTCGCCGCCGACCACCGCGCCGGTGCGGTCGTCGCGGTGGATCCCGGCGATCCCGGCGCTGTCCCCGCGGTTCCCGTCCCGGCCGGCGCGGTCCCGCCGTTGCCAGGCGCCACCGAGGTCGCAGGCGCGGCGGCAGGAGGGCTCGAGGTGCTCGAGCACGCCGCGCCGGCGAGCACCGCGGCGAGCCCGACGACCACGACCGAGCGCCCCCGTGCGGCGCGGCGACCGGACCCCGTCGCTCGCGCCCCGCCGACCGGCCGGTGACCGATGGGGCGACCCGACCGGCGACCCGTGCTGCTGACATCCCCCCGAACGCGCATCGCCGCACGCTACCGGCCCGATCCGACCGAGCCCCGTCAGCGACCGACGACCTGCAGCCGACCCGGGCGCGTGCGGCCCGGTAGCTTCGTGCCGGCCGACCGGCGACCGGGCCTCCCGCCTGCGACCCGCCAACCCGAGATCACGACGCGAGGACGGCACGCATGAGCAAGGCCAAGGGCTCCAAGGACCCCAAGGACCCCAAGGACCCCAACGGATCGAACGGATCGAACGGATCCAACGGATCCAAGGGCGGGCGGGACTCGAGCGGCTCCTGGGACCGCAGCGAGAGCAAGGCGCAGTCGCAGCACCCGGAGGTGCACGGGCATCCCCAGCAGCTCACGCCCGAGGAGTACGAGGAGGAGCTCGAACGGCTGCAGAGCGAGCTCGTCCGCCTGCAGGAGTGGGTGATCTACAAGGGCCTGCGCGTCGTGGTCGTGTTCGAAGGTCGGGACACCGCCGGCAAGGGCGGCACCATCAAGCGCATCGCGGAGAAGCTCAACGCGCGCTTCTGCCGCATCGTGGCCCTGGGCACGCCGACCGAGCGGGAGCGCACGCAGTGGTACTTCCAGCGGTACGTGCCGCACCTGCCGGCGGCCGGCGAGATCGTCCTCTTCGATCGCAGCTGGTACAACCGGGCCGGCGTCGAGAAGGTCATGGGCTTCTGCACCGAGGAGGAGTACGACGACTTCCTCCGCACCTGCCCGCAGATGGAGCGCGCCTTCGTGCGCTCGGGGATCATCCTCATCAAGTACTGGCTCTCGATCAGCGACGACGAGCAGGAGCGTCGCTTCAAGGGCCGCATCAAGAGCGCCGACAAGCGCTGGAAGTTGAGCCCGATGGACCTCGAGGCCCGGGCGCACTGGGTCGACTACGCCGAGGCGAAGGACGAGATGTTCGCCTTCACCGACATCAGCGAGGCGCCCTGGAACGTGGTCGATGCCGACAGCAAGAAGGCTGCGCGCCTCAACGTCATCCGCCACCTCCTCGACCAGATCCCGTACGAGGACGTCCCCCGCGACGACGTCGAGCTGCCGCCGCGCCAACAACGCGCCTACAAGCGCCCGCCCATCGACAGCCAGCGCTGGATCCCCGAGCACTACGAGGTGACCAAGGCGAAGAAGGGCTGAGCTGATCCGCGAGCCGGACGGACCGATGGAAGGCGCTGGGGACCGGGACGGGAGCACCGGACCGGACGGGGCACGCGGCGGGGCACGGGACGCAGCGGTCGTGCGGGTGGCCGGGGTGCGCAAGCGGCACCGCCGCTCCGCGCCATGGGTGCTCGACGGCATCGACCTGCAGGTCGACCGCGGTCGCATCGTGCAGGTGGTCGGCACCAACGGGTCGGGGAAGAGCACGCTCGTGCGCATCGTGGGCGGTCTCGCCCGACCGACCGAGGGATCGGTGCGCGTCGTCGGGTCGGTGACCTTCGTGCCCGAGCAGACGCCGCCGCCGGTACCCATGACGCCTCGGCTCTACCTGCACCACCAGGCGCGGCTGCAGGGTGTGGCGACGCGCGCCCGCACGGCCGCGGTCGACACGGCGATCGAGCGCCACCGGCTCGGGCCCGTCGCCGACCGGCCGCTACGTGAGCTCTCCAAGGGTTGGACCCAGCGGACCCTGATCGCGCAAGCGCTCGTGTCGTCGCCGAGCCTCTGCCTGCTCGACGAGCCGTTCACAGGGGTCGACATGGCGAGCCGCGACCACCTGCTCGGGGTCATCGAGGAGCACGCGTCGGCGGGCGTCAGCTTCGTCATCACCAGCCACGAGGCGATGGCGATCCACGGGCTCGATCAGGTGCACCTGTCCGGCGGTCGCCTGGTGGCGCTCGAGCCGGACGAGCAGGGCGCGGAGCGGGCGCGCCCGCTGGCGGTCCGCCTCGTCGACCTCCGGCTGCAGGATGCGCAGGCACCACGCGGCGACGGCGCAGCGTCGCCGGACGACCGGCAGGCAGCGCTGCTGGCCGATCCCGTCGTCCACCGGGGTGACGTGCGCCCGGACGGCGTGGTCGCGCTCGTGATCGAGGCGGACGCGCGCGGCGACCGGTTCCTGGCCACCGCCCTGGCCGACGGGTGGACGATCGAGCGCCTCGAGACGAGGTACGCGCCGTGATCCACGGCGACGAGCGCCCGCCCCCACCGCCCCGCCCGGGCTGGCTGCACCGCTCGACGCGGACGGCCCGCTGGGGGCTCGCCGTCACCGTGCGCTCCCTCCGGTTCGTGCCCCCGCTGCTCGGGCTGCTCGTGTTCCTCGGGCTGTTCCTCCTGCAGGGCGGGCAGGCGATGGGCTCCGTCATCGCAACCGAGGCGCTCGCCGCGTTCGTGCTGGCGCTGTGGTTCGCGATCGCGCACCTGGGCGCCATGCCGCGCGGCCACGGCGAGATCACCCAGGCCACGGTCGGTCGGTCGGCGCGCTTCGCAGGCGACGTCGCCGGCGCGATGGTGCTCGCGTCGACCGCGGCGCTCTCCAGCGTGGGGTGGGCGCTCGCCCTGCCGGTGATGGCGCGTCGCCCCGACGCGGGCGGGACCGCCGCGTGGGTCGTCCTGGTCGTCGCCGCGGCAGGCGCCGGGGTGGCAACCGGTTGCCTCGTGCACCGACTCCCCGTCGGGGCGCCGGCCCGGTTCGTCGTCGCCGTCGGGGTGGTCGCGCTGGTGCTGGCCCGCCCGGCGCTGCTGCCCGTGGTGTCCTGGGTGCTCCCGCCGGTCATGGACACGGCCCGAGGCGCGTCCACCACCTTCCCCCCGAGCGCGGCGGTGTGGTGGACGACGCTCGGCACCGTCGCGTGGTCGGTCGTCGCGCTCGCCCTCGCGTGCGCGCTCGGCGACGGCGCGCCCCGTGACGGGTGAGCGGGTGACGGTGGAGCGATGGGCGGCCGTCGCCGATAGCTTCGACCGGGTCCGCGAACGCAGGAGACCGCCATGCCCAGCGATGCGTCCCTCAAGGCCATGAACCTCGTCCACCGCGTGCTGCTGACGGTGACCTTCGGGAAGGTCGGGTGGCGCGCCATGGGGATGGACGCGCTCGAGCTGACCACCATCGGCCGCAAGAGCGGCGAGCCGCGAGCGGTGATGCTGACCTCGCCCCTGCAGGAGGGCGACACGATCGTCATCGTCGCCAGCCGCGGCGGCGACGACCACCACCCGGCCTGGTTCCTCAACCTCCAGGCCAACCCCGATGTGCAGGTGTCGCTGAAGGGCGGGCCGGCCCGGCCGATGAAGGCGACCGTGGCCGACCCCGAGGAGCGCGCTCGCCTGTGGGCCGAGCTCACCGCCGCGCACAAGAACTACGCCGGCTACCAGACCAAGACGAGCCGCGAGATCCCGGTCGTGCTGCTGACGCCCGCCTGATCGTCTCCTCCTCTCGCCCTCCGGGCGGGTCCCGTCGCCCCCTCATCACCCCTCCCCTGATCGCCCCCTCATCGGCGGGGTGCTGCCGGATCTGCCCCCATGCCGCCCCGCGCCGCGATGAGTTGCGCCCGCCAGCCTCGTTTGACGTGCATCGGACCCGGCGCCGAGCTCGGAGCACGGACATGAGCACCGAGCGCGGATCAGGGTCATGATCGCGACCACGGACACGGGGAGGACGAGATGAGCGAGCAGGCAGCGCGCTACCAGTGGGTGGCGGCGGCGTTCGGCCGGCGCGTCGACGCGGTGGAGACGGGGGCATGGGACGACCCGGCTCCCGTCGAGGGATGGCGGGCGCGCGACGTCGTCGGCCACCTCACCGAGTGGCTGCCGGCGTTCTTCTGCGAGACGTGGGCGATCCCGGCTCCGAACGGCCCGTCCGCCGAGGACGATCCGGTCGGCGCGTGGCACGCCCTCGACGCCATGGTGCAGGCGGCGTTCGCCGATCCGGCGATCGCCGACGCCCGGCGCGACACCCGCATGGGCCCGTCCACCTTCGCCCAGACCTTCGACATGATCGGCACCACCGACATCTTCCTGCACACCTGGGACCTCGCCCGCGCCACCGGGCTCGACGAGAGCCTCGACCCGGACGAGGTGCACCGGCTCTTCGAGGCCATGGAGCCGATGGACCAGCTGCTCCGCGACTCCGGCCAGTACGGCCCGCGCGTCCCCGTGCCGGACGACGCGGACGAGCAGACGAAGCTCCTCGCGTTCATCGGCCGTCACCCGTAGCGATGCGCATGGGGTGACCGGTTCGCGAGGTCATTCGGTACCCTAACGACATGGCTCCCCGGGGACGATCTGGCTTCGCCGGCCTCGACGTGGCCCGAACGCTCGCCGTCACCGCGCGGGTGCTCGAGCGCAGCCTCGACGAGATGACGTTGCCGCAGTACCGGATCCTGTCGCTGGTCGCAGGGTCGCCCGAACGGGCCGGCCACATCGCCTCGCGGGCCGCCGTCAGCCGCCCCTCGCTCACCGGCATCCTCGACGGGCTCGTCAAGAAGGGCTGGGTGCGGCGCCACGACGTCGACGACGACCGGCGCGGTGTGACCCTCGAGATCACCGCCTCGGGCCGGCGCGCCCTCGACCGGGCCACAGCCGCCGTGAACGCCCGTCTCGAGGTCATCCTCGCCAACGTCGACGGCGACGAACGCCAGACCGCGCTCGACGGGCTGGCGGCGCTCGGGCGAGCGCTCGAGCTGCACCTCACCCGCGACCGCGCCGCAGACCCGGCACCGGTGGGCGGCGCCGCACCATGAGCGCGCCGACCCGACCCGCCGATCCCACGGCCGAGGCCGCGGCGCCGACGACGCCCGCACCGGGGGCGGGCGACGCGCCCGCCCCGCCCGCTCGGGTCCGCCGGGGCCGCCGTGGCCGCACGGACGAGGCCGAGCGCGCGACCCCCGAACCCCGCCCGCCCGAAGCCGGCGGGTGGATCCGGCGGCTGATGCCGTTCCTGATGGCGCACAAGCGCGACGTGTTCCTCGCGTTCGGCATGTCGATGTTCGGCATGGGCGTCGGTGCTCTCACCCCGGTGTTCGAGCGCAACATCATCGACAACGGCATCACGACCCAGAACGGATCGGTCACGCCGTGGATCATCCTGCTCGTGGTTGCCGGCTGCATCGGCTTCGGCGCGGCGTACGTGCGCCGCTGGCTCGGCGGGCGCGTCAGCCTCGACGTGCAGTTCGACCTGCGCAACGCGATCTACGAGCGCCTGCAGCGGCTCGACTTCGCCGGCCACGACCAGCTGCAGACCGGCCAGTTGGTGTCGCGGGCGTCCTCCGACCTCGGCCTGCTGCAGGCGCTGCTGTCGTTCCTGCCGATCATGCTCGGCAACATCGTCACCTTGGTGCTGTCGATCGTGATCATGTTCGTGCTGTCGCCGCCGCTCGCGCTGATCATGCTCGTGACGTTGCCGCTCCTGCTCGCCGTGTCGATGCGGCTGCGCACGCGGGTGTTCCCGGCGACGTGGCACGCGCAGCAACGGGCGGGCGAGGTGGCCGGCGTCGTCGACGAGGCCGTCACCGGCGTGCGCGTCGTCAAGGGGTTCGGCCAAGAGCAGCGAGAGCTCGATCACCTCGCGGAGCGGTCTGCCGACCTGTACGCCTCCCGGGCCCGGCTCGTGAAGCTCACCGCGAAGTTCGGATCGACCCTGCAGGCGATCCCGGCGATGGCGCAGGTGGCGGTGCTCGGCCTGGGCGGCTGGATCGCCATCAACGGGCACCTCACCCTGGGCACGTTCCTCGCGTTCTCGTCCTACCTCGTGCAGCTCGTCGCACCGGTGCGCATGCTCGCGGCGCTCTTCGCCGTCGGCCAGCAGGCGCGGGCGGGCGCCGAGCGCATCCTCGACGTGCTGGATGCCAACGCGCTCGTGCAGGAGAAGCCCGACGCCGTGACCCTCGAGGCGGCGGCGGGCGACGTGCGCTTCGAGCACCTCACCTTCGGCTACACGAAGAGCCAGCCCGTGCTCGACGACTTCGACCTGCACGTGGCCCCGGGCGAGGTGGTCGCGCTCGTCGGCACCAGCGGCTCCGGCAAGTCGACGGTGACTGCCCTGCTCCCCCGCTTCTACGACCCCGCGCAGGGGCGCGTGCTCATCGACGGCGTCGACGTGCGCGACGTCACGCTCGACTCGCTGCGCCGGCAGGTCGGCGTCGTGTTCGAGGACGCGTTCCTCTTCTCCGACACGTTGCGCGCCAACATCGCCTACGGCCGCCCCGACGCGTCCACCGAGGACATCGAGGCCGCCGCCGTCGCGGCCGGCGCCCACGACTTCATCACCGCGCTGCACGACGGCTACGACACGGTCGTCGGCGAGCGCGGCATCACGCTGTCCGGCGGCCAGCGCCAGCGCGTCGCGCTCGCGCGGGCGATCATCACGAACCCGCGCATCCTCGTGCTCGACGACGCGACGTCGGCGGTGGACGCCACGACCGAGCAGGCGATCCACGCCACCCTGCGGTCGCTGATGCAGGACCGCACCACGATCCTCATCGCCCACCGGCGCTCCACGCTGCGCCTCGCGCACCGCATCGTCCTCATCGACCGCGGCCGGGTGATCGCCGAGGGCGACCACGACGACCTGCTCGCCACGCACGCCGGGTACCGCGAGCTGTTCGCCGGGCCGGGCGACGACTGTGAGGGACTCGACGCGGGGCCCGGCGGCGAGGAGCCCGCCGCGGCGGACGAGCCCGATCCGTTGCTCGACGCGCCCGCGATGTTCGAGGACGAGGTCGAGGAGGACGAGATCAACGGCATCACGCCGTCCGCCTGGCAGGAGCCCGCCGAGGGCGACGCGCCGGTGGCGAAGGCCAAGGTCGACGGCCCGGCGCGCTTCGGGCCCGGCGGTGGCGGCGCAGCCCTGGGCATCGCCCTGGCCCCGACCCCCGAGCTGCTCGCGACGCTCGACAAGCTCCCGCCCGCGGACGACACCCCGCACGTCGACACGGCCGCCGCGGCGCAGCACGAGGACGGACCGTTCCGGATCCGTCGCTTCGTCCGCCCCTGGCTGCCGTGGCTGATCGGTGGCCTCGTCCTCGTCGCGATCGACACCGGGCTCACGTTGCTCGGCCCGATCTTCGTGCGGCGCGGCATCGACGTCGGCATCACGCCCGGCAACGAGACGGCGCTCTGGTGGATCACGGCGTTCTTCGCCGCCTCCGTGCTGGTCGACTGGGGCGTCACCTGGGCGTACACCTCGGTGACCGGCCGCACGGCCGAGCGCATGCTGTACGCCCTGCGCGTCAAGATCTTCGCCCACCTGCAGCGGCTCTCCCTCGGGTACTACGACCGCGAGCTCGGCGGGCGGATCATGACGAGGATGACCACCGACGTCGAGGCGCTCTCGCAGCTCGTGCAGACGGGCCTGATCAACGCGCTGGTCGGGATCATGACGTGCGTCGGCGTCTTCGTCTTCCTCATCGTGCTGTCACCACCTCTCGCGCTCGCGGCGGCCGTCGTGCTGCCGCCGCTCTTCGCGGCGACGTGGTGGTACCGGCGCCGGTCGTCGGTCGCCTACGGCAAGGCGCGCGATGCGATCGCGGACGTCAACGCCAACCTGCAGGAGAGCCTGTCGGGCGTGCGCGTCGCGCAGGCCTACGCCCGGGAGGACAAGAACATCCGCGGGTTCCGCTCGGTCAACCGCGAGTACCTGCGCCACCGCCTCGGGGCGCAGAAGCTCATCGCGCTGTACTTCCCGTTCGTGCTCCTGCTGTCCGATCTCGGCGCCGCCTCCGTCCTCGGCACCGGCACGGTGCTCGTGCACAACGGCACGGTCACGGCCGGCGTCGTCATCGCGTTCGTGCTCTACCTGAACCTGTTCTTCTCACCGATCCAGCAGCTGTCCCAGGTGCTCGACACCTGGCAGCAGGCGACGGCGTCCATCACCAAGATCGAGGAGCTGCTGGAGACTCCCTCGGGGTCGCCCGAGCCCGAGCACCCCGTCGCCCCGGGGCGCCTGCGCGGGGAGGTGACGATCAGCGACGTCCACTTCCGCTACCCGAACACCGAAGGCGCCGAGGCGCTGGCAGGCGTGAGCCTGACCGTCGCCCCGGGCGAGACCGTCGCGCTCGTCGGCGAGACCGGGGCCGGCAAGTCGACCATCGTCAAGCTGATCGCCCGGTTCTACGACCCGGTCGCGGGCACCGTCGCCGTGGACGGCATCGATCTGCGCGACATCGACCTGGGGGCGTTCCGCCGCCAGCTCGGCATCGTGCCGCAGGAGGCGTTCCTGTTCACCGGCACGGTGCGCGACAACATCGGCTACGGCCGGCCCGACGCCACCGATGCCGAGATCGAAGCGGCCGCCCGGGCCGTGGGCGCGCACGACTTCGTCGCCTCGCTCCCCGGCGGCTACCTGTCCCCGGTCAGCGAGCGCGGGCGCTCGCTCTCGTCGGGGCAACGCCAGTTGATCGCGTTGGCCCGGGCGCGCCTCGTCGACCCCGCGATCCTGCTGCTCGACGAGGCCACGTCCCAGCTCGATCTCGCCAGCGAGGCCCGGGTGCAGCAGGCGATGAACGCCGTGTCGGCGGGGCGCACCACGATCCTCGTCGCGCATCGGCTGCCGACCGCGCGGCAGGCCGACCGGATCGTCGTGATCGACGACGGCCGCGTCGCCGAGCAGGGCACGCACGACGAGCTCGTGGCGCGAGGCGGGCTGTACCACGACCTCTGGGAGTCGTTCGCTTCCCCCGACCACGCCGAAGCGACGAGCTGAGCCCTGGCCTGCTTGACGGGCCCGGTTGACTGGCCCGCTCGACGGGCCCGCTCGACTGACCCGCTTGACGGGCCCGGTATCGTGACCGCAGGCGTGCAGGGCGCCTCCGGTCCGCGGACAGGGCAGAGCCCACCTGAGGCAGTGCGACGACGGTAGGCCCACCTCCTTTCGGCCTGACGACGCGGACCGTTGGCCTCGTGAAAGGAGGTCGCGATGCCGACCGTTCCCCTGCCCGCCGACCCCGACCTCGACCAGCTGCGCACGCAGGCCAAGGAGCTGCGGCGCGCCGTGCGCCGTGGCGATCCCGACGCGGTCGCCCAGGCCGCCGAGCTCGTCCCCGACCATGGCGATGCGCCCGCCTTCCCGCTCCAGCTCGCGCAGCTGGCCATCGCCCGCCGGCACGGCTTCGCCAGCTGGGCGCGCCTCAAGCAGCACGTCGCGGTCGTCGACCAGCTCAACCGCCATCCTGACGAGGCGCCGCCGGCCACCGACGTGGTCGACGAGTTCCTGCGCCTCGCGTGCCTGACGTACGGCGACGACGGCCCGGGCCGCTGGGCGCAGGCGCGCCGCCTGCTCGAAGCGCACCCGGAGATCGCCGGCGCGACCATCCACGCGGCCGCCGCGACCGCCTCCGTGGACGAGGTCGCCCGCCTCGTGGCCGCGGACCCGGGCGCCGCGCGACGCGAGGGCGGCCCGCATCGCTGGGAGCCGCTCTTCTACCTCGCCTATGCACGCCACGACCCCGACGTGGCCCGCGACGACGTGCTGGGCGCCACGCGGGTGCTGCTCGCGGCCGGCGCCGACCCCAACGCCGGGTACCTCTGGCACGGGTACCCGACCCCGTTCACGCTGCTCACCGGCGCCTTCGGCCAGGGCGAGCAAGGGGTGGCCAACCAGCCGCCACATCCCCACTCGCTCGCGCTGGCGCGCGCCCTGCTCGAGGCCGGTGCCGATCCGAACGAGCGCCAGGCGCTCTACAACCGCCAGTTCGAGGACGGCGACGACCACCTCGAGCTCCTGTTCGCGTTCGGGCTGGGAACAGAGACCGCCGACCCGTGGCGGGCCCGCCTGGGCGACGCGGTGCAGTCTCCCCGTCAGCTCGTGCGCGACCAGTTGCGGTGGGCGGTGACGCACCACCAGCGGGCGCGGGTGCGCCTGCTCGCCGACCACGGGGTCGACGTCGTCACCCCGTTCGACGACGGCCGCACCGCGGTCGAGCTCGCGACCCTGGCGGCCGACCGCGACATCGCCGACGACCTCATCGCCCGCGGTGCCCCGCCCCCGCAGCTCGATCCCGTCGATGCGCTCGTGGCGGCGACGCTCCTGGCCGACCGCGACGCGATCGCGTCCCTACGACGCGACGACCCGGATCTGCTCGCCAGGGCCCAGCGCGAGCGCCCGTCGCTCGTGCTGCGCGCCGCCGTCGACGGCGGGCCCGAGGCCGTGCGCCTCGCCGTCGACCTCGGGTTCGACGTCAACGCGCTGGGCCGGCAGGACGTGCCGATCGAGCAGGAGTGGGAGACGGCGCTGCACCATGCCGCATGGAAGGGCGACCGGCCGCTCGCCGAGCTGCTGCTCTCGCTCGGCGCCGACCCGACGCGCCACGATCACCGCTTCGACGCGACGCCGCTCGGCTGGGCGCGCCACGGCAACCGACCCGACCTCGTCGAGCTGCTCGAACCCCTCACCCCGGAAGCCGTCACCCCAGAACCCTGACCCCCCGGGGACCCTGACCACCCCGGATCCTGACCACCCGGGATCCTGACCACCCCGGATCCTGACCGCCGGGACCCCTGACCACTCCGACGTCCCGGTCGCGAACCGCGGGTTCAGCTGCGCGCCGCGACGAGGACGCAGCCCTGGCACAGCATGGACGTCGCGCCCATGCGCCAGGGCAGGTCGGGGAAGACGGCGGCCACGCCCGCACCGCACAGCGTGCGACGTGACGACGCGTCGACGGCGTGCCAGACGACGCCCGGCTGCGGCTCCACCTGTCGTCCCACCGTCACCGACGGCACCTCGGTGCCGACGACCATCGTTGCATCGCTCATCTTCATCACGGTCTGTCGAGGGCTTTCTCGTGCGGGGATGTCGTACCGGGCGGTGGCCCCGAGAGGGGTGCCGATGATCGTCGCACGGCCTGCGGACGGGTCGCAACGGACGGACGGCCCATGTTGCCGTCGTCGCCACATTCGATTCGGACGGCTCAGGTCGAACGACTCAGTTGGGTGGGCGGGGCGCCAGGAGCAGCAGCACCGTCGCGTACGCGACGAGGCTCGACCCGATGACAACCAACCCGATGCGCGCGGCGCGCACGCGGAAGTGCCCGCTGATGCCGACGAGGAAGAGCACCGTCGCGAGGTACACGGTGGTGCGCACGTACCCGTCGGCGTTGCCCCCGGCCTCGGCGCCTTCGCGGTAGAGGCGGTCGGCGTCAGCAGTCAGCCGATCGGCCTCCGCCAACTTCGGCTGCGCGTAGTTCGGCATGTAGGTCGGTCCGGGCGGCGAGTCGGGGTTGGACTCGGGGTCGGTGGCGAGCCACGCATCGAACGCGGCGCGGAACTCCGGGCGGAACCGCCGCGCGGCGAGCTCCATCGCCTTCGTGTTGCCGGCGGTGTACGCGGTGAACCATGCCTCGAAGGTCGAGGCGTCGAAGTTGCGGGTGTCCATCGCCTCGATCCGTGCCGCACCCGCTTCGGTGCGCGCCGTCGAACCCCGGGCGAGCAGCAGCCGCGACTCGGTGCCCCATCGGGCCGACGAGAAGCCCGAGTACGCGGCCAGCACGGCCACGAGCGCGAGCAGCAACGCCTCGACGATCGAGATGCGCCGATCATGATCGGACTTCGCATCGCCGGCGTCACCACCAGCGCCGGCATCGCCTGAGCGGCCTGAGTGGCCGGGTTCCCGGGAGCGCGGTTCGCCGTCGTCGGCGGGGGGTGGATCAGCCATGGCCCCACGATCGCACCCGGCCGTCGCGGCGACGAGGATGCCACCACCTCTGGCCTGCTGACCGGTCCGACGTCGGCGTTCGGCGGAAGATCGGGTAGACCACTGCGCATGTTCACCAACCGCGTCACCGAGCTGCTGGGCGTCGACATCCCGATCGTGCAGGCCCCGATGGGCTGGATCGCCCGCTCGCAACTGGCGTCGGCCGTCTCCGACGCCGGCGCCATGGGGATCATCGAGACCTCGTCGGGCGAGCTCGATGCCATCCGGGTCGAGATCACGAGGATGCGCGAGCTGACCGACAAGCCCTTCGGCGTCAACATCGCCCAGGCGTTCGTGCGGGACCCGTCGATCGTCGAGTTCGTGGTCGAGCAGGGCGTGAAGTTCGTGACCACCTCGGCCGGCAGCCCGACCCGCTACACGGCGCAGCTGAAGGACGCGGGCCTCACCGTGTTCCACGTCGTGCCCACCCTGCGGGCCGCGCAGAAGGCGGCCGACGCCGGCGTCGACGGGCTCATCGTCGAGGGCGGCGAGGGCGGCGGCTTCAAGAACCCGCGGCCCGTGTCGACGATGGTGCTGCTGCCCCTCGTCGTGTCCAAGATCGACCTCCCGGTGATCGCGGCCGGCGGGTTCGTCGACGGCGCCACGATGGCAGCCGCGTTCGCCCTCGGCGCCGAAGGCATCCAGCTCGGCACCCGCATGGTGTCGGCGGCCGAGTCGCCGGTGCACCAGAACTGGAAGCAGGCGATCGTCGACGCCGCCGAGACCGACACCGTGTTCCTCAACCAGCACACGAGCCCGGCCCTGCGCGCGCTCCGGACCGAGAAGACCTCGGGCTACGAGTTCGACAACGAGCGCAACGCCATGGCCGAGATGCTGTCGTTGACCGACCTGTACTTCGGCGGCGACATGGAGTCGTCCATCGCGCTGTGCGGCCAGGTCGCCGGCCGCATCGAGGAGGTGCGCCCGGTTGCCGACATCATCCGTGCGTGCGCCGACGATTGCCGCCAGCGGCTCGCCGACCTCGCCGCCCGCTACGCCACCTGACACGGCACCTGACACGGCACCTGACACGGGCCCCAACCGCCACGAGCGCGCCGACCGCCCTTCGTCGACGTGCGCCGCCCCAGCCGCCCGCCCTGCCCGGGCGGAGGCCCCGATCCCGAAGCCGAGCCCGGCCGCGGTCGCGCAGGGGCGGCCACCGGTCCACCAGAATGGCGGTCGTGGACGACTTCGTGATCGCGCGGAACCCACAGGAGGGCTCGTCGCTGCCGTACCTGGTGCGGTTGCCGCTGGCGTCCGGGGCCGTGGTGCTGAAGGTGCGCGACACCTGGCCGCGCACGGCAAAGGTGTACTGCCACCCGGCGAGCGAGTGGCCGAGCGAGCCCGACGTCGTCGAGCGGGTCGCCGTGCAGTCGTGCACCCGCCGCGGCGCCGCCATCGACCTCGTGCTCGAGCGCGGCCGCGAGAACCGCTCGCAGTTCGTCTTCGCCCGCGCCCGCGGGCGCGAGGTGATCTTCTGGCAGAGCGCGCGGACGAGCAAGCAAGCGCGACCCAACGTGGCCCTGCCCACCCAACGGGCGTCCGGGCGCATCCTCGACATCGTCGTCGACAGCCACGAGCAGTACGCCTGGAAGTTCAGCGCCCACCAGGCGACGACCCGGCGCGCCGCGCTGGCGGCCGGCGACTACGGGATCGAGGTGGGCGACACGCTGATCGCGGCCGTCGAGCGCAAGAGCCTGCAGGACCTCGTCTCGACGCTGACGAGCGGTCGGCTGCGCTACCTGCTCGCCGCGCTCGCCACTGTGCCCCGTGGGGCGGTCGTGGTCGAGGACCGCTACTCGTCCGTCTTCAAGCTGACGTTCGTGCGCCCGGCCGTCGTCGCCGAGGGACTCGCCGAAGCGCAGGTGCGGTTCCCCGACGTGCCCATCGTGTTCTGCGAGACCCGACCCCTCGCCCAGGAGTGGACCTACCGGTTCCTGGGCGCGGCGCTCGAGCACCACCTCACCGAGGTGGGGGGCGACGCCCTCGCCGCCGAGCTCCCCCTCGCCGGGCCCCTCGCGCCACGCGAGCCGACGGCGACCGAGATCCGCGCATGGGCCCGAGCGGCCGGCCACACGATCAGCGATCGCGGCCGCATCCCCGCCGCCATCGCCGAGGCGTACCGCACCCGCGACGCGTCGACCTGAGCGGTTGCCACCGCGAGGCCCGCCCGCCGGCCCGGGTTCCCCGACGCCGAGCCCCTCCGGCCGCACAGCTCGCCCAACGCCAGCCCGCCGTGCCGCCCGGTGCGCCCGTCGCTCAGTACTCGATGCCCTTCTTCGCCCCGATGCCCTGGTCGTACGCGTGCTTGACGAGGCGCATCTCGGTCACGGTGTCCGCGATCTCGATCAGCTCCGCCGGGGCGTCCCGCCCGGTGCACACGACGTTGGTCTTCGGGGCGCGGCCAGCGATCGCCGCCACCACCTCGTCGACCGGTACCCACCCGAAGCTCATGATGTAGGTGATCTCGTCGAAGATCAGCAGGTCGTAGTCGCCCGACGCCAGCTTCTCGCGAGCCACCGCCCACGCGTGGCGCCCGGCCTCCGCCGTCGCGTCGAGGTCGTCCGACTCCCACGTGAACCCGTCGCCCAGCGAGTGCCACTCGATGCCCAGGTGCTGGGCCAACTTGTGCTCGCCGGTCTTCCACTGACCGCTCTTGACGAACTGCACGACGCCGACGTGCCAGCCCCGCGCCCACCCCCGGGCCATGACGCCGAACGCGGACGACGACTTGCCCTTCCCATCTCCGGTGTTGACGAGGACGATCGATGCGGCGCGGGTCATGCGCCGGACGGTAGTGGTCGCACCCGCACCCCTCGAACCGTTCAGCTCCGTGTGCCCACGGCATCCTCGACGCGCCCCGCGGGGACCGCCAGAGTGGGAGGACCATGAGGATCCTGTACGTCGACATCGACACCCTGCGCCCGGACAACCTCGGCTGCTACGGCTACCACCGCGCCACGAGCCCCAACATCGACGCCATCGCGGCGCGGGGCGTGCGGTTCGACAACGTGTACGCATCGGATGTGCCGTGCCTGCCCAGCCGCACGGCGCTGATCACCGGGATGTTCGGCATCCGCAACGGCGTGGCGAACCACGGAGGCGCCGCCGCGGACCTCGCGTCGTGGGGCGCCGAGCGCACGTTCTTCTCGAAGATGGCCTCCGGGACGTTCCCCGCCGTGCTCATGCAGGCGGGGTTCCACACGGCGTCGATCTCGAGCTTCCCGCTGCGCCACGGTGCGCACTGGTGGACCGCCGGGTTCCTCGAGACGATGAACCTCGTGCGCGGCTACGGCGTCGAGCGCGCGGACGAGGTCGAGCCCGGAGCCCTCGACTGGCTCGACCGGCGCGGCGCGGCAGACTCGTGGTTCCTGCACGTGCACCTCTGGGATCCGCACACGCCGTACAACGCGCCGGCGGACTACGGCAACCCCTTCGCCGACGACCCGGTCCCGGCATGGCACACCGAAGCCGTCCGCGCCCGCAACTGGGCCCTGCCCGGCCCGCACTCCGCGCAGGAGCCGTGGGGCTTCACGCCGGACGAGTGGGGCCCACCTCCCCCGCGCCACCCGTGGGACCTGGCGTCGATGGATGCCGTGAAGCAACTCTTCGACGGCTACGACGTCGGCGTGCGCTACGCCGACGACACGGTCGGCCGGCTGTGCTCGAAGCTCGACGACCTCGGCGTGCTCGACGACACCGCGATCCTCATCAGCAGCGACCACGGCGAGGCGCTGGGCGAGCTCGGGGTGTACGCAGATCACCAGGGCGCCGACGAGGCCACCGCGCACATCCCCGCGGTGCTGGCGTGGCCCGGGGTGCCGGCCGGCGAGCAGACCGGGCTGCACTACCACCTCGACGTCGCGGCCACCGTCGCCCAGCTCGCCGGCGCACGCCTGCCGCGCCACTGGGACGGCCTGTCCGTCGCCGATGCACTGACCGTCGGCACCGATGCTCCGGGGCGGGACCACCTCGTCCTGAGCCAGGGCGCCTGGACGTGTCAGCGCGGCGTGCGCCGGGGCGATCACCTGTACCTGCGCACCCTGCACGACGGGTTCCACGCGGCGTGGGGCGACGAGATGCTCTTCGACGTCGTCGCCGATCCGCACGAGCAGCACGACCTCGTCGGCGCCGAACCCGCGGTCACCGCGACGGCACGCGACCTGCTCACGGCCTGGACCGAAGAGCAGCTCGCCCGATCGCTGGTGGCGCGGGACCCGATGCAGACGATCATCGCCGAGGGCGGGCCCTTCCACGTGCGCGGCCACCTCGCCGCGTACCTGGATCGCCTGGAGGCCACGGGCCGCGGCGAGTGGGTGGCGTCGCTGCGCGCGGGCCAAGGCGTGCGCGCCGGCTGATCCACGAGCGGACGGCGGCCGGCCGGCCGAAGGGCGGTCGGCCCCGCAGGTACCCTGTCCGCCCGGACGTCACCCGAGCGAGACCACACGGCGGATCCCGCGGCGTCCGATCGACCACGGACCATCGCAAGGAGCTGTTCGATGCCACGCGTCATCCCCGAAGACCTCGTCGAGCCGGTGCTGCGCGTGCTGGTGAGCGCGGCGACGGCTGGCGACGGACCGACGGCCGAGCAGGTCTCCGTCGTCACGGCGCTGGCGGCGGGCTACTGGGACCGCCCCGACCTCGACCTCGACGCCCTGCGACCGCTGGGCCCGACCGAGGCCGACGCCCTCTTCCAGGACGAGGCGCACCGTCGCCGCGTGCGCGAGCTGCTGGTGCTCGTCGAGCAGTGCCGTCATCCGCTGACCGAGGACCAGGTCGAGCTGGTCGATGACTACATGGAGGCCCTCGGCGGCGGCGGCATGGGCACCGAGATCGTGCGCGACCTCGTGCGCAAGGGCGCCGCCGCGGCCAGCGCCGACTTCGGCCGCTTCTTCAGCGCTCGGGCGCAGTCGCTGTCGGAGGCGACGTTGCGCGACGCGTTCGTGGAGGAGCCGTCGCACCTCGACCCCGACCTCGGCGCCCGGCTCGCGGCGCTCCACGACCTCCCCGCCGGCACCCTCGGGTACGAGTTCGTCGAGTTCTACCGCCGCAACGACCTCACGCTGCCCGGGGACAGCGCGTCCATGCCCGCGGTGTTCGTGTCGCACGACATGTGCCACGTGATCGCCGGCTACGAGCCCACGGCGGCGGAGGAGATCGCGCTCGGCGCCATGCAGCTGGGCGTCGCCGACAACGAAGACCACTGGATCCAGTTCCTCGGCAACCTCGCCGTGCACGAGTCGCGGTACCTGACAGCCGAAGGCCCCGATCACGGCACGCCCGCGCTGTCCGACCCGGAGGCGACCGTGCTGCTCGCGGAGGGCCTGCGCCGCGGGGCCGCCTGCACCGGCGACTTCACGGCCGCGGATCACCTCGCGCTGGCGGCCCTGCCCCTCGACGACGTGCGCGCCCGGTTCGGGATCCCGCCCCGCCGGCCGGCCTGAGGCACGCGAGCCCGGCCCGCGCCGTCAGACCCGAGCGGGGTCCGAGGCCTGCGTGCCAGACGCGAGCGGTCCCCGGCACCGATCAGACGATCGGTCCCGAGGACCCGCTCCCACCACGACGGCGACGCCGTGCGTCGCCGCGACCCTGCGGCTACTTCGCGGCCTCGGCGGCGCGCTGGTTCGCCTCCTCGGCCGCGGCCTTGGCCCGAGCCGCTTCGGCCTTGGCCTCGTGCTCGGCGACCTCGCGCTCGTTGGCAGCCTTCTCCTGCTGCGCCTTGCCCTCTTCGCGCAGGGCATCCTTGCCGGTCACCTCGCCGGCGACCTCCTTCACCTTGCCCTTGACGTCTTCGATGACGCCCTTGGCGCCGGCTGCTGGTCCTGACTCACCCATGTCGTGCTCCGTTCTCTCGTGGTCTTCGCACGCACGGCGTCTCGCGCGCGTGCGCTTGGCTTCGATCGGAGGACCGTGGGGCACGCCCTCCTCGCTGTCCCGCCGCCGTGCCCATCCGCAGAGGGGCGCCGCCCGTACGACCTACCCGGGATCCGCACCGGGGAGACCCGACGGGCCGCCGAGCGAGGGGGTCGATGGTCACATCGGAGGACGGGCCGCGGCCGTCTCGCGGTGCAGCCCCCGCGGCAGCACGACCCAGATCACGAGCATCGCCGCAGCACCCAACGCGGCGACGGGGATCGCCGGTGTCCCGCCGAACACGAAGCGCCAGATGAGCACGACGCCGCTCAGGAGCGACACCGCGAAGAGGACCAGACCGACGCGCACGAGGCGCACGCCCCACTCCAGTCGGTCGACGCGCGACTGCCGAGGGCCCACGCGGTGGAACACGGTCGGCGCGACCAGCACGATCACGGCCATGACGCCGCTGGCGAGGGCTCGTCGAGCTGGGCGAAGCCGCTCGCGAACGGCGCGGTCAACAGGAACGCGACGAGGATCTGCACCCCCGGGAGCAGCACGCGCAGCTCCTGGAGCAGCCCGTAGTAGCGGCGGCGGAGCTCGTCGCGGTCCTGCTCGTCGTCGAGCTCGCCGGTCGGACGATCGTCGACCTCGGACTCGAGCTGCTGGTCGGCCCGGTGTCGTGCGGTGCCCCGGCCCGTTGCTCGGTCGCTGGGTGTTCGCGCCACGGTGCTCCCTTACCCGCCTGGGCGCGAGTTGTGCCCGCGCGTGCGACACCGATCCGGTGGGGTCGAACCGCGCGCCCACGACCGGGCTTCGGGGCCCCGGATGCCCGCCCACCTGGGCAGCAGGCCGGGAGCATGTCTGCGGAGGGAGGCGACGGGTAGGAGCGGGAGCCATGACCTCCACCACCAGTTCCGGACGAGGAGAAGACCGCAGGCACGGGTCGCGCGACGACATCGACGCCGCGGAGGAGGCGGCAGGGAAGGAGGAAGGGCGGGAGCACGAAGCGCCTCTTCCTGCCGTCGTGCACCACCTCGCCCGCCCGGGCTCTTCCACCTCGATCTCGATCGACGCCGACCGCGAAACCGTCTTCGCCCACCTCAGCGACCCCACGACCTACCCCGAGTGGTTGAGCGGCGCGCAGGCCATCCGCGAGATCGACGACGACTGGCCAGCGGCGGGATCGTCGTTCGCCCACCGCGTGGGCATCGGACCGATCCAGGTCCGCGACCGCACGACGGTGATGGCGGTGGATCCGCCCCACGAGCTCGAGCTGCACGCGGCGATCGGTCCGATCGGTTCCGCCAACGTGCGCTTCCGCCTGCTCGGGTCGGATCCGACCGAGGTGGTCTTCGAGGAGACGCCGGCCACGGGCACCTTGCGCCTCGCCAGCCTCACCGTGGGCCGGCTCCTCGTGCGCACCTCGATCTGGGGGCGCAACCGCGTCTCTCTCGAGCACCTCAAGCGCCTCGTCGAGGGCACGGACGGCGACGCCGACACCTGAGGGAGGCACCCCGATCGAGGCACCCGATCGGGACACATGATCGAGGCACCTCATCGAGACATCTGATCGAGGCACCAGGGCAAGACACCTGATCGAGACACCTGAGCGAGAGCTGATGGAGACGCTCGACCGAGCCGCCGCATTGCGCGTCGGACGACCCGTTCGAGGTCGGCTGCCGGCAGCGCGCCGGGCGTGCTCAGCGCCCGAGCCAGCTCCGCACGGCGTCGGCGCCGCGCCGAAGGCGATCGTGCGCGAGTGCCGCGCGTGCCGCGTTGGCGCCGGGGGCGCCGTGCACGCCGCCCCCGGGATGGGCCGACGCGCTCGCGAGGTAGAGGCGGCGGATCGGGGTCTCCGCGCGTCCGAGCCCCGGGATGGGGCGCAGCACGAGCTGCTGGTGCAGCTGCGCCGTGCCGCCGGTGGTGTCGCCCCCGACGAGGTTCGCGTTCCACGCCTCGAAGTCGGGCGGCGCCAACACGTGGCGGCCGACGATGTGCTGCCGGAACCCGGGCGCGTGTGCTTCGATGCGATCCTCCATCCGGGCGACGAAGCGCTCACGGTCCGGCGCCGACCACGTGCAACCGATCTCCCCCGCGGCGTCGCCCCGCACCTCTTGGGGGACGTGGGTGTAGGTCCACGCCGTCTCCGTGCCCGGCGGCGATCGCGTCGGATCGGCCGAGCTCATCTGCCCGAGCAACAGGAACGGGCGCCGAGGGAGCTGGTGCGTCGCCAGGTGGTACGCGTACTCGCTGAGCTCGTCCATCGAGTCCGCGAGGTGCACGGTGCCGGCCCCGCACAGCACGGGATCGCGCCACGGGATCGGGGCGTCGAGCGCCCAGTCCACCTTCACGGTGCCGGGGCCGCGCTCGAACCGCCGGATCGCGTCGTGGACGCGCGCCGGCAACTCGTCGAAGCCCACGAGCTGGCCGTACAGCGCCGGCGCGCTCACGTCGGCGAGCACGGCGCGACGTGCGGTGTGGGCCGCGTCGTTCGCGACGACACCGATCGCCCGTCCGTCGGCGATCGTGATGCGATCGACGCGACTGCTGACCTCGATGCACCCACCGCGGGCCTCGAGCCGCCGCACGAGCGCCGCCGTCAACGCGCCCGCCCCGCCTTGCGGCACGGGGAACCCCACCTCGCCACCCATGCCGGCGAGCAACCAGCCGTAGAACGAGCTGGCGGTCGCTTCGGGGCCGAGGTCGGCGTGTATGCCGGCATTGCTTGTGTCGTCAGCTACCTGTTTTCCGGGCACACCGGCATCTACCGCTCCCAGCGCGTTGGCCAAGCCAAACACAGGCATGCACCGGAGGGCATGAAGCTGGGCGAGCTGCCGGCCTATCGCAAGCAGCTCCACGCACAGGCGGCCGAGCAAACCCCGAAAAACAGCGCCAAGAAAGAACAATCATGAGCGACCTGACCGCACTGCGCCTTTACTTTCCCCAAGCGGCCCGCGCCAAACCAACTCGTTTCTGGCATCGCCTAGCAGCACCGGCCTTAAGTCATCGTTTGATAACAGCAGCCAAGCGGGCCGGTATTCAACAGGCGCTCGTGCACAACGTCCACGCGGGATTTCTACCCGGTCAGAAGCTGTCGCATCGCCACATAGAAACGGTACCAGCCCGACACCCGCTGTGTATTGAACTCATCGATTCGGAGGAACGGCTACGGGATTTTCTTCGCCACCATGCTGAAGAGCTGCATCACGTCCGGGCCGTCCTGTTCCGCTGCGAACTGGCAGTCTAAAAACCTCAGCCGTCCCTGGAGGCGAATATG
>CAYUOL010000017.1:19972-38597 GCA_964446345.1 uncultured Iamiaceae bacterium | reverse complement strand
GTCAGTCGGCGATGCGCAGCGCCACGGCGGGCTTGATCCGCGACGCCTGCGTCGCCGGCCACGCGGTGGCGAGCAACGACGCGGCGAGCGGGATGACGGCGATGCCGACGAGCACGGCCCACGGCCACGAGAAGTCGAGCTTCTGACCTCCGAACGCATCGGAGTTCACCAGGAGGTTGTACGACGTGACCATCCCCAGCACGATGCCGAGCACGATGCCCTGCAAGGCGACGAACGCCGCCTCGAGCACGAACGAGCGGCGCACGATGCGCGACGAGAACCCCATCGCCCGCAGCATGCCGATCTCGCGCCGCCGCTCCCGCACCGCGCGGACCATGACCACCCCGAGCCCGGCGATGCCGATCAACAACCCGAGTCCCAGGTACGCCCGCAGCAACGAGAAGAAGGCGAGCTGCGTCGCGAGCAGCTCGTTGACCGCCGAGGCGAAGGTCCTCGCGTTGGCGCCGTTCTGGATGAGCGCACCCGACAGCCGCGCCGCCACGGCGTCCGCGCTCTCGCCCGGCTTCACCTTCACGTAGTGCCGGTTCTGCACGACGCGAGGGGCCAGGAAGGAGCGGACCATCTCGTCGGACACGAGCGCGCCGTTGCCGACGAAGTCGCTGGCGAGGGTGCCGATGACCTTCAGCTTCTCTTCCTTGTTCGTGGCGTTGTTGCGCAGGTCGAGCTGGCTGTTGAGCCCGAACGCACCTTGGGGCGGACCGCCGCCCTGGTTGCGCGAGCCGAAGTTCTGGTTCACCACCGCCAGCGTCGGATCCGCCAGGATCGCCCGGAACGCATCCGCGTCGGTGGCGTACTCGGGCAGCCGGTTCTCGAGCTTCGGCACCCCGAAGCGCAGCAAGCTCTCGTCGAAGCCCGTCAACGGAACGGCGGTGCCCTCGGGGAACTTGTCCGTGCGCAGCAGCGCCTGCGACCGGGTGAGGGGGGCTACGGCCTCGACCCCCGGTTGCGCGAGCAGCTGCTCGGTGGTGACGGGGTTGCCCTGGTTCGACTCGACGTAGAGGTCGTACCCCGACCGCACCTCCTCGGTGAAGGTCGGCGCCTGGTTGCCGAAGATGCCTGACAGCACGGAGATGAAGGCCATCGTGAAGATCACGATGGAGAACATGGCCAGCAGCATCGAGGTGCGGAACGTGCGGGCCAGCGGGTAGGCGAGACCGAGACGGGTGGCCAGGCCGCCGCCGCTGGCCGAGATCGCCTTGGAGAGCCACGCCCACACCCGATCGGCCTGCGCCAGCAGCACGACCCCCGCGGCGACGAGGACGACGCCCTGCACCACGAACACCTGGATGCCGGCTCGCCCGACCTTGCCCCCGGCGAAGGTGAACGCACCGATGCCCCAGACGAGCGCGCCCACGGAGGCGCCGACGACGACGAGCTTCCGGGGCAGCACGCGATCGAGCACGGGGATGAGGCAGAACAGCACGAGCGCCGGCGCCGCGATGATGAGCGCGGCGTTCGAGCCGTTCCACGCCGCGGCGAACACGAGCGCGAACACGAGCGCGCCGACGCCGCCGAGGACCAAGGACCGCGTGCGCTGCTTCGCGTGCTTGGGCTCGGGCAGATCCCGGATCGCCCGGATGATGTTGAGCCGCGCGATGCGCAGGCTGGTTCCCCACACCGTGCACATCGAGATGACCAGCCCGATGGCTGCGCCCGTCAGCAGGGCCGCCGGCTTGATCACGAGCGGGAACGAGAGCTCGCTGTTGCCCCGGGAGAAGATGCTCGATGCGAACAGGATGATGAGCCAGCTGACCCCGATGCTCACGATGGCCCCCAGCACGGAGGCGACCACGGAGTACACCGCGCCCTCGATCGCGAACGTGCGGATGAGGTGGTTGCGCTTGAAGCCGAGCGCCCGCAACATGCCCAGCTCGGACTTGCGCTCCTCGGACAACATCACGAACAGGTTGACCAGCAGGAGGATCCCGGCGATCACGCTGAAGTAGCCGATGGTCGAGAAGAGCTGCGAGAACGAGTCCCCCGCCGCCTTGGCGTTGTCGAGCAGGTCCGCCTTCAGCCGCAGCACCTGCGTGCCGGGGATGCCCTTCGTGCGCGCGGTGAGCTCGTCGGCGATCGCGCCGACGGAGCCGACGCTGTCGAAGACCCCGCCGGTGTTCGACACGACCACCTCGGTCGTGGGTGGTTGGGCGTTCGCCACCTTCGAGCCCTTGGCGAGGGCCTCGATGGTCCCCTTCGGCACGAGGACGCCGAGGGGTCGCGTGAAGCCCCCCGCCCCGCCCCCAGCGCGCACCGGCACGTAGCCCACCAGCCCGATGTCCTCGACCACCTGGCGGACCGTCAGGGTCTTGGACCCCCCGTACGCGAAGACCTCGATCGGGTCACCCGCCTTCACCGCCAGCTTCCGCGCGAGGTTCGTGCCGATCACCGCCTGATCGCCTGTCGGGGTCGGCCCGGCGTCGGCCAGCCCGGTGATCGCCGGGTCCGAGCCGAACGCGCGGCCCTTGTCGAAGTCGAGCTCGACGATGCCCGCCGTCGGCACGGCGATGCGCTCGGTCGCCGTGTTGGCGACGACCGCACCGGCCGACGTGATCTGCAGCACGCCGTCGACCCCCGCGATCGGCGGGTTGGAGATGGCGTCCTGCACCTGGGCCAGCTTCGAGGCGTCGTTCAGTCGGACGCTCTCGTCGATGGGTCCCTGGTCGGTGCGCGCGGCGTCGCGGATCGAGCCTTCGATGGTGTCCCCGACGATGTACGAGGCGGTGATGATGGCGGCGCCGAGCAACGAACCGACGATGATGAGCGACGCCTCGCCGCGACGCCTGCTGATGTTGCGGAAGGCCAAGCGGCGGAACGTGGGCCGGAAGATCATGTCGATCGGCGGGACCACGAGCATGGCGAGGACGCCGAGCGCGACGCCCAGCCCGATGAGCCCGAGGATCAGACCGACGACGGCGCGCATCAGTGCGAGCCCACGCCGGCGACCGATGCGTCGCCGACGAAGTCCTGCGGCGGACCGTCGTAGGTGATGCCACCGTCGCGCACCTGCACCAGGCGCGTGCCGGAGGCACCGATGCCGGCGTCGTGGGTGACCACGACCAACGTCTGGCCGGCGTCGTGCACCTCGTGCAGGAGCGCGAGGACCGCGTCGGCGGTGTGGCTGTCGAGGTTGCCCGTCGGTTCGTCGGCCCAGACGATCGCCGGGTTGCTGACCAGTGCGCGCGCGATGGCCACTCGCTGCTGCTCGCCTCCCGAGAGCTCCGTCGGGCGATGACCGGTGCGATCACCCAGCTCGACGCGATCCAGGATCGCCCGTGCTCGCTCGCGGGCTTCCTTGGCCTTCACCCCCGTGACGAGGAGGGGCAGCTCGACGTTCTCGACGGCGGTGAACACCGGGATGAGGTTGAAGCTCTGGAACACGAAGCCCATCCGCTGCGCCCGGTGCTCGGTCCGGCGGGAGTCGGACATCTTGTGGATCGGGGTCTCGTCTCCATCGACGAACACCTCGCCCTCGTCGATGTCGTCGAGCCCTGACAGGCAGTTGAGCATCGTGGTCTTGCCGTTGCCGGAGGGCCCCATGACCATGACCATCTCGCCCGCCATGATGTCGAGGTCGATGTCGTGCAGGGCCTCGACCTCTTGCGTGCCGGTGCGGTAGATCTTGCGGACCCCCCGCGCGGACAGGATCGGGTTCGTCATCGGTGCGTCTCCCTGCGCGTGCTCTCGGCTGTGGTCGCACGCCCCGAGGCGCGGCGTGCTTCGTTCTGGTCGGTCGGGTGGCGGAAGAAGACGGTCAGCGCAGCTTCATCCGCCGCAACGCTTCGGGGAGCTCGCCGACGACCCGGGAGGGTCCCCCGGTCGCGATGGTGGGCACCGTGGCCGTATGGTCCGCGTTCGGGCCCTTGTTCGGGCCCTGGTTCGGGCCCTCTGTCGGGATGTCGCACGTGAGGTCGTCGCGCCCGAGATCGACCCCGAACCCCCGCAGGATGAGGCGGCAGTCGAGCGCCGTCTCGATCGAGAGCGACTCGGCCATCTGGTTCTCGAGCACGTCGATGACCACCCCGTCGTCGCCCTCGTAGTTCGCCCGCAGGTAGGCCGGCGCGTACACGGGGACGTCGGCCACGGAGCCGACGACCTCCTGGTCCGGTCCCGGCCAGAAGTCCTCGTACAGGAACGGGGCGGTGGACTCGCAACAGCCGGTGCCGATGGTGATGGTCAACGATCCGGCCCGGGTCGCCTTCACTTCTTCGACGATGGCCGCCGCGCGTTCGGTGGCGGTGACTCGCATGGCCCCAGCCTACGTTCACCGCGGGAGGCACCGGCAGCCACGCGCGAGCGCAGCCTCACGAGGCGCCCCGAAGGCCCGGGGTGCCTGGTTCGGCCGCATCCCCTCTGTCAGGCTGGCACCGGTGACACCGGATGCAGGCACCCGACCTCGGCACGCGCGGCGCCCGCCTCCCGGGGCGGGGCGCTCGCCCCGGCGCGTCTCGCAGGCCCGACGGCTCGCCCCGGTCGCGCTCGCCGTCGTCATCCTCGCGGGGGCGTGCGTGGGCACCTCTCCCAGTGGCCAAGAGGTCAGGACCAAGGCGCCCCGCCGTGACCCGAACAAGGAGTTCGTCGGCGGCACCGTCGCCGCGAACAACGCGTTCGCGACCGACCTCTACCGCGCCGTCGCCTTCAGCCGCGGCAACTTCGCCTACTCGCCGTACGCCCTGCTGACCGCCTTGAGCATGGCGCGGGCCGGGACCGGCGCCCCGAGCGACACCCGGTCCCAGTTCGATTCGGTCCTCCACGCGCCCCTCACCCCGGACCTCGACACGGGGCTGAGCACCTTGCAGCAGGGGCTGCGGGCCCGCTCGGGCGAGACGCGCAGCACGATCCGCAAGGGGAAGATCTCCCTCGAGCTGGCGACCTCGCTGTGGGGCCAGCGCGGCACCCACTTCAAGGAGGACTACCTCGACCTCCTCTCGAGCGCGTACGACACCGGGTTCCACGTCGTCGACTTCCGCACCGACGCCGAGTCCGCGCGCCAAGCGATCAACAAGTGGGGCAACGAGGCCACCAAGGGCCGCTTCGACGAGCTCGCACCCCGCGGCGACGTGACCCAGTACACCCGCTTCGTCGTCGCCGCGGAGAGCTACCTGCAAGCGCCTTGGTTGCTCCCCTTCGACCCCGCGAACACGAAGCGGGGCATCTTCCAGCGCGTCGACGACCAGCCCGTCGATGCCCGGTTGATGCAGCTCACCGCGCCCACCGGGCTGCGGTACGCGGACAAGCCGGACTGGACCGCCGTCGAGATCCCGTACCTCGGTGAGCAGCTGAGCCTGGTCGTGACGATGCCGACCGCGGGGCAGTTCGGTGCGTTCGAGCAGGGCCTCAACGACGACCGGGTGCGCGAGATCATGACCTCGCTGCAACCGCAGCCCATCGACCTGCGGCTCCCGCAGTTCCAGTTCACGACGGCCGCCAACCTCGACGATGCGATCAAGCCCCTGCTGCCCTCGGCCTTCGACCAGAGCGCCGACTTCTCGGCGATCACGTCCGACGAGACCCTGTCGATGTCCGAGGTGCTGTACAAGGGCTTCTACGGCGTGGACGAGGAGGGCACCGAGTCGAAGGACGCGACGACGGCACAGCCGACGACCGGCACGAACATCGCCGGCGTGAAGACGGTGACCATCGACAAGCCGTTCGTGTTCTTCGTGCGCGACCGCGAGTCGGGTCTGGTCCTGCTGATCGGGCGCGTCGTCAACCCCGGCTGAGCACCGTCAGCCGGCGAGCGCCTCGACGGTCGCCGTGGTGAATACGGTCGGCGCGGCGTCGGGCGCGGCGTCCGCCGCATGGCCGACCGCCCACAGGGCGAGCGACGTCGGCGTGGGCCGCTGCACGAGCAGCTCGAGCCGGCTGCCCGGCTCGACCGCGACGCGGTACTCGACCTCGGCTCGCACCGGCAGGCGCGGATCGTGGTCGTCGAGGAGCTCCTCGACCATCGCCCACGACGCGGCGTTGTTGACGTGCCGCAACAGGTCGAAGTCGGTCGCCCGCAGCGCCCACGGTCGTCGCTCGACCTCGATCCCCGCCGTCGGTTCGGAAGCGTGCTGCAGCCGAGCCGACACCTCGCGCCCTTGCGCGGCGGGCGCCGCCCCGGCGACGAAGGCCGCAGGCAGGCCGACGGGCCGGTTGGTGCGCTGGTCCAGGGCGACCCACAGCACCGCCGCGTCGACCTGTGCGCCGCGGTCGCCGCGCATGTCCACGCGCCGCTCGGCCCACCGCCGACCGATGCCCGAGCACCAGGTGCGCAAGGTGAGCACCTCGAGGAACCGGGGCGCCCGTCGCACCTCGAACGCCGCGCGGCGCACGACCCACACGAGCTCGGCTCCGAGCCCCGAGTCGGCGGTGTCGTCGCCGGCCACGTCCTGCACGTACGTGCTGAGGGCGTCCAGACGGGTCCGCCCGACGGGGTTCACGTCGCCGAAGCGCACCGCACGGGTGGCCGTGAAGAGCCGCCCTTCGGTCGGTGGGGCCACGATGCGACTCGCCGCGGTCTCCGCCATGGCGACGCACGCTACCGGCCCGCGACCGCGGCTCGACGGGGCCCGCCGTCTGGGTCATCCGGCCCCCTTCGCCGGACGATGTTCCAAAGACGGCGCAAAGATGCAGGCTCTGCACGTAAAGATCATCGAAAATGAATTGACGCTCTTTGGTTCGCGTGATCCGATGAGCGCAAGCCAGCCAACGTGCTGGTGGGGGAAACGCAAGCGAAATACCGCTGGAACGCGATCCTCGAACGCACACAGCAGGAACTACCCGATCCAACCCCGACCCTTCGGAGACCGGCGATGAAGAACGGCATGAGCGCACAGGCAGGCTTCGCAGCCCACGCCGCCGGCTCGCGCCTGCACGCCGGTCAGGGGTTCTGCGCCTACCCGTGGCACGGCGTCGTCGGCACCTCCCGTGCGGGTCATGTGAACCCGACCTCCATGGTGATCACGACCGACACGACCAAGCTCCGCACTCGGTGGCCTCAGGAGACTTCGCCCTAACCCATGGGACGAAGCGCACTCTCCGAAAGGCCACCGGGAAACCGGTGGCCTTTCTGCTTTCCAGGGCCGCTTTTCCACACTCTCGACGGGCCGCAACGGCGGAACCACGACACCGAAATCGATGAGATGAAGACGCAAGAAGATCTCGAGCGCAGGACAGACACGACAACCCCGAGCTCGGAAGAGCCGGGAACGAAGGGAAAGGGAACGACCATGTTGGCTCCGCTGAGCGAAGAGGAGTTCAGTCCGGAGTGGTGGGACGAGGCCTTGTGCCGTGATGGTGAAGGCGGCCTGACGAAGGTGTTCTTCTCCGAAGAGCTCCAGGACATCGCCCGGGCCAAGACCATCTGTGCCGAGTGCCCGGCCATGCTGACCTGCCTCGAGGGCGCCATCGCACGGCGTGAGCCGTGGGGTGTGTGGGGCGGGCAGATGTTCCTCAACGGCAAGATCCTGGCGACCAAGCGTCGTCGGGGCCGGCCCCCGAAGAACCCCCGTCCCGAGGATCAGCTGCCGGAGATCCCGGTGCCGCTGCACCTCCAGGGCTACCTGCGCTCCGCGTAGCCCCATCGGCTCCCGAAGGGCCATCCCCCGCCGGCATGCGGGCCCGTCCACCCCCCTTGGACGAAGCGCCCCCTGACCGGCCCGCCACTGGGCCCCGCTCATCCCCCCTGAGCGGGGCCCGTGCGCGTCCGGGCGGCGGTGCCGCGAGCACGGGGACCGGGCGCCGGGGCCGTCTCGCGATGTGGTTCCCCAACACGGGCGCAGTACCGTCGAAGGACCCATGGACGAGCGCGACCCCGACGATCTCCCCGACGTCCCCGAGGCCATCCACCTGCCGCGTGGGTTGCTGTGGGCGCTGTCGTTGTTCGTGGTCGTGCTCGTCATCGCCAGCTGGGTCGCCCTGTCGAACAGCGGCACCCCCACCGCGGCCCCCACCGCCCCCGGATCGGACGGCGTCGTGCGCTTGGTGCCGAACCAGACGCTGGTCGGCGGCGACGGTGGTGGCGCCATGCTGGGCAAGCCCGCCCCGGTGGTGACGTGGGAGGGCTTCGACGGCGGGACGAGCAGCCTCGCCGCGCTCGCCGGGCGGCCGGTGGTCGTGAACTTCTGGCAGTCCAACTGCGCCCCGTGCGTCACCGAGATGCCGGCGCTGCAGCGGGTCCATCAGGCGATGGGCGACAAGGTCGCGTTCATCGGCCTCGACACGCTCGAGATCGACCACGCCGCCGCGCAGCGCCTCGTCGACCGCACCGGGGTCCGCTACCCCCTCGGGGTCGACCCGACCGGCACCATCGGATCCGGCTTCGGCATCATCGGGTTCCCGACCACCGCGCTCGTCGACCGGAACGGCACCATCGTGTACCTGCACCTCGGCGAGATCACCGAGGAGGAGCTGACGAAGCAGATCAACGAGAAGTTGAAGCCGTGATCGACACCCAGCTCGCCGTGGCGTTCTCCGCCGGCATGCTCGCCGCCATCAACCCGTGCGGCTTCGCGATGCTGCCCGCCTACCTGTCGTACTTCCTGGGCCTCGACGATGCCTCGCAGGACGCGCAGGCCGGCGTGTTCCGTGCGATCAAGGTCGGCCTGGCCGTGTCGGCGGGCTTCATGGTCGTGTTCGCCGTCATGGGCGTGCTCATCGTGAAGTTCTCGGTGATCGTCCAACCGCAGCTGCCCTACGTCACGATGATCATCGGCGTCGGCATCGTGGCGCTCGGCGTCGCCATGCTCCGCGGGTTCGAGCCGACGGTCTCGTTCCTGCCCAAGATGAGCAAGGGCACCTCGAGCCGCCAGCTGTCGTCGATGTTCCTCTTCGGGATCTCGTATGCCGTGTCGTCGTTGTCGTGCACCATCCCCGTGTTCATGCTCAACGTCGCCAACACGTTCGCCTCGACGAGCTTCGTCTCGGGGTTCACGGTGTTCCTCGCCTACGCGTTCGGCATGGCCCTCGTGCTCATGGTGCTGACGCTCGCGCTCGCGCTCGCCCGTCAGGGGCTCGTGCGCCGGTTGCGCCGTGTGCTTCCCCACGTGAACCAGATCTCCGGTGCGCTGCTGGTGCTCGCCGGCCTGTTCCTGACGTACTTCGGCTGGTACGAGGTGCGCGTGCTCAACGACGGCGACCCGGGCGGTCCTGCGTCGCTGCTCCTGCAGTGGAACAGCGACCTGTCGAACTGGGTGAACCGCACGGGACCGATGCGCATCGGCGTCGTGTTGATGGGCGTGCTGGTCGTGGCCGTGCTCATCGCGACGTCCTGGCGATCGAGCCGCCCCGGCAAGCGCAGCACGACGTCAACGACCCGCCGCACGGGCACACGATCGCGCTAGGCCGACCCCTTCCCCGCGAACAAGCGCAGAGACGGGAGGCTCAGGGGAGGACCTTCAGGACCTGTTCGCTCAGCAGGTGGATGTGCTCGAGGTCGGTGATGTCGAGCACCTGGAGGTACACGCGCTGCGCGCCCGCCTCGGCGTAGGACGCGATCGTGTCGATCACCTCGGCGGGCGAGCCGGCGGCACCGTGCTCGCGCAGGTCTTCGATGCTGCGGCCGATGGCGCCCGCCCGCAGGCCGAGCTCCTCGTCGTTCTCCGCGCAGCACACGACGAGGCCGACCGAGTGGACGAGATCATCGGGGTCGCGGGCGATCTTCTCGCACGCCGCGTTCACGCGCTGCACCTGCGAGCGGTAGAAGTCGAGCGGCACGAAGGCGACGTTGAACTCGGACGCGTACTCCGCGGCCAGGCGGGGGGTGCGCTTCGGCCCGCCACCACCGATGATGATCGGCGGACCTCCCGGTTGGAAGGGCTTGGGCAGCGCCGGCGACCCGACCACCGTGTAGTGCTCTCCCTCGAACGAGAACTGGTCGGCGGGCGGCGTGCGCCACAGGCCGGTGATGACCTGCAGCTGCTCCTCGAGGATGTCGAAGCGCTCCCCCAGGGTCGGGAACGGGATGCCGTACGCGGTGTGCTCGTCGGAGTACCAGCCCGCGCCGAGCCCGAGCTCGACACGACCGCCGCTCATCTGATCGACCTGGGCCACGGCCACTGCGAGGGGTCCGGGCAGGCGGAACGTGGCGGAGCTGACAAGCGTGCCGAGCCGGATGCTGGAGGTCTCCCGCGCGATCGCCCCGAGCGTGACCCAGGTGTCGGTCGGGCCGGGCAGGCCGGAGACGGCGCCCATCTTCAGATAGTGGTCGGAGCGGAAGAACCCGTCGAAGCCCCCCGCCTCCGCGGCCTTGGCGATGTCCGCCTGCTGCTCGTACGTGGCGCCCTGCTGGGGCTCGATGAAGATGCGGAGGTCCATGGCCGGAGTCTCGCGCGGCCCGTCAGGCGGGGGCCGGGCCGACGGCACCGTCGGACGCGGTGGGCCACGCGAGCGCCGCCGTGGCGAGGGCCCCGATCAGGGCCTCGGTGTGCGGGGTGCGCGGCGCCGCCGCCCAGTCGTGATCGGCCCAGAACGGACCGATGCCGCGCACGCGCGGCGGGAGCTCGAGCTGCGTGCCGCCGCGGCGGGGCAGGTTGACGGGGTTGTCGGGGTGCAGGCCGCGCAGCTCGACCGGGATCGCGGCGGCGTCGTCGAGCACCTCGTACTCGGGGAGGCGGGCGCGGATGTGCCCGGCGAGGTGGCGCGCGAGCTCGCGGTTCGATCCGCCGGCGAGCATCGTCGTGAACATCGTCGGTCGCCCGAAGCCATGGATGGCGATGGCGACGTCGACGTGGTCGAGGAACGTCGCCAGCGCCGGCGACTCCGCCGGGCTGACGAGCTTCGACGGGATGTGCCAGCGGAAGCCCTCGGGCTGCACCACGGTGTAGAGCGACGCGCCGCAGCGCCGGGCCGCCTCGGCGGCGATCATGTCGGTGCCCTGCTCGAGCGACCCGCCGTGGAAGGCCAGGAAGCCCACGGTCGTGCCCAGCTCGACGGTCTCCTCCACGCCGGGATGGGCCAGGAGCTCAGCGAACATCTCCGTGACGGTACCGCTCGCCCGCCGGCGGGCGTCGGGCCCGGTCGGCGCTCGAACGGTCAGCGGGAGCTCGTGGTCGGGACCTTCGTGCCTCCCGAGCCGCCCGAGGGGCCCGCGCCCCCCGTCATGCCGGTGGTGCCGGTGGTACCGGAGGTGCCCGGGTGCGGGATGGCGGCGACGAGCACGCGCTGGCCGGACGACTCCTGGTTCCCGTCGTTCTCCTCGAGCGTCACCGTCACCGCGTCGGTGCCTGCGATGGGGATGCCCGACCACAGCACGACGTCGTCGCCCGTGTGGAAGGTGCCGATCGGCACGAGCCCGTTCGGGGTCTTGACCCAGGCCTGGTAGAAGGCACCGTCGTCGCGCCGCGGCAGACCCGTGGCGTCCATCCGGATCCACACGCCCGACTCGGTCTCGTCCAGCCGGACGGTGCCGGCGGCTCCCGGCAGCAGATCGGTGCCGTTCAGCGGGGCGACCACGCCCGGGCCGATGGTCGGGCGAGCGCTCGGCGGCGCCGTCGTGGTGCCGGCCGGGCCGCTCGCGGACTCGACGGTGGTGGCGGCGGGGCGCGTGGCGAAGCCGACGACGGCCACCACGATCGCGGCCGCGGCGACGAGCGACGCGACGACCGCGACGGTGCGCGAACGACGCGCCCGGGCTTCGGCGAGCGACACCACCGGGGGTGACGAGGGCGCGCTCGTGCGGAGGGCCGGATCCGCGCGGTCCTCACGAGCGGCGGGGCCCGGTTCCGCGAGCAGTCGAGCGACGATCTCGTCCTCGAGGCCCGCGCGGGGCTCCTCCCACGTGGCCGCCTCGGCGAGCTCGGTGCGCACCGCGTCGAGGTCGGCAGCGAGCGCCGCGTCGACCGAAGGGGCGCCGGTCTCGAGGTACTCGACGATGCGATCGTCGGCGGCCCCGAGGTCGTCGGGCGTCATGCGATCACCTCCTGCAGGTGACCCAGACGTGACGCCAAGCGGCGATGGGCGCGGAACGAGCGGGACTTGACCGTGCCCACCGGGACGCCGACCCGCTCGGCGATCTCGGGATGCGTCAGCCCCTCGAAGTGCTGCAGGCGGACCACCTCCCGCTCGTCGGGCGGCAGCTCGGCGACCGCGGCGCGCACCTCCCAGCTCTCGGTGATCCCCTCGATGTTGGGGGGCAGGCTCACGACGGCGGGGTCCCCCGGGGCCACGTCGTCCACGTCCTGGTGCACGCGCCGGGCTTCCCGCCGGTACGCATCGATCGCGGCCCGCTTCGCGATCGTGAAGAGCCAGGGGCCCAGCTCTCGGTTCGCGTCGACCGTCGCCGACGCGCGCCACGCCTGGAGGAACGCGTGCTGCGTGGCCTCTTCGGCCAGGGCCTTGTTGCCGAGGGCCCGATAGGCGATGCCGTAGACCGACTTGCCGTAGGCCTGGTACACCTCGCGGATCGCGTCCGGGTCGCGATCCCGGAAGCGGGCGGCGAGCGTGACGTCGACGCCGGAGGGCCCATCCATCGTGGCGAGGCTACTGCGGGCTCGCCGCGACGGACGCCGGGTGGCGGGCGTGCCCCGCTTCGCGCCGACGGCGACGTCGAGGCGCGGGCCGGGGAGGTTCCACGACGCGGGCGCGCGGAGGGGGTTCGCCATCGACAACGCCATGCCCGGTCCTACGTCGCGAACGCCGCCACGGTTCGCCCCAGCCTCGCGCTCGATCTCAGGGCGCGAGGCGCTGCACGTCCCATCCCTCGTCCCCGGACGGTTCGAGTGACGCATCCGCCGTGGGGATCTGGGGGTCGCGCTCGTAGCGGAACCGATCGTGCAGCCGGCTGTCGCGGCCCTGCCAGAACTCGATCGCATGGGGACGGACGCGGTAGCCCCCCCAGTGCGGGGGGCGATCGACGGGCCGGTCGGCCCAGCGCGCCTCCTGCTCCTCGACGAGCGCCAGCAGCTCGGCCCGATCGGTCAGCACGCGGCTCTGCGGCGAGGCCCAGGCGCCGATCTGGCTGCCGCGGGGACGCGTGGCGAAGTAGGCGTCCGACTCCTCGGCGGTCACGCGCTCGACGGTGCCCTCGACCCGCACCTGCCGCGAGATCTGATGCCACGGGAAGTCGAGCCCTGCGAGCGCGTCGACGGTCAGCTCCCGCCCTTTGCGGCTCTCGTAGTTCGTGAAGAAGACGAACCCCCGGTCGTCCACGCCCCGGAGGAGCACGAGCCGAACCGACGGTTGGCCGGTGACGTCGACGGTCGCGAGCGCGACGGCCTCGGGCTGGTGCACCCCGACCTCCTGGGCGAAGGCGAACCACGACCGGAACAGCTCGAGGGGGTCCGGCCCGAGATCGGACCGTGCGAGCCCGGCGGCCTCCAACGAGCGGCGAACACCCGCGAGGGGATCAGGATCCGAGCCGGTCTGCATGGACGAGAGTGAAGTCGCTGCGCCCGACCCGCGCCAACCGAGCGGCGACTGGGGCACGACGCTCGGGCACGACGAGCGCACGACCCACGGCGCGACGCACGGGAGCGACGATCTGGAGGGGGCACGGTGAGGCGGGTAGCCTGGCGCCGGCGATGGAGCCCGCCACATCGGTCACGACGGACCCACCCGCTCGGCGGGCTCGGGGACGGCGACGCCGGTGGAACCGCCTCGAGCTGATGGCCCCTACCGACCAGTGGATCTTCCTGAGCGGTAGGCGTCGCGCGCACATGCCGGGCGAGGGGCGCCGGGGAAGTGGACCGACCGGCGACCGGAGAGCACGAGCGTGACCGAAGAAGCTGACGACGGGACCTCACCTCCCGACCGAACCGAGCCGACCCAGAGCGGCAACCAGAGCGGCGCGCCCACCGCGCCGGCGCCGGCGGCGCGACCATCCGACCCCGATCGGCCGAACGTCGTGCGGCGGGTGAAGGACGCCAGCCTGGCCCTGCCCCGCATCGACGTCGCCGAGCACGGTCGGCTCGCCGTGCACCTCCTGCGGTGGGTGGCCCTCGGCTCGGTCATCGGCGTCCTCGCCGGGGCGTCGTCCTGGGCGCTCCTGAAGGCGCTGGAGTGGGCGACGCGCACCCGCCTCGACAACCCGTGGCTGCTGTTCCTGCTGCCCGTGGCCGGGTGCCTCGTCGGCTGGGTGTACTACCGCGCCGCCGGGCGCTCGATCGCCGGCAACAACCTGCTGCTGGACGAGATCCACATGCCGACGCAGTGGATCCCGCGCCGCATGGCGTTCCTCATCTACGGCGCCACCGTCGTGACGCAGCTCTTCGGGGGTTCCGCCGGACGCGAAGGCACGGCGTTGCAGATGTCGGGCAGCCTGACCGACTGGTTCTCCGACGTGATCCGCCTGAACGACCGCGATCGCCGGATCATGCTGATCGCCGCGCTCTCGGGCGGGTTCGGCGCGATGTTCGGGGTGCCGCTCGCAGGATGCGTCTTCGGGCTCGAGGTGCAGTCCGTCGGGCGCGTGCGGTACGAGGCCCTCGTCCCGGCGATGGCAGCCTCGATCGTCGGCGACCAGGTCGTGCGCGCGCTGGGCGAGACCCACGAGCACCTCTCCCCGTTGTCCCCGACGATCGACGCCGCGCTGATCCTGAAGGTGGCCGTGGCGGCCGTGGCCTTCTCGCTCGCGGGGGCGCTGTTCATCGAGCTGACGCACGCGATCTCGGCGATCGTCGGCGCCGCCATCCGGTGGCCCCCGGCGCGACCGATCCTCGGCGGCGTCGTCATCATCGTGCTGGCGCTCGTGTTCGGGCGGCAGTACCTGGGCCTGTCGATCCCGCTGGCCACCGACGCCCTCGCCGGCCACGACGTCGGCTTCGAGGTGTTCCTCCTGAAGCTGCTCTTCACCTCCATCACCCTGGGCACCGGGTTCCAGGGCGGCGAGGTCACCCCGTTGTTCGCCATCGGGGCGACGCTGGGCGCCGCCCTCGCCCACGTGCTGGGCGTGCCCGTCGAGGTGCTCGCGGCCGTCGGGTACGTGGCGGTGTTCGCCGGAGCGGCCAACACCCCGTTGGCCTGCACGATCATGGGGGTCGAGCTGTTCGGGGCCGGCATGATCGTGCCGGTCGCGGTGGGATGCGTCGTGAGCTACGTGCTGTCGTCCCACCGCAGCATCTACGGCAGCCAGCGCATCGGCGTCGCCAAGGGCGCGGTCGAGATCGAGGAGGACGTCACGATCCGCCAGCACCAGAGCCGCAACCCGTTCGGCCGCCGGCGCGGCGCCGGCGGTGATGCCGCCGACCACTGATCCACCGGAGCAGCGATCACTGCAGGACGGCTGGGGCCCGCCCTCACCGGTACGTCAACACGACGACGGATGCCGCGACGGCCAAGGATGCGACGACCGCGGCGCCTGCGACCCGCGTCGCCGTCCGCACGCCGGGCGCCCACGGAGCGCGACGCAGGAGCGCGTCGAGCCCGAGCCCGCCATGACCGAGAGCGAGCACCAGCGTGACCCATTCGAGCGCGCGCCAGGTGGCGTCGTGCCAGTGGTCGGACACCGTGACGGCCGTCGTCTGCCCCACGTCGGTGAGCACGAAGGTGACGACGACGTGCCAGACCAGCAGGGCGGCGAGGAACAGGCCCGACACCCGCAGGGCGTGCCAGCTCCACGGTTGCGGCGGGGCGGCGCGGGGCGGGGCGACGGCGGCCCCGTCCTGCGCACGGGCCGACTCGACCACGTCGGTCCCTTCGACCGGGTCGGGCCCTTCCACGTCGTCGGCGACCGAAGGGTCGAGCGGGGCGCTCACCGGGAGAACCAGGTTCGGATCGCCGGCCAGAGCACGACGACGGACGCCGGGATCCACACCGCGAGCAGGAGGAAGCGGACGGTCGCCCGCAGCAGGACCTCGTGCCCCGCCAGGCGAGGCAGCGCGTCCTGGGCGGTCGCGCGCACGCCGTCGAGCAGGTGGTACAGCACCGCCAGCAGCACGCCGCACAGCACGACCCGCGGCACGAGGCCACCGTAGAACCGGTTCAGTGCGTTGTACGTGCCCGCGCTCCGCTGCAGCACGACCAGGCCCACCACGTACCACGCCACGTAGACGAGCGAGATCACGGCGGCGATGCGCCCCCAGGGCCGGGCGCTCGGCGCCGGTCGGGGTTCGTCGCCGGCGACGGCGCCCTCGTCGTCCCCGTCCCGATCGCCGGGCTCGACGTCGGGCGGGCCGGCCCCCCGCTCGCGCGCCTCGTGCTCGTCGCGCTCGTCGAGCGCCGGCGGGGGTCCGCTCTCCTCGGTCGCGGCGTCGGCCGGGGCCACCTCGCGCCTCAGGCCGGGCCGATGACCGGAGCGCCGCGGAGGTACGGGTGCAGGGCCTCGGGCAGCGCCACCGAACCGTCCGGCTGCCGGTAGGTCTCGATGAGCGCCGCCCACACCCGGGGCACGGCGAGTGCCGACCCGTTGAGCGTGTGCACCATCTCGGTGCCCCGCCGCGGCTTGCCGTCGTCGTCGAGCGGCCGGTACCGGATGTTCGCGCGGCGCGCCTGGTAGTCGCTGAACCACGACACCGACGAGACCTCGAGCCACTGATCGACGCCGGGCGCGTACACCTCGATGTCGAACGAGCGGTGATGCGACTGGCCCATGTCGCCGGTGCAGATGTCGAGGATGCGGTAGGCGAGGCCGAGCGACGAGATGAGCGCCTCGGCGCGGCCGAGGATCTCGTCGAGCATCGCCGGCGCCTGCTCGGGCGTGGCGTACGCGAAGAGCTCGACCTTGTCGAACTCGTGGACGCGCAGCACGCCGCGCGTGTCGCGTCCTGCCGAGCCCGCCTCGCGACGGAAGCACGGCGAGTACGCCATCAGCCGCATCGGCAGCTGCTGCGCGTCGAGGATCTCGTCCTTGGCGATCGACGTCAGCGGCACCTCGGCCGTCGGGATGCACCACAGATCGTCACGCTCGATCTGGTAGGCGTCGTCGGCGAACTTCGGCAACTGGCCCGTGGCGGTGAGCGTCGAGCTGAGCACGAGGCTGGGCGGCCGGATCTCCTCGAAGGCATCGGCGTTCTTGTCGAGCGCGTATTGGCAGAGGGCCCGGGCCAACGTCGCGCCCTGCTTGCGGAACATGTTGAACATCGACCCCGAGATCTTCACGGCGCGCTCGCTGTCGAGGATGCCGAGCGCGGCGCCCGTCTCCCAGTGCGGGATCCGCTGGTGCTCGCCGTAGGCCGCCGGATCGAAGCCGACCGTCTTGACGGTCGGGTTGTCCTGGTCGCCCGCACCGTCCGGCGCCTCGTCGGCGGGGATGTTGGGGATGCGCAGCAGCAGGTCGCGCAGCTCGCCCGCGAGCTTCGCCTCGTCGGCGTCGAGATCCGCCTCGCGCGCGCCGAGGTCGCGGCTCTGCGCCTGCAACGCCGCCGCGTCGTCGTCCTTGCCGTCGCGACGCAGCTCGCCGACCTGCTTCGACAGCGCCTTGATCTGCGCGCGGACCTCGTCACGATCGGCGACCACGGCACGGCGCTGCTCGTCGAGGTCGCGGGCCTGATCGATCTGCGCCGCCTCGGAGGCGCCCCGCCGGGCGACGGCGGCCTTCACGGCGTCGAACTCGGTGCGCAGGCGCTGGACGTCGATCATGGGCGCAAACGGTAGCCGCCGCGCCGCCGACCGCCGGGAGAGATGGGCGCGCCCGCGACCCATCCAGGGCGGCGCCCCCTCCCTCCCCACCCATCGCACGCCATGGAAACCGCGGCGTGAGGCGTCGCTGATGCGTGTGACGACGGCCACGACCGAGGAAACCACGGTGATTGGGTGCCTTCAGGTCGACATCCACGGCGATCGTTGACCGAAGCGACGAACTCCCGCGCCTCACGCGGCGGCGTCCATGTGAGCATCGAGGCATGCCCACCACCGCTGCGCACCCCATGCCTCCCATCGCCCTGCTGCGTCGGCCCCGTGCATCCGCCGTTCGGCGTCCTCGCGCCCGCCGCACCCGAGCGCTCGTCGCGCTCCTCTGGATCTTCTCGACGGTGGCCACCATCGTCGCGGTCGAAGCCCTCGGCCCCCGACCGGCTTCGGCGTCACCCACGGGCACCATGAAGACCACGGCCGGGGGGATCGGGCCCGGTACCCCGTTCGGCACCGCCTTCGACGTCTCCGACCTCGCGATCATCGGCAACAAGGTGTACGTCGCCGACAACGCGTCCTCCGTGATCCGGGCCTTCGACCGCACCACGAAGACCTTCTCGGTGGTTGCCGGGCGCGCCAGCACCGGGCCCGTGGTCCCGGGCCCGGCCACCGCCACGCGGCTCCCGGCCATCAACGGCGTCGCGGCGGCGGGCCCCGACCTGCTGCTCAGCACGGACCGGCAGATCCTCGCCCTGAAGCCCGGCGGCACCCTGACCGTCGTCGCCGGCCAAGCGACCACCGGCTTCGGAGGCGATGGTGGACCGGCAACCGCCGCGTCCCTGAACGCACCCCGCGGCATGGTGACGATGGCCGACGGGTCGATCGTCTTCAGCGACGGCTACAACGACCGGGTCCGCAAGATCGCACCGAACGGGATCATCACGACCATCGCCGGCACGGGCGACACCGGGTTCTCGGGGGACAACGGACCTGCGACGGCGGCCACGTTCAGCGGCCTCGACACGATCGCACGCGACAGCGCCGGCAACCTCTACGTCGAGGACGGTGCGAGGGTCCGCAAGGTGAGCGTCAACGGCACGATCACCACCGTCGCCGG
>CAYUOL010000017.1:0-19872 GCA_964446345.1 uncultured Iamiaceae bacterium | reverse complement strand
CGGCACGATCACCACCGTCGCCGGGGGCTCGGGCACCGGCCATGCGGGCGACGGCGGCCCGGCACTGGCGGCCAAGTTCTCCAGCGTCGCGTCGATCGCCGTGGACCCGGCGGGCGGCTACGTCATCGGGGACTCGAACGTGAACGGGAGCGACCACTGGCTGCGCCCCGTCTCCCCCGCCGGCACCGTCACATCGATCGCCGGCGGTCACGAGGATGCCCTCAGCGGGGACGGTGGCCCCGCCGGTGCCGCCCAGCTCGGCACCCCGGTAGACATCGCGGTCGACAAGGTCGGCGCCACGTACTTCACCGATTCGCACACCCACCGGGTCCGCAAGATCGCTCCGAACGGAACCATCACGACGGTGGCCGGCACGACGCTGGCCGGCAACGACGGCGACGGCGGACCCGCGACCGAAGCGCGGCTGCGCCAGCCGTCGGGCATCGCGATCGACCCGGCCGGCACCGTCTACGTCGCCGACGAGCAGAATGCGAACGTCCGCCGCATCGCCACGAACGGCACGATCACGACGGTGGCCGGCACCGGGGTGAAGGGGTTCTCGGGCGACGGGGGCCCTGCGAAGAACGCGCAGCTGAACGCACCGCACGGCCTCGCGCTGGACAAGGCGGGCAACCTCTACATCGCCGACACGATGAACGACCGGGTCCGCCAGGTGAGCCCGAACGGGACCATCACGACGTTCGCCGGCACGGGCGTGGCGGGCTTCGCGGGTGACGGCGGCGAAGCGAACACCGCCAAGCTCTACCACCCTGAGGGCGTCGCCGTGGACGCCTCGGGACGGCTGTTCATCGCCGACAGCTGGAGCCATCGGATCCGCAAGGTGGTGAACGGCACGATCACCACGGCGGTCGGCAACGGGAACAACGGCGCCGGCGGCGACGGCGGCCCGGCGGTGCAGGCCGAGCTCGGGTTCCCGACCGACGTGAGCGTCGACGGGGGCGGCGCCCTGCTCATCACCGACGAGGGGGTCAACCTCGTGCGGTCGGTGTCGCCGGCGGGCACGATCACGACCCTGGCCGGCAACGCGCTTCCTGGCTTCACGGGCGACGGCGGCCCGGCGACCTCGGCGACGCTGAACCACCCCCGTGCGGCGGCGGCCAAGGCGAACGGCGAGCTGGTCATCGCCGACACCGAAAACCATCGCATCCGATCCGTCAACGGGGTCGCGGCGACCAGCGTGCGCTTCCACACCGTGGCCCCGTTCCGCGTCCTCGATTCCCGCACGGCCGTCGGTGGGTTCAACGGGCCCGTCGCCGCCGGCGCGGCGAACGTCAAGACGTTGACCGTCGGTGGCGCCGGGACGGTGCCGGCGAGCGCGACCGCGGTCGTGATGAACGTGACCGCCACCCAGGGCACCGCGGGCTCGTTCCTCACCGTGTATCCCGCCGGTGGCTCGGTGCCGACGGCGTCCAACCTCAACTTCGGGGCCGGGGAGACCATCCCCAACCTCGTGACGGTCAAGCTGGACGGCGACGGCAAGGTCAGCTTCTTCAACGCCGTCGGCTCGGTGCACGTGGTGGCCGACGTCGTCGGCTACTTCGACAGCGGCATCGAGGCGGACGGCCTCGCCTTCAGCGGCGTGAACCCGGTGCGGCTGCTCGACTCGCACGGTGCGGTCGGTGGGTTCAACGGGCCGGTCGCGGGCGGCACGTCCAAGGACCTCAAGGTGACGAACGTCGGCGGGGTGCCGTCGACCGCGACCGCGGTGGTGTTGAACATCACCGCCACCGACGCCACGCAGAACTCGTTCCTCACGGCGTACCCGACCGGCTCGGCCGTGCCGACGAGCTCGACGGTGAACTTCGGGGTCGGCCAGACGATCTCGAACCTGGTCACCGCGAAGGTGGGGGCCGGCGGCAAGGTCTCGATCTTCAACCAGCTCGGCAAGGTCCACGTGCTGGCGGACGTGGTCGGCTACTACGCGCCCGGCGCGTCCGAGGCGAGTGGGCGGTTCCACCCGATGGCGCCCGTCCGCATCCTGGACGACCGCACCGGCACGGGTGGCTACGTCACCCCGTGGGGCTCCGGGACCACTCGGGCGGTCGCCGTCGGCGGTGCCTTCGGCATCCCGGCGTCGGCCACCGGGGTCGTCGTGAACATCACGGCGACCAACGGCACCCAGCAGAGCCAGCTGACCGTCTACCCGGACGGGCTCGGGCTCCCGGGCACCGTGACCGTCAACTTCGCCCCGGGCCAGACGATCCCCGACCTGACGATGGCGAAGCTCGGCGCGAACGGCAAGGTCTTGATCACGAACAAGGCGGGGACGGTCGACGTGGTCGCCGACGTGGTCGGCTACTACACGGATCTCTGACCCGCGGCGGGGCGGCGGACCCGGCGGCCCCCCCGTCGTCGGTTTCCTGCCCCGCCACGAGCGCCAGTAGCGTGACCGCCCGTGAGCGGTGCGGTTGGTTCCCCGGCCATCGAGGTGCGCGGGTTGACGATCCGCTACGACGGCACGACCGCGGTCGATCAGCTCACCTTCAGCGCCGCCGCCGGGTCGATCGTGGCCCTCCTCGGGCCGAACGGCGCCGGCAAGACCTCGACGGTGGAGACGCTGGAGGGCTTCCGCCGGCCCGACGCCGGTGTCGTGCGGGTGCTCGGGCTGGATCCCATCGCCGAGCACGCCGCGCTGACGCGGCGCATGGGCGTCATGTTGCAGGAGGGGGGCGTGTACACGGCGGCGCGCCCGCCGGAGGTGCTGCGCCTCTTCGGCGCGTACTACGACGACCCGCTCGACCCGGACGAGCTGCTCGACCGCGTGGGCCTGACGGCGCAACGGCGCACGACCTGGCGCCACCTCTCGGGGGGCGAGCAGCAACGCCTCTCGCTGGCTCTCGCGCTCGTGGGCCGCCCCGAGGTCGCGTTCCTCGACGAGCCGACGGCCGGGATCGACCCGGAGGGCCGCCAGCTGATCCGCTCCACGATCGCCTCCCTCCGCGACGACGGGGTGACGGTGCTGCTCACCACGCACGACCTCGACGAAGCCGAGAAGCTCGCGGACCAGGTGGTCATCATCGACCACGGCCGACTGCTCGCGGACGGTTCCCCGACCGAGCTCATGGCCACGAGCCGCAACGACGACATCCGGTTCGGGACGCGCGCCGGCATCGACGTCGCCGCGCTCGGTCAGGTGATCGGGGCCGCTGTCGAGGAGCGCTCACCGGGTGAGTACGTGGCACTGATCGAGCCGACGCCGGCGGCGATCGCGGCGATCACCGGGTGGTTGGCGGAGCAGGACCTGACGCTCGCCGATCTGCGCGCCGGGCGTCAGCGCCTCGAGGACGTGTTCCTGCGGCTGACCGAAGGCACGGACGCGACGCCCTCCGGCCGAGCGGACGGGGGGCGGCGCCGCCGGGGCGGGCGCGGCAGCCGGCGGGCGACGAACCGATCCGCGAGCGGGTCCACGAACGGGTCCACGAACGGGCCCACGGGAGGATCGCCGGACGGTTCGGGCGGCGCGGGATGAAGCTCTACGCCGCGCAGACGCGCTCCGAGCTCGCGTTGAGCCTGCGCCAGGGCGAGCAGATGCTGGTGTCGCTCGGCATCCCGCTGCTGATCCTGGTCTTCTTCTCGATGGTCGACATCCTGCCGAAGTCCGGGGCGACCCCGAACCCGACGATCGTGATGTCCGGCTTCGAGCTCCGCGCGATCGACTCCCTGGTGCCGAGCGTCCTCGCCCTCGCCATCATGTCGACCGCCATGGTCAGCCTCGGCATCGGCACCGGGTTCGAGCGCTACTACAAGGTGCTCAAGCGCCTCGGCGCGACGCCGCTCGGCCGTCCGCGCCTGATCGCCGCCAAGATCACCATGGTGCTGCTGATCGAGGTGCTGCAGCTCGTGGTGCTGGTGCCGACGGCTTTGCTCCTCGGCTGGCAGCCCGGGGGGCGGGTGGTGGAGGTCATCCCCGCCTACGTCCTCGGCACCGCGGCGTTCGCGGGCATCGGGCTGTTGATGGCCGGCACGATGCGGGGCACGCTCAACCTGGCCGTGAACAACATGCTCTACCTGCTGCTGCTCCTCTTCGGCGGGATCGTGGTCCCCGTCGACCGCCTCCCCGGCGTCGCGGGCGACCTGGCCTCGCTGCTGCCGTCGGGCGCGCTGAGCGAGGTGCTCCACTACGCGCTGACGCCGGGTTCCGCCTTCCCCCGCGCGGCATGGCTCGTGCTCGGCGTGTGGGCGGTGGCCATGCCGCTCACCGCCGCCCGTTGGTTCCGCTGGGAGTGACGCCGGCGCTTCAGCGCATCGCCCGTCGGCAGCCTCAGTCGGTCGGTGCGGGTTCGGCCGGCGCGGTGCGTTCGAACTCCTGCTCCACCTGCTGGTACGTCAGCCCCTCCTCCAGGGTGACGATGCGCCCGCGGTGCTCGTCACGCTCGAGGGCCAGGGCCCACCGGAAGAAGATCGCGATGATCAGCATCCACAGCCACATGCCGCCACCGACCTTCATGAACAGCCCGGCGTACTGCTGATCCTCGATGACCGTGATCCCGAACAGGCGCGGTCCGTGGTCGTAGACCCAGTAGACCGGCGACTCGGCCATCGTGAGCCACGCGCCGGGCACCGTCGGGATGATCGACTGCACGAAGAGGTAGACGCACTGCGCCGGTGCCGTCAGGCGCAGCTCGTCCCACGGCCCGACGACAGGGATCCACATGATGAGCGCGCCGGTCACGACCGCCAGGTGCACGAGGTAGTGCACGGGGGCGACCTGCACGGACGTGTTGACCAGCACCGTCCAGTGGGTCGCGATGACCATGGCGTTGAAGATGATCGTCGCGACGACGGGATGGGCGACGCGTCGCAGCGTGGCCCACCCGCGGCGTCCCGGAGCGAGGACCAGTCGGGCCAGCCACTTCGGCGTGGCCAGCCAGAAGACGGGCGGCATGACCAGCGTCAGGATGAAGTGCTGGAACATGTGGAACGCGTAGAGGTACTGCTCGGCGACGTCGTGGAGCGGCCAGTCGGAGGCGACCCACAGCAGGGCGACGCCGAAGAAGAACCAGGCCTTCTGGCGACGGGAGATCGGCGGACCGTCACCGCGGACCGAGACGGGCACCTTCGGAGCGATGACCCGGGCGACGTACACGCCGAGGGCCAGCACCGAACCCACCAGCAGCCAGACCTCGGGGTGCGGTGTCCACCGCACCGACACCGCCTCGGAGGCCAGCACGAGCGCCATGGCAAAAGCCTACGGTCCGCACCCGCCGGCACCCCAATCTGGCCTGGCCGCCCGGCGCCGAGGCCTCACCCGGCCGGAGTCGCAATCGCGGCAGCGGGGTGAACCGGCCAGTCGGTGGCCGGTTCTCGTGCCACGATCAGGGCATGCGAGCCGACCGCCTCGTCGCGATCCTGCTGCTGCTGCAGACCCGCGAGCAGGTCACCGCGGCCGAGGTCGCCGAGGAGCTGGAGATCTCCGAGCGCACGGCGCGGCGGGATCTCGATGCGCTCAGCATGGCGGGGGTCCCGGTGTACTCGAAGCAGGGCCGCAACGGCGGCTGGCGACTGGTGGGCGGGGCGAAGACCGACCTCAGTGGGCTGACCGCAGACGAGGCGCGTGCGCTCTTCCTCGTGGCCGGCCCGCTGACTGGGGCGACGCCGGAGGTGAAAGCGGCGTTGCGCAAGCTGGTGCGGGCCCTCCCCGAGCCCTTCCGCAAGGACGCCGAAGCCGCGTCGAGCGCCGTCGTCGTGGATCCGGCGGCGTGGGGCGCCGACCAGGACACCCGACCCCCGCCGCCGCACCTCGACCTGCTGCAGCGGGCGGTCGTCGAGGGGCGGCAGGTCGAGCTCGGCTACGTCGCCCGTGACCGGGCCACCAGCACCCGACGGATCCACCCGCTCGGCCTCGCCGCGAAGGGATCGGTCTGGTACCTCGTCGCGTGGACCGACGCGGGGATGCGCACGTTCCGCGTCGACCGCGTGACGGCGGCCGAGCTGAGCGACGAACCGGTGGTGCGGCCCGCGGGCTTCGACCTCGAGGCGGCCTGGAAGCTCATCACCGAAGAGGTCGATCAGAAGCGGGCCGCGCAGTGGGCGCACGGCCAGACGCAGGCCGGCGCGGTCGCGTACCTGCGGCACACGTTCGGTGTGCTCGTGCGCATCGGCCCCACCGACGAGCAGGGGAACGTGCCGTTCGAGGTGGGCGGCTACGACGCGCGCTCGCTCGCCGGAGAGCTCGCCAAGTTCGGCCGTTGGGTGCAGGTCGAAGGCCCGCAGGAGGTCCTCGACGAGCTGCGGGCCCTGGCCCACCAGCTCACCGCCCTGTACGGCTGACCCGAGACGATCGATCGAGGCGGGTCGACGAGGTGACGAACGAGAACGACGTGCAGTGCGCCCATGGGGCGCTCGACGCGACGAAACGCTCCTACGGCTTCCCCTGCCCGTGGATCATGTGATCGCCGGGCGGGCCCCAGAACCGGAACGTCGCGAGGACGGCGACGTAGACCGCCACCGCCAGGAAGAGGCCGGAGTAGAAGGCCACGGTCAGGAACTTCTTGTCGTACTTCAGGTGCATGAAGAAGTAGACGACCATGACGAACTTGATCGCCATGAGCACCATCAGAAGCGCCGTGATCGCGAAGCTGTCCTTGCCACCGAGCAGGTCGGGGACGTAGTACGTCGACACCTCGAGCGCCGTGAGCGCCGCCAGGACCAGCGCGACCACGACGTAGGTGCGCCGACGATCGGGATGTGCATCCGGGTCGTCGTGGACCTCGGCAGGGACGTGGGTGGTGGCCATGCGTGCTCCTACGGGATCAGGTAGACGATCGCGAAGATGAGGATCCAGACGACGTCGACGAAGTGCCAGTAGAGGCCCACGACTTCGACGGTCTCGGACTTGCTCTTGCTGAGGTGCCCCCGGAAGGACAGGAAGAGGACCGACATCAGCATCACGATGCCGAACGTGACGTGCACGCCGTGGAAGCCCGTCAGCGTGTAGAACGCCGAGCTCGACCGGTTCAGCGTGTAGCCCATGCCCTCATGGACGAACGACGTGAACTCGTAGACCTGGCCGGCGATGAAGAGCGCGCCCAACGTCGCGGTGGCGGAGATCCAGATGCGGAACCGGTTGTGGTCGTCCGCCTCGATCGCGGACACGGCGAGCACCATGGTGAGCGAGCTCATCAGGAGGATGAACGAGCTGACCGAGGTGAACGGGATGTCGAAGAGGTCCTGCGGACCGACGCCCGTGCCGGGCAGCGGCTTCTTGTAGAGCAAGTACGTCGTGATGAGACCGCCGAAGAGGAGGCACTCGGACGCGAGGAACAGCCACATCCCGAGCTTGGTGTTCGAGATCCCGGTGTTGGTCGCGTAGCCGTGCCCACCGTGGACGACGTCCTCGTCGGGGACGTCGTACACGTCGGCGATGGGTGCAGTGGTGCTAGCCAACGGGAGCAGCCTCCGTCTCGGCATCGGCGGGGGCCGTTGCTTGGGGGTCGGCGTCGGCCGCGTCGAGGGCGGCGTCGTGCTCGTCACCCGGGGTGTGCCCACCGGGGTCGTGGTCGCCGTGGTGGGCGGCGTCTGGATCGTCGGGGTGCTCGGTCACCCAGCCCCAGAGACCGGCGATGAGCACGAGCCCGCCGATGACGCAGAGCCACAGCGAGAAGATGAGCCCGTAGGCGATGATCGGCAGGCTGACCGCGGTCACGAGCGGCCAGTAGGAGGGCGCCGGCAGGTGGACGTCGGCGTCGTGCACCGGCTGGCACACGTCCTCGGTCGCCGCGACCCGCACGAGGCGGCCGTCCTCGGTCTCGCCGTACTTGCGGTACCAGAACTCGTCGAGGTGCGTCACCGTCGGGATCGGGTCGAAGTTGTACTCGGGGGTGGGCGACGGGATCATCCACTCGATCGTGCGGGCGTCCCACGGATCGGGCCCCGGCTTCGCCATCGTCTTCGACTTCTTGTACGACCAGAAGATGTTGAAGAGGAAGAACGCGATGCTGGCGGCCAGGGTGAAGGCACCGACGGTGGCGACCTTGTTCCAGATGTCGAAGCCGTAGTTCGCGTCGTAGGTGTAGATGCGGCGGCTCATGCCCTGGAGGCCGAGGATGTGCATCGGGCCGAACGTGAGGTTGAACCCGAGGAGCATCAGCCAGAAGTTCCACTTGCCCAGCGTCTCGTTGAGCATGTAGCCGAAGACCTTGGGCCAGTAGAAGTAGAAGCCGCCGACGAAGCCGAAGAACGCGCCACCGAAGAGCACGTAGTGGAAGTGGGCGACGATGTAGTAGGTGTCGGTCTGCTGCGTGTCGGCTGGGGCGACCGAGTGGGTCACCCCCGAGAGACCACCGATGGTGAACATCGTGATCAGGCCGATGCAGAAGAGCATGGGCGTGTCGAACTTCAACTTGCCGCCCCACATGGTGGCGGTCCAGTTGAGGATCTTCACGCCGGTCGGCACGGCGATGAACATCGTGGTGAGCGAGAACACCATGACCGACACCGGGCCGATGCCCGAGACGAACATGTGGTGCGCCCACACGCCCCACCCCATGAAGCCGATCGCCACCCCCGAGAAGACGATGAACGGGTAGCCGAAGATCGGTTTGCGCGAGAACACCGGCAGCATGTCGGACACCAGACCGAAGGCCGGGAGGATCATCAGGTACACCTCGGGGTGCCCGAAGATCCAGAACAGGTGCTCCCACAGGAGGGGGTTGGCGCCTTCCTGCACGTTGAAGAAGTTGGCGTTGAACTGCCGATCGAACAGCAGCAGGAACTGCGCCGCCGTGATGACGGGGATGGCGAAGAGCAGCAGGAACTGGGTGACGAGGGTCATCCAGGTGAACACCGGCATCTTCATCAGGCCCATGCCCGGCGCGCGCAGGTTGAGCACGGTCACGATCAGGTTGACCGCACCGGTCAGCGACGCGATGCCGGCGATGATCAGGCCCAGGTTCCAGAAGTCGATGCCGTGGGTCGGCGAGTAGATGACGCCGCTGTTGGGGGCGTACATGAACCACCCGCCGTCGGCGCCACCGCCGAGGAACCAGCTGGTGTTGAGGAAGAGACCACCGCAGACGAAGCACCAGAAGCTGAACGCGTTGATGCGCGGGAACGCGACGTCACGCGCGCCGATCTGCAGAGGCATCAGGTAGTTGGCGAACGCCGCACCGATCGGCATGACGACGAGGAAGACCATCGTCGTGCCGTGCATCGTGTACACCTGGTTGTAGGCCTCGGCGCTCAGCAGGTGCTGGCGGGGCGCCCAGAGCTGCGCCCGGATGAGCAGCGCCTCGGCGCCGCCGATCATGAAGAAGAAGATCGCCGTGGCGCCGTACATGATGCCGATCTTCTTGTGATCGACCGTGGAGACCCAGGACCGCCAGCCGGTCTTGGTCTTCGGACGAGCGAACACCCCGAGGGGAGATCGTTCTTCCGGAGCGGACGCGCCCGAGGGCAGCGCGAGTGCGCCACCTTCCGGGTCGATCGTCGCGGGAAGCGTGTCGGTCATGTGAACGTGCTCCTACTTGAGCGAATCGAGGTAGGCGACCAATTGGTTGATCTGCTCTTCGGACAACTTGAGGTTCGGCATCCCGCGCTTGAGGCCACCCGCCTGCGGCTCGGGCTCGGGCGCCATGGGCTTCAGCGCAGGCGGATCGCGGAGCCAGTCCGCGAGGGCGGTGCGGTCCGGCGGGTTGTCCGGGTTGCCCGGGGCGGAGGCATACGTCATGTTCAGCGTGTCCTTGATGTTCGCGCTGGGACATTCGGGGAGCTTCGCCTGATCGACGGGCTGGCCGTTGGCATCGCGTCCCGAGCCGGAGAGCCCGCGCACGCGACAGGTCTGCCCGAACGGGACGTCGCCCTGCACCGGGTTCTCGGGGTTCGGGTAGTGGCTGTTGAAGATCGAGCCGGCGAAGGTGCCGCGCGAGCCGAAGTGGGTCAGATCGGGGGCGACGCCCGAGACCAGCTGCGACTTGACCCCCGACTCGGGGTTGGCGACCTTCTCGTCGTTCACCCCCCGGATGAGGTGGCAGGACGAGCACAGCTGGCCCTTGAAGACCTCTTCGCCCGCCGCCTCGACCGAGCCCGGGGCCGGCTTCTTCGCCGCGAGGAGCTGGTTCTCCGACCACTTCAGGTAGTCGGCCTCGCTGACCGCACGGACGAGCATGCGCATGTTCGCGTGCGAGAGCCCGCAGAACTCGGTGCACTGCCCGCGGTACACGCCGACCCCGTCCGCCTGCAGCTTCCAGTCGGTGGTCATGCCCGGCACGGCGTCCTTCTTGCCGTTCAGGGCCGGGATCCAGAACGAGTGGATCACGTCGTTCGAAGTCTCGGTCAGCGCGATCTCGCGGTTGATCGGGATGACGAGCTCGTTCGCCGTGATGATGTCGCCCGGGCCGCCGAACACGCCGTCGTTGTTGTTGTCGTAGCTGAAGCGCCACCACCACTGCTGGCCCTCGACCTTGACCCTGAGCGCGGTCGTCGTTGGTGCGGCGTTGAGCTCGCCGAGCGTGATGACCGTGAAGAGGGCGACGAAGAAGAGCACGATGCCCGGGATCGCCGTCCACGTGATCTCGGCCCAGGTCTTGCCGTGCAGCTGCGCCGGCATGACGTCCTCGGTCTCGATGTCGCCCGTGTCGCGGTAGCGGAAGACGATGTAGAGCACCGCCCCCATGACACCGACGAAGACCAGCGCGGCGATGCCGAACACCTTGATGTTGAGGTTCTGGATGATCTGCGCGTTCGGGCCCTGCGGCGTGAGCGTCGTGAGCGGCTTGTTCGCGTTCCAGTTGAGGAACGACCAGGTCATGACGCCGAACAACACACCGATCGTGACGACCACGATCGTGCCGAAGGCGAAGCGCAGCGGGTGCCGCTTGTTCATGCGGGGGTTCCTGTCGAGATCGGGCTGATCGGGGCGATGGGAGCGAGGCCACCCTCGTGGGACCCGCTCGGGGCTTCGGTCTTGTGCTCTTCGCCTTCGAGCGGGCGGTCACCCTGCTTGATGCCGTAGATGGCGCCGGCGATGACGAGCAACCCACCGATGGCGAGCAGCACCACGATCAGGCTGCGCGACACCTTCGGGGCGACGGCGATGGCGACGAACGTGGCGAAGATGACCGCGCCGGCGACGAGGAAGATCAGCGTCGACGCGTCCTTGCTCGGTGCGGAGTTGAAGACCCGCGAGATGCCCAGCACGACGAAGGCGATGAGGCCGGCGCCCACGATCGGCACCCGCAGCGGGTCGATGATGCGGTGGTAGATCTGGGCGTTGACCTCGTCGTCGCCCGTGGCACGTTCAGCCCAGGTGCGGATGGCCCACGTGCCGATGGTGAGCACCAGCAGCACGCTGCCGGCGTAGAACACGCCGGTGTTGACGATCCAGCCGATGCCCATCATCGCCACGGCGATGGCGCCGACGATCGGCGCGAAGTTCGAGCCGGCCGGCGCCCGGGTGAGCGGCACGCTGTCGGCCCCGAGGTACTGCTCCTGCGCCTCGGGATCGGCGTCGCGGAAGGCGACGAGCAGGAACGCGATGAACGCCGCGGCGATCATCGTCACCATCATGATCGTGTAGCCGACGTGGTTGCCGACGCTGCCCTTCCAGCCGACGCTGAGCGGGCCCGAGAGCGTGGAGACCACCCCGACCTCGTCGATGTTGTCCTTCACCGAGCTGCCGTCGGTGGTGCGCAGGACCGAGCCGACGCCGATGATGAACGTGCTGAAGAGGGCGAAGACCGCGATTCCGAAGTAGAGCTTGAAACCGTCGGGAAGCATCCGTGAGCGCAGCATGGGGCCTACTTCGTGACGTAGATCGCGTACCAGATGATCGCGAAGACGAGGACCTGGGCATGCCAGAACAGGGCGGCGGCGGAGATGCCGTCGGACTGCCGGCTGGAGAACTGGCCTCCGAGGGCTCGGAACGCCATCAGGCCGACGAAGATCATCGCCCCGATGAGGGCGATGAGGTGGGCCCCGGTGATGACGTACACGAGGATCGGCATGGGCGTCTGGATCGAGATGTCGAGCCCCATGACCGTGTACAGGTAGACCGCCATGTTCACGACGGCGACACCGAAGAGCAACGTGACGCCGAGCGCGAGGTACGCCTGTGGCCGGTCGTCACGGCGGATGGCATCGACCGCCCACTGGATCATGAACGACGAGCCGATGAGCGCGAGCAGCATCACGTTCGGCTGCTGCAGCGGGAGCACGGCCTTCTCGGGGACCCAGGTGCCGCCGCCGCCGAGCGCAGCGGCCCGCTGCTGCAGGTAGATGCCGAGCAGACCGGCGAACAGCATCACCATGCCGGCCACGGCGAACGCCGTGGCGACCATGACGACCCGTGGCCGCGCCGGGGGCGCCGGCGGGGCGTCGGCGACCGCCGAGTGGCTGGCGGGAAGGGCGACCTGTTGGGCAGTGGCCATCACGCAGCGCCTCCGTCTCGGGCTTCACCATCGGTGAGATCGAACAGGGGTTGCGGCGAGGTCACGTGCGCCAGCTCCCCGAAGTTGCCGGTGGCCGGCGGGCTGTCGGCCGCCCACTCGAGCGTCTGGCCGAAGCCCCACGCGTCGGCCTCGTCGGTCTTGCCGCCGCCCAGCACGCTGACGCGCGTGGCCAGGTGCATGATCATCACGACGAGCACCCCGAGCAGCAGCACCGCAGCGCCGAGCGCCGTCGCCCCGAAGAGCGTGTCGGCCGCGTCCTCGAGGCCCTGGTTCTTGCTCGCGAAGCCGAGCACGCACATCGGCACCCCGAACAGCAGCGTGCCGGCACCGAGCACGAGGACCAGCAACGAGCCGATGCCGTCGGTGAGCCGGCGACCGGCGAGCTTGGGGGCCCACAGGAAGATGCCGGCCGCAGCGCCCGTGACGGCGGCGCCGACGACGAGCCCGAGCACGCCCCACGTGTAGACCGGCGAGCCGCTCGCGGCCGCCCGCAGGGTGAGGGAGGACTCGACCGCCTTGGGCGTGTACTGCAAGCCGATGCGACCGATGCCGAACGGGATCGCGGTGATCGACGCGAGCAGCAGGAGCAGCAGCGACACCAGGCCCAGCAGCGCCGGGCTCTTGAGCTTCGGTTCGCCGTTCTTCAGCCCGAGCAGCAGGCCCGCCGTCATGATCAGCACCGGCAGGACGATCGCTGCGCACTGCGCGGCGAAGATCCACTGCAGCCAGACGCCGGGGAAGAACTTCGGCTGGGCGTAGGCGCCCAGCGAGAGCGCACCGAGGAACCCGGTCGCGAAGAGGAGCGCGCCCCGCTGCGGCTGGCGGCCGCGCGAGAACGTGGCGACGGCGTCGCCGGCGATGCCGAGCAGCGGGATCGCGAACGCGAACGCTTGGGGCTGCGTGACGAACCAGGCGAGCTGGCTCCACTGGTTGTAGGTCACGCCGAAGAACGCGGGTGCGCCGTACTTGATGTCGACCAGGATCAGCGCCAGGTTGCCGATGAAGACGGGCACGGTGAGCAGCCAGATGCCCCCGGCCACCAGCATCGACCAGCTGAACAGCGGGATCTGGTCGAGGTGCATGCCCGGCGTGCGCAGGGTGACGATCGTCGTGACGACGCACACCGCCGCCAGCAGCAGGGCGAGCGCCACGCCGATGAGCGCCAGGAAGGTGAGCTCGCTCATCTGCTTGCCCACGAGGGGATCGGATGCCGTCGTCGGATCGATCGCCATGCCGCCGCCGACGCCGGGGATGTAGGAGATCACGAGCAGGATCGACGAGAGCAGCCAGGCCCAGAACGAGGCGGCGGCGGCCCGCGGGAACGCGATGGTGCGGGCGCCGATCTGCAGCGGCACAACTGCGATGGCCAGGCCGAGGAACAGCGGCATCAGGAAGAGCAGGACGACCGACAGCTGTCCCAGCGTGAAGGCCTGGAAGGGCTTGTCCGCGCTCAGCAGCGTCGACCCCTTGAGGCTGCTCACGTTGAACACGGCCAGCAGCGCGAGCGAGAGGAGGCCGAACAACAGGGAGAAGCCGATGAACAGGCGCCCGACGGTCTTGTGATCGCCCGAGCTGACGACCGCTGCGATGCCGCTGGTCTGGGGGAACCCGGCGGCGGCGCTCTCGGGCGCGCCGGCGGCTGGTTCCGTCTCGGGATTGGTGTGGGTTTCGGTGATCGCCATCTCGGTTGTGGTTACCTCAGCGTCGGCGGGGTTCCGGTGCGTCGGGCTCGTTCGAAAGAGCCGCAAACGACTGGCGCGAGACGTTGCTCCCAGGGAAAAGACGTACGGAACGGGACTCTACACAGACACTTTGCTCGGCTGATAATCCGCCGTGGCGCCGGCCCGAGGCGCCCGCGAACGCGTTCGCAGGGCCCGAACCGACGGCCCTGGAGGGTGCGGTGTGCTCACGCACCGGGATGCACCAACTGGTCGAGCGCCATGGCGCCGAAGAGCAGCGTGATGTAGGTGATCGAGTAGGCGAAGAGCCGCATCGCGTCACCGGTGTCGAGCGTGCGCAGCAGCTTGATCGACATGCCGGTGAAGACGCCGCCGAGCACGATCGCAGAGACCAGGTAGATCGGGCCCATGGCGCCGACCCAGCTGAAGAGCAGGGTGAGGCCCCACAGCACGAGCGTGTAGATGAGGATCCGCGTGGCGGTGGTCTTGAGGCTGACGACCGAGGGCAGCATCGGCACGTGGGCGGCGCTGTAGTCGTCCTTGTACCGGATCGCCAGCGCCCAGAAGTGCGGTGGGGTCCAGTAGAACATGACGGCGAAGAGCACCACGGGCGCCCACGCCAGCTCGCCGGTCACGGCCGTCCAGCCGATGAGGACCGGAGCCGCCCCGGCGGCGCCGCCGATGACGATGTTGCTCTTGGACGTCCGCTTGAGCCAGAGCGTGTAGATGAACACGTAGAAGAGGCACGCGGCGACGCCGAGGACCGCCGAGATCAGGTTGACGAACGCCCACATCCAGACGAACGCCACGATCTCGAGCACCACGGCGAAGATCAGCGCGTTCCGGGGCTCCTTGATGGCGCCGGTGACCAGGGGGCGGTTCTTGGTGCGCTTCATGATCGCGTCGATGTCGCGATCCACGTACATGTTGATGGCGTTGGCGCCGCCCGCCGCGAGCGTGCCGCCGACCACGGTCGCGATCATCAGCCACAGCGACGGCATCCCCCGTTGCGCCACCACCATGGTGGGCACCGTGGTGACGAGGAGCAGCTCGATGATGCGCGGCTTCGTGAGCGCCACGTAGGCCCCGATGTGGGCACGAAGGGACATCCGAGCGGGGGCGTACATCGGGCGCGAAGCGTAGGCGCGGGCATCGTCGCGCCGACAATCCGCGTCGCTCATCCCGCCGCCACGATCGTGGAGACGCCGGGCGCGGCGCCGTCGCCCAGGATGGCGCGATCGTCGGCCGCCCGGCCGGCCACGTAGTGGTCGAGGAAGTCGATCGTCACCGTGCGCAGCACGGGGCCCCACGGGGCGGCACCCTGCACGGGGGGCAGGTGGTCCGCGCCGGTCAGGGTGAGGAAGAACCGATGGGCCTTCACCTGGCCCCACACCGTCTTGCTGTTCGAGTACGGCACGATCGAATCTCGGTCGCCGTGCTGGAGCAGCAAGGGCACGCCGGCACCGACCGTGCCGCCCGGCCCGGTCATGGCATCGGGGGACAGCGCGGCGACCGCCTTGATCCGCGCATCGGTGCGCCCCGGGTAGTAGCCGGTGTCCAGGGCCGTGTCCGCCCCGTCGGAGTGGCCGACGATGCCGACGCGGCCGGCGTCGACGAGCCCGTGCAACGGACCCGAGCCGTTGCCCGCCGCCGCGGTCGAGGTGATGACGAACGCGACGTCGGCCGCCTGGTTGGGCAGATCGCCCCGGTCGAGGCTGGCCCCGGCGGCGTTGGCGTCGGTGAGCGGGAAGGACGGCGCCGCGACCACGTAGCCCGCCGCGGCCAGCGCCTGGCAGAACGACGCGTAGGGCCCCGGGCCGATCTGGAAGCCGTGGGCGAAGACGACCAGGGGGAAGGGCCCTGCGCCGTCGCTCGGGTAGTAGACGGTCGTGGGCAGCGACCGGGAGCCCGAGATCGTCGTGCCCCGGCTGACCGTCGGGCGCGAGCCGTCGGAGAGCGCCAGCGTCGTCTTCGCGACCGCGTGGTTCTGCGGCACCGCGCCACCCGCTGGGGGCGGCGGCGTCGTGGTCGTCGGTCCGGCCGTCGACGACGGGGCCGGGCGCGCGGTCGCGGTCGTCGTCGTGGTCGGCGCGGGGGCGGCGATCACCGGTGGCGCGGTCCCGGTCGTCGTGCCCGACGGCGCCACCGACGTCGGCGCGGATCCGACCGGAGGCGCCGGCGCTGTGCCCCGGGGCGCGTCGGTCGCGACGGGCCCGCTGGACACCGCATCGGTCGTGGTGCCGCCACACGCGCCGAGCAACGCCGCGCCCAGCACGAGCACGAGCACGCCGACGAGCGCGCGGCGCGACGAGCGAGGCGGCCGACCTCCATCCATCCGAGCGACCTTAGGGGACCGGTCCTGCCCCGCCGTCGCGGCGGGCGACCGGCGCGCTCGGCGCGAGGACCGGAGTGCCCTCCCGGCTGTCCTGGCGCGAGGACGCACCGGTACCCTCTGGCCCGTGCCCGGCCTGCGCGTGTCCCCGCCCCTCTACCGGCGCATCACGCTCTTCGCCCTGCTCGCCCTCGTGTTCATCGTGGTGACCGGCGCCGGTGTGCGGCTCACCTCGTCCGGCCTCGGGTGCACCGACTGGCCGGCGTGCTCCGACGGCCAGCTGGTCGCCGAGCTCGACTTCCACCCGATGGTCGAGTTCGTGAACCGCATGATCACCGGGCTCGTGTCCGCGGCGGTGATCGTCGCGGTGCTCGCCTCGCTGCTGCGCGACCCTCGCCGCCGCGACCTCACCTGGCTGTCGCTCGGGCTCGTGGGCGGCGTGCTCGTGCAGATCGTGCTCGGAGGGATCGTGGTCAAGGTCGGGCTGAAGCCGGTGTTCGTCACGCTCCACTACCTCGCGTCGATCCTGCTCGTGTGGAACGCCTTCGTCCTGCACCACCGAGCCGGTCAGCCGTCGGGTCCTGCGGTCGCGGTCGTGGGTCCCCGCATCGTCACCCTGGGACGCGCGCTCGTCGCGCTCAGCTTCGTGGTGCTCGTGACCGGGACGTTCGTCACCGGAGCCGGTCCGCACGCCGGCGACGTCAAGGCCGAGCGCTACGGCTTCGCGATCGGCGACGTCGCCCGGATCCACGGGGTGGCGGTGTGGTGCTTCCTCGGCGTCGCGCTGGTCACGCTGTGGCGCCTCACGCAGACCGGGGCCCCGGCCCAGGTCGACCGCCACGCCCGCTGGCTCGTCGCCGCCATCGTGGCGCAGGGGGCGATCGGCTACACCCAGTACTTCACGGGCGTTCCCCCGGCCATCGTCCTGGTGCACATCCTCGGATCCGTGCTCGTGTTCCTCGCCGCGCTCGCCTTCCACCTCTCGCTCTTCACGCGGGCGACGGCAGCGAGCACCGAGGTCGCCGACGCGCCCGTGCGCGTGGCACAGCGGTAGCCGGCACCGGACCCGAGGGCGCGACCCCGAGCACGACTTCGGCGCAGGACTTTCGATCCGCCGCTCCATGGGGGAAAATCCCGGCATGTCTCCCGCCCCGCTCGCCGCCCCGGTCGAGGTCGAGGAGCCGACCGGGAACACCGCCACCGATCCCGACCTGCCGTGGATCGTGATCGTCTGGAACGACCCGATCAACTTGATGCCGTACGTGACCTTCGTCTTCCAGAAGTTGTTCGGCTACTCGTTGCAGAAGGCCGAGTCGCTCATGCTCGACGTGCACGAGAAGGGCAAGGCGGTCGTCTCCACCGGGTCGCGCGAGAAGGCTGAGCTCGACGTCTTCCGGCTGCACGAGCACGGCCTGTGGGCCACGATGCAGCAGGATTGACCCATGACCGTGTTGCGAGCCCTCTCCGACCGAGCGCCGGCCTGATGGGCCTGTTCCGTGGCCCGATCCGCAGCCTCGGCGCCGGCCGCTACCAGATCGACCTCCACGAGAGCACGCTCGAGCTGCTCGCGGTCTACCTGGAGCAGCTGCGCGAGCTGCTCATGGGGAACGACGACTCGTTGCGACGTCTCTTCCCGGTGGCCTACCTGAACGACCCCGAACGCGACGCCGAGTACCAGCAGCTCATGCACGGCGAGCTCCTCGAGTCGCGCTTCGCCGCCATCGAGACGGTCGAAGCGACGCTGCGGGCCGACACCGTCAGCGAGGGCGAGCTGACGCAGTGGTTGCAGTCGATCAACGCGCTGCGCCTCGTCATCGGGACGCGCCTCGACGTGTCCGAGGAGCCCTTCGACATCGATCCCGACGACCCGGACGTGATGCTCTACGCGCTGTACGAGCTGCTCGGCAACCTCGTCGACATCATCGTGCGGGCGCTGGCCGCGGACCTGCCGCCGCCGTCCGCGACCGGCCCGGGCGAGTAGCGCCCGAGCGCATCGAGCCCTACCGGGGGCACACCTTTGAGGCCGCCGACCGCAGCTCGACCAGCCGGGCGTCGGGGATCGGCGGCTTGTCGAGGTCGCCCAGGGTCAGGTTGGCGACGAACGCGTTGCTGAGGCACTTGGCCTCGGCCTCGGTGTCGCCCTGCTCGAGGCGCTGGGCCCAGATGATCAGCCGCACGGTCGGGAACTGGATGACCTTGCTGGCCCGGCCGTTGTAGCCGAAGGTGGCCGCGGCGCCGGGATCGCAGGTCTTGACGTCGACGCCCCCCTCCGCCGCCTTCTCGACGGACGAGACCTGCGGCAGCGTCCTGCTCCACTCGCCGAACGCCGAGCTCAGCGTCGCGTTCGCCGCATCGTCCGCACCGGCCACCCGCATCTTCACGCAGACCTTGCCGCCGTCCTCGTAGGCGGCGTACGCATCACCGGCGTACGCGTCGAGGGCCTTCATGGCCTGCTGCGGATCGATGCGCTCCGCCAGCGTCAGGTAGAGGAAGAGCGATCCGAACGAGCCCTTGTCGAACGACTCCGGCCCTCCCGTGTCGGGCGTCGCCACCTCCTTCGGCGCACCGCTGCCGTCGAGGTAGCTCCACGGCTCGAGGATCTGGTGGTCGCCCTTCGGCGGGTTCGCCCACGTCTTGTCGAGACGGCTCTGGCCGCCGTCGGCCTTCAGGCCCTGCATGAACGAGGGGCCGAACTCGTAGGGCGCCCCGAACTGCGCCACCAGCACGTCGGGAACGGTCTTGATGTCCTCCTTGGCCGCCTGCCCGTCCTTCTTGGTCTGCTTCTCGTAGGCCTCGTGATCGGCCGCGCTGAGCTTCGCGATCCACGCGTCCTCGCTGTTGGTGGCGTCGCCTTCGGCGAGCGTGCGGAACGCGTCCTGCTCCTGCGCCGACGGCAGCTGCTTCAGCCGCTCGAGGTCGTAGTGCTGGTCCTGCCACGCGTGCGTCAGCTCGTGGACGATCGTGCCCTTCACCGCCAGGTTGAGATCGGTGCCGCGCACGCGGATGACCTTGGTCTTCGGGTCGTAGTACGCCGCGGTGCCGCCGCTGCTGAGCGTCGTCGCCTCCTTGCCGAGATCGAGCTCGCCCTGCACGAGCCCGAGGGCGCGCATCTGGCCGGTCTGCTGCTCGAGCGCCTTCTTCTGCTCGTCCGTCTTGGTCTGCGCGCTGGCGCTGTCGCTGATGTCCTTCTTGAACTCATCGTCCGGGAGGAACTCCACGGTCACCGGGTGGTCGAAGGGCCGGCCCTTGTCGGCCTCGATGAACGACACCGCGTACTGGACCCGCGGGTCCCACGAGGCGGGGTAGGCGATCTCGTTCTTCTTGTTCTTGGAGGTGCCGACGATGGCCAGCCCCGCGACGATGACCACCAAGACCGAGACGATGGCGACCACCCCGACGAGCCCGTTGCCGGCCCTCTTGGCCGGAGGCGCCCCGTAGGGGGGGTAGCCCGCGC
>CAYUOL010000016.1:18398-38748 GCA_964446345.1 uncultured Iamiaceae bacterium | reverse complement strand
AGCCTGCGGCCCCGGCCCAGAAGCCTGCCGCTCCAGCCCAGAAGCCTGCCGCTCCGGCCCCGGCCCAGAAGCCTGCCGCAGTGCCACCCGCCGCAAAACAGGCTGCCCCCGCCAAGCCCGCGGCAAAGACGGCCGCACCGGCGAATCCCGTGACTGCTAACGAGCCCGAGAACTACGCGGAACTCCTCGGCGAACTTGCCCAATAAAGTATGTCCGACTCGTGGCCGGCCCACCAGGGCGACCCCTTTTTAGGTCGGCCGCCTTTTCTGGTGCCGATAGTGTCGGTGAGATCTACGCAGGATGCTGAATAGGACTCGCCGACAGCATCTACCGGCCATTCGGGCTACGGGCCGGCCAGCCCGCCGCCGGCAACATCAATCGGCGGACCGGGCGGCGGCCGGCCGCCTCGCCGCAATGATTGGCCATGGGGCGCAAGGCGCAGCTCTCGCGCGGGACCTTGCCGCCGAAGGTATCCGGACCCGTGCCGACCTGCGACGGCGGGATGTCCTGGCGCGCCTCCCCCGCGGGGCACAGGCTTCTGTCGTGTTCAACCCGCGCCGCGGCGTCCCGCTCGCGGAGGCCCAGGAGGTTGCCGCCGAGGTGCGCCGCCGCGCGCGGTTCGTCCTCGCCGATGGCACTCGCCTGCGCCCCGCCGTAATTCCTGTGGGGAGTGTTCGGCGAAAATCGCCGCGCGTAAAGGATCTTGACTTTGTCATCATCCTCCCTCCGGCTCACGTGTCCCGCCTGCCGGAGGTTCTCAGCGCTTTCTCGTTATCTGGCGATAGCCGATCCCCGCTTGAAATAGGAATTGCCACGACGTACGCGGGGGGCGCCCGACGCCACTCGCTGATCCTCCGCGCCCGCCCGCGTGGGGCGGCCCGCTGGCGCTATTACCGGTCCGACCTATTCCTGGCGACCGCCGCGGAGAAGCCCTTCGCCTTGTTCCACCACACCGGGAGCGCCCAGTACAACATTAGGACCCGCGCCCACGCAAAACGGAGCGGGTGGCTCCTTAACCAGTACGGCATCTTCGAAGCGGGCGGGGCCCGCCGCCCCGTGCCCGGGTCGGAAAGCATCCGGACCGAGCGCGACCTCGCCCGCTTTCTGGGGGTTTCGTTCCGCGCGCCGGCGGCCCGCGACTCTGACGCCCGTGTTGTCAAGGTTGCGGCGCGGTAGCGGCCGGGGCCGGCCCTCATTTCGATACGATGACCGAGGTGATGTCGAACATCACGTTCCGGAGATGGGCCGATACAGCCGTGCGGCCCTCGGTGACATACTTGTCGGGGGAGTCTCCGTAAAGATTCGGCACCCATGCTGCCGCCCCCTGCACTTCGATCGGAAGCTGCACCCGCTCTTTTTCGGTCGCCATAAGCCCGCGGACATCATTAGCGACCCCGTCGAACAGGATTCGGATCGCGTCAACGAGGAGCCGCACCTCCCACTTTTGGGCGTTCGACTCGGTTTCCGTTTCCGTGACACAGACCATTACCTGGTCGGCCCGGTCCGGGTTGAGGTATATGTTCTTGTACAGGGGGTCCCTGTGGGCCCGGCGCACTAGGTCCACGAGCGCCTCCAGGATGTATGGCGCGGCCCTGTCGACGTCGGTCCGCTCCGTGTCGGTCATATGGCAGTATTCGATGAGACGCGGGTTCTGTGTGAATGCTTCCTTGAGGACGTTCACAGGGATCCGTATTCTGTCGTCGCAATCGAACCCTATGACATTCATGCGGTTCGTGATATGGATATTAGTCGTCCGCGCGTCGATGTTGTTTGTCGTCTGCGTGATATTCGCGGTCTGCACGCTGCCCATCGCCCGCGCGTCGTGCACCGTCTGCCTGTGGAGGGCGGAGTCTGCCTGCGTCTTTTGAGCTGCGAGACGGAGCTGCTCTAGTTCGGCCGCCATTCGTGCGATTTCTATATCTCTTATGGTGAGCTCCTCCATGAAACGGTCCTGCTGCTGTTTAAGCGCGCTCGGGCGAGTACTATTTCTGTCCTGCTTCTCGGCTTTCGCGACGGCACATTTACTTATGTGCCTCTTCAGGCTGTCCGGACGGCTGTAAGACCGATTGCAGTGTTTGCATTGGTTGGGCGCCTCCGGCACGGTGCCGCGGCGGGCCTCGTCGGTCTCGGGTTCGAGGATCGGGTCGCACGGGCGTATTCTCGATAAGTGCCGTTGGAGTTTCTGTCTTGTGTGGAAGCCCGCGCCGCACCTGCCACACACGTACTTGGCGGTCGTGCACAGCTTATAGCCAAGCTCCTCCAGGGTGCCGCGAACGAAACCCTCTGGTTCTTGCATTACGCTGGGGATCGTTATGAGCGTTATGTCTTCTTTGTCGCACAACTCTGCGGCAATGCGCCAGCGCGGCGCACGTCGAGCCTCTCTGCGGGCGCCGCCCGGTGCTGCCGTGGGCTGGGACACTACCTCATCGGAGATGCAGAATGCGAGGCGCAACTCGCTGTTATAGCCGTCCAAGGCGTATCCGGCCATGAAAGGGGGGACGCACCGCGGAAAGGGTTTCCCCAGAAGCCGTTCGAAGATGGACCGGATTTGGGAGTTCAGTGCGGCCGGGAGTTTTTCCGACAACATACCAAATTGGTGTTAGATTTACACCAAATTGGTATGTTGCTATACCAAATTGGTGTTAAAATGTGGGTTACTTCCCCGAATAAGGGCTGTTTCGACCTGGGGAGCGCTGTACCCGCACGATAGAACCATATAGTTGCAATGCTTAATTCGTCGTAGAAAGCCTCCGACGAAATTCTCCACCAAATTGGTCACCCCCCGGGGGGGGGGGGGGTCCAAACCGCTACCCCCCATGCCAAAACCTTGGGGCGCCGGCCGGCGGGCGGGGGCGCAGCGCGGCGCGGCGTCGGCCGGCGGCCGGCAGCAGGGCCGGCAGGGCCGGACGCAGCGGCGCGGCGGGCGGGACGGGGGAGCCTGCAAATAGAAAAAAGGAAGGCCAATGACATATACCAAGTATGGACAGCCGCATCATTGTGACAGCAATCCTCGTCATCTGCATTGCACTCGTCATCGCCGTGTACGTGATGGGGGTTGAAGTAGGCCGCATGACCCCCCCAGGCCGAATCCCGTACTACTAGGCCAGACGGCCGAGCTCGTCAAGGATGCTGTCGACGCTCTTCACATTCTTGCGGACGAACTCCTCGTCGACGGTAAGACTGTTATAGATCGACCCGACCTGGGGAACCGAACCGAGCAATTGCGGAGCCGCGATGCCATAGACACGGCACTTGGCCCCGGCAAGGGTGGCATCCGTAACGACCTGAATGGGCGCGCCGTAGGCCATGCGGAGGAGAACATTGTTATGCTCTCGCGCGCCGAGCCCGCTCCGCTCGACGCTTGTCACGCGGCCGGTGCGGGTCATCTCGTCCGCGTACAGGTACAGGTGGCGAAGGTTCGGCGTGTTGTCCTCCATAAAGGCGCGGGTCTCACTAACGATCTTCGCGCGGGCAGCCTCGATACCGTAAAGCTTCAGGGTATCCCCGATGCTCGAGGAGATCGCGCAGCGGCTGTCGACCGAACCGTGGAGGAGCGCCTGGTAAAGGTTCGTCCCGACGGTCGAGATCGCGTACCGCTCCTCTTTCACAAGTTCGCCCACGGCCGCGGGCCGAGTTTTCTGCCCCGGCTGGGGCGCCCCGGAGACGAAGATCTTCGTCGTTTCGTCGACGAGGTCCCCGGAGACGGCGACGCGCCGGCGGTATATTTTCTCGGCGGAAGCGCGCATGACGCCGTTGATCCCGCGGATCGGCGTATCGAGAATATCATCGAGAAGGACACGGGCGCGGTCCTCGGGATCGGCGTCGCGCTTGAACTGCGCCGCCCGGTGCCAGATCCGGATCGTCACCTCGTGGACGGCCTCGGGCGTGTGGACGACGTAGGTCCCGGGGTGGCGGGCGCGGAGGCGGCGCACGATGAGCTCGAGGTCGACGGCCTTGAGGACGAGGGCCGCCTTGTCGAGGACGACGCGGATGCACCAGTTCGTAAGGTCGCCCGGGGGCTGGATCAGCGGGTGGGTCTTCCCGAACTCGTCGATCCACGCGCGGTCCCCCGCGAAGGGGGGGTAGACGAGCGCGCCGACCGGCTCGAGGAGGACGTCGAACCGGCGGGTGAACCGGCGGAGGGTCACGTACTCGATGCTGTTCGCGATCTCCTGGGCGATCGCGAACGCAGCGCTGCTGCCCTTGCCCGCGGCCGTCGCCTCCGGCCGGAGGGGGAGGAGCATCGAGGCCGAGCGCTCCTTGGACACGGGAAGGGCGCCGTAGATCTCGGTGACGCGAATGAGGCCCGACTTGTTCGTGCCGCCGGCGACCGAACGGTGGTGGGAGTCGAGCATGTACTGGGTGAGCGGCTCGCTGATCGCCTGGGCGGCGAGGACGCCGACGGCGGTCCCGTAGTCGATGAGGGACTGGCAGTACCGCTGGCGGATCGCGTCGATAATAAAGCCGAGCTGTTCGTCCGACAGGCGGGACAGGGTCTTCGGGTTCAGCTCGGCCCGGATGAGTATGCACAGCAGGCTCGCGGCGGCGAGCCGGTGCCGCGCGATCGGGGCCCGGGCGCGCTCCTGGATCTCATTGACGAGGGCATACGGGATCCGGGCGCAGAGGTCCCAGACGCGCTCGACGCGCGCGCGCATCCCGGGCGCCGTCACCGGCGCCGGCTCGGCCGGGCCGCCGGAGGACTTGGCGCGGAGCTTCGCGTCAATAAAGGCGCCATCGATGATCCGGCGCACGTTGACGGGCATGAGGATGTCGGTCGAGAAGGTGTCGCCGAAGTTCGAGTACTCGACCCGGCTGAAGACGCGGCGAAACTCGTCGCGGTCTTCGATGATCTTGGCGACGGCCGTGTCGATGACCCGCTGCGCCTCGGCCACGCCGTCGCCGGTGGCGCCAGCGGCGGCAAGGTCGAGCCCGGCGGCGGCACGGAGGGCCTCGTCGCCGAGCAGGACGAACGAGAAGTCGACCTTCTCGAGCTCGCGGCTGTCGAGCCCGTCCTCGCCGTAGATAAACTGGACGACCTTCGTGTCTTTCATGACGCGGCGGTGGTTGTCGACGATGCTCGACTGGTTGTTCATGACGCCCTTGCGCATGAAGTAGCCGGTCGAGGCGGTCGACAGGGCCTTGTTGATAAGGTCGAAGCGCCCGTTCATGTCCTGGAAGATGAACTCGCTGGTGCGCATCCCGGTCATGTAGCTGTTGGCGACGAAGCCGTAGGCGGCGGGGTCGGTCGCGAAGCGGGGGAAGTATGGGCTCGTGCGGCGGAAGGCAAACTGCTCAGCGATGCGCTCGCCGTTGATGGTCGTCTGGCCGATGACGCCCGACACGTGGATGAAGTTCGGGTTGTTGCCCTTCGAGCCGACGGCGATCATGCGGAAGAACCCGTTGGTGTCGGGCCGGATCGAGCCGAGGACCCAGCGCAGGATCTCGCTCTCGTTCACCTTAAGCGCCTCGCGCTGCATCCGCTCGTAAAACTCGTGGACGGTGCTGTCGATGGGGGGGACGATCTCGCCGCGCAGGAGGCGGCCGGTGATGACGTCGGCCTCGAGGACGACGCTCGACACGAGCGCGCGGATCTGCTCGAGCGCCTCGGGGTTCGGCAGCAGGTCCGCGGTGCTGACGGTGAAGCCGCGGAAGCGGAGGAACTGGAGGGCGATCTGCTGGAGCGCGAAGATCATGTCGAGGGCGCGCTGCGCCCCGTACTCGCGGCTGATGAGGTGGAAGACGCCGCCGCTGGCTTTGGCGCCGATCGCCTTCTTGTCGAGGACGCCCTGGACGAGGGTGCCCTGCTCGATGACGGTAAGGGTCTCGCTTTTGTCGTACGGGATGAAGGGGGCGTACACGTCGCTGAAGCTGCTGGGCTGGCGGCGGTAGTTGATGGGGGCCCGCGCGCCGAGGAGGGAGACGATGTCCCGGCCGGTGTACAGGTGGCCCGGGGCGTCGGCGTCGAAGCGGGGCGGGTCGCCCCCGGCCGTGGCGAAGAGGCTCATGGCGTGGTACTTGTCGATGAGGACCCCCGTCCGCGTGAGCTCGGCGGACCCGACGGTCGAGTCCTGGACCTGGCCGTTGACGGGGCCGCCCGTCTTGGTGCTGATGAAGCTGTTGGCGACGCTGGAGAGGACGATCGCCTCGGCGCGGGGGCCCGCCCCGCGGGGGGCCCACAGGTTCATCTGGTCGCCGTCGAAGTCGGCGTTGTACCACTCGCAGGCGGAGACGTTGAACTGGAAGGTGTGGACGGCCGGATCCTGGATGATGACGGCGCGGTGGAGCCCGAACGACGAGCGCTCGAGGGTCGGCTGGCGGTTGAAGTACACGACGTCGCCGTCGATGAGGTCGCGGAACAGGACGTCGCCGACCTCGAGGCTCTCGTCGCGGACGTTGATGACGTCGTGCACCTCGCGCGTCGCGCGGCGGCGGACGTAGGTGCACCCGGGGTACTGGCGGCGGCCGTTGAGGAAGAACGGGAGGAGGAACTCCTTGTTGTACTCCTGGACCACCTCCTCGACCTGCAGGATCCGGGCGAACTCGAGGGGGATGCCGACCTGGTCGAGGCTGTAGTTCGAGTTGCCGCTGATCGTGCTGCGGCTGATGAAGAGGACGCGCGACCCGAGGAGGTGGCCGCGGATGCGCCCCTCCTTCCGGGGCTGGTTGCGCAGGAAGCTGCGGACGGCCCGGGCGCCCACGACGAGGCCGCGGCGCCCGCCGCTGCCCTGGGTCACGCTCGTGCTGCTCGAGCCCATGATGAGGTCGTAGTTGATCTGCCGCAGGTTCTGCACCGACCGGTCGAGCTCGCCGTCGACGGGCCCGGCGCCGAGCGTCCGCATCGCCTCCGGGACCGTTTTCGGCATCTGGCTGTTCCGCTTGACGTAGTGCTGGAGGAGGTTCGTGCTGTCGTGGTAGCTCGAGCCGGCCCCCCCGAAGCTGCGGACGCCGGGCCGGATCGTGTTGGGCGCGAAGCTGAGGACCTTTCGGATGAACCGGCTCGGGTGGGAGGTCGCGGGCCGGCCGAGCGCCTCAACGTCGGCCGTGCTGATGCGCCCAAATATCGTGGCGAGGATGTCCGGGTAAAGCTTCTCGCCCCGCTTCTCGCCCCGGCCCGCGCGGGCGCCCCGCTTTTCGCCGGCCGGCCCCGGGGGCTCGGCCCAGTAGGTGAAGTGGTCCTCGTCGTCCTTCGTGATGCGGGGGTGGACGGCGCCGCAGCGGCCGCAGTGGGCCCCGTCTACCACCGCGGTCGCGGCCTCGGTCAGGCGGCGCGCCGCCGGGATGCTGGCGTACTTCGCGACGTCGACGACGAGCGCGCCGCACTTGAGACAGGCGACCCGGAGCCATCGGCGGATCTCCGGGATCGCGATCGGCGACTCGACCGCGAACCGCAGAGGCATGTGTCCCCGGTGGCCCGGGCACGCCTTCCGCCCCTGGACGCAGGTGAGGCACGGGTACTTGATGTCCGTCGGGCCGAGGCGGAGGTCGTACACGCCGCCCGAGACCGGGGGGCCGTTCGGGGAGAAGAGCTCATAGTTCGTAATCTCAGCGTTGCTTTCGCGGGTCGCTTCGTCGTCGCTGATCGGGCTGAACCCGACGTGGTGGATAGTTGAGTGGCCTGCCATGCACGCCGCGGACGTATTCTATACATCGGGCGCAGACTGTTCAAAATCGCGGCGCGCGGGGCCGGCCGGCAAAATGGCGACGGCTCGCGGCTCAGGCGGGCTGGGCTGCGGCTATACGTGTCCGCCGTCGGCCACTGCCGGAGCGCATTGATGCGACGTCCGCTGCCGCCGAAAATGGCGGCCGGGCCATTATTTATTCCTCCAAGGGACAAAGGGGTACTTTGGGCTGGCGCCCGTCCGTCGGGGGGTAAATACCTTGAACACGTCAAAGAGCTGATCGGACCAACTGCCCTTCTCGTAGCAGATTAATGATCCTTCGGCGCACCTCAGAACGATGCTCCGCACGATCTCCCGGGATAACGACACTTCCCCTACTTTCGATATGAACAATCCGGCGAGGTTGTCCACCTCTATTACGCCGTCGTTGACCAGGGCCAGGACGATCCCGGCGTCGGGAATGTGTAATGCCAATTTGACTTTGGGCAGGGTCGCCCTGTTGTACATGATGCCGCTGATGGACGTACCGGTTAGATCCGCCTCAAACGCGTTTTGCGGGCGAGGGCGGATATCTGCCATCGTAGGCGCCTGATAAGACCTCTCTCCCCGTTCAATTCCAAAACCGGGCAATACCAGAGGCGGCCTGCCTCTTTCCCTGTAGGAAAAGGTTAGGGCTCTACCCACGGCCGTGTCCAGTGTCGGTCCAACACGTCAAACACAGCATCCAGATCTTCTTTCGTATTCCTGTCTGCGGTTTCGTCCATGGTTTCATAGCCCGTCCGGGTGATGAACAAATCCTTCGGCAGTGAAATAAGTGTCAGCGCCGGTCCGTCGGGGATCGGCACCGCGCGCCGTCCGGCGCCGGGCCCACTGCCGCCGGCGCCGGCGACCTCAAGAGCTGGGGCGTCGGTCACAACAAAGATGTCGGCGGAGATCCTGGTCATGCAGAGCTCGAGCGCGGGAACGTGGATCGTCAATTCTGACAGCTCCGTCCAGGCGCCACGTTCGTACAGGGTACCCCAAATCGCGACATCGTGATTATTGGCGGGCGCCACGGTAATGGCGTCGCGCGCAACGACTGACATTCCTGCAAGAGGGCCGGCCGCGCAATACGGTGCCAGGGGCAACTTCAATTGCGGGCCAAAAACGGCCCGGGCTATCCCGTCCATCGGCGACACGCGGCCCGTGAGCTCATTTTTTCGGTTTCTTGATGCACTCGTCGAGGAGGGCCCGTACCGGGTCTTTCGCCGGGCCGTCCTCGTACGTCCGGAACGCGACGCCCTTCGCCTGCAGCGGTTTTCCCGTCTTCGCCGACAGTTCGCGGAACTCGACCGTAAGGGGGAGGCCTTTAATGTCGCGCTCGAACCGGGTCACGGTTTTTCCGGCCTTGTCAGTGACGGGCGCGCTGAGGCACCTGAAGAGGGCATACCGTTCGAAGTATGTGAGGTCTTTCGGCACGACGGTGAACATCTTGTCGCGGGGATTCGGCGGCTTGCTGACCTCGCACACCCAGATAATCGCGCCCACCTCCTTCCCGCGGCTCCCCTGAGTAAACCCGACGACCGGGTACTCCGCGTCGAACACGGGCTTCATCTTCACGAGGTTCGCGCTATGATAGTTACTGTACGAGTACCGGTATCCCGCGTCGTCCTTACGCGCGATCGCCCCCTCATAGCCCTCCTGCAGGAACCGCTTCGCGAGCGCATTGAGCTCGTCCATGCTGCGGGCCGGGAAGTTCTCCACGGGGACGACGTGTGGGTGGGGGGTGCCGGCGTCGTCGGCTGCCTTGAAGAAGGCGGCGAGATACGCCTGGCGGGCCCGGCTCGGCATGTCGTGGCCGGCGGCCTTGGCGTATGGGAAGAAGACGTCGAATATGTGGAACTGGAGCTCCCCGGCGTCGTCGCCGCGGCGCGCCTGGCCCGAGATCCAGTTGAGGCTCTTCCCGTGGACGTACAGCTCCCCGGCGAAGTACGGGCAGGGGTCGTCCGTCTCAGAGTCGGCGCCGTAGGCCGCGAGGATTTTCCGGTCTTTTGCCGCAAGGGACTGGAACGCCGCGCTCGCCGCGGCATTAGGCCTGGTGGGCGTCTCATACTCGCCGGGGCGAATCTTGGGGACAGTTTCGAGCATTTTGAGGAGCTCCGTCGCGATGTGGTCCTGGCCGGGGATCTCGGTCCCGGTGCGGGAGTATCGCACGAGCGTCTTTTGGCCCTTCGGGCCCGTCCGCGCGTACGCGACGAAGTGCACCCCGTTGTACTTCCGCTGAACCGTCACCCCTTTGGCGAACACGGCCGGCGTCAGCGTCGCCTCTCTCGACTCGCCGATCTTCTTGACGAGCATCGGGGGCGGCCTCGCGTCGAACACCGGGGGCTCCTCGCCGGTGCCGAGGAGGTCGTCGACGTCGACGTCGACGTCGACGTCGACGTCGCCGTTGCCGTCGCCGTTGTCCGGCGTCTCCGCGCGCTCGACGATGTTCGCCTTCTTCTTCTGCTTGTTGTACAGGCCGAGCGCGTCGCGGATCGCCTGGGTAAGCGCGTTTGTCGCGTTGGCTTTCCCGAGGTTCTTGCCGGCGCTGACGTACGTCGGGACGACGTCGCGGACCTTCCCCTTGACCTGCAGGGACTCGACGGTGATGACCGCTTTGTACCCGGTGAGGTCGGCGCAGGGCTGGTCGAGCATCTCATCCTCGATCGCGATCGGCCCCTCCTCCTCCTCTTCGTCGCCGCCGGCGTCGGCGTCCCGGACGAGCCCGACGCGGATCGTCCACAGGTGGGTGGCGCCGCGGGCGCCGGTGTACGCGAGCGTCGGAAACACGAACTCGCTACGGTCGTCCGAGAGCCGCCCGGGGACCGTGCCGTCGCTGATCGCTTCCAGCATATTCGGGATGTGGACCGCCTGCGAAGCCATGCCGTATGCCATGGGGGGGCCGGGTTCAAATCGCCGGAGCGCGCGCCGCACGAAATTGAATAATATACGGCCCCGTTATACGACCGCCGCGCCCGATGGCAAACGCAAAGCCGACGCTCGAAAGCGTAATCACGCAGTATCGGCGCGAGGCCAGCGCCCTGGCCGCCGGCCAAACGAAGGCGACGCCCGAGCTCGAAATCCGTCTCCAGGACCTAACCTACGAGACCTTCGCCACAATCTACAGCTCGCTGGTGGCCAAAAAGGGGCCCACCGGCGACCCTGTCCCGGTCGGGGAGGGGGCCATCACCCAGATGGTGAGCTCGATCATGGACGTCCACACGGGGCGCCAGGAGGGCGGGCAGCGCCACCCCCGCCCGATGTGGATCCGGGAGATCTTATTCGAGTCCGGGAAGCGGGCGGGGGACCGGTACACGTACAAGGAGCCCCTCGTGCTGCCGGTCCGTTTCGAGACGGGCGGCGGACCTTCGTACATCGTCGCCCTGAGCTCGGAGCGGCCCGAGCCGAGCGAGTTCAGCAGCGACGAGGGCGCGATCATCCGCGTGAAAGCCCGGGCAAGCTTCCCGCTCACCCTGGTCGGCGTGTCGGAGCCGAAGGCGGCCCTGCAGTGGCGGGTCGACATGACGGTGACCCGCCGGCTGGCGGGCGGAAACGCCCAGGAACTCCCGACGATCGTCGCGCGGATGTTCCGCACGACGCCGGAAATGACCGTCGCGAACTTCCTTGCCGTTCTGGGGCTCAAAGACGACATGAATCCCGCCGCGCGCGCGCTGTACCGGTACGAGGTTGAGGCCGAGTTCCTCGGCCCCGAGGACGCCCGGGACTCGATCCGGCCCGGGGACGTGGCGGCCGCCGCGGCGGCGGTCCTGCGACTCGCGAACCCGGAGCACGTCCGCGAGGCGGCGATGCAAAGCGCGATCTTCCGGGTCGCGCAGCACGTCGCCAGGGCGCCGGGCATCCTCCAGCAGTTCCGCCACGAGCTCGGCCTGAAGAACCTCCTCCCGCAGGCGATCACGATCACGCGCGCCGACTACCGGGACATCTACCCGCCCCGGGACATGTACCTGACGGACAAGGCCGACGGGAAGCGCGCCATCGCTCTCCTGCATGACGGCGCCGGCTGCATCGTCGCCGACAGCCTCACCCAGTACCCGCCGATGACGGTGCCCCCCCCGCCGGAGCGCCCGGGCGGGCGGTCGCCGGCGGGGCCCGGCCTGATGGCGACGCGCCCCCTCCCCGTGGCGCTCAACCCGCGGTACATCGGGGACACGATCGTCGACGGCGAGCTCGTCGGCGAGCCCGCCAGCGGGGGCACCTTCTACGCCTTCGACGTCATCGCCGTCGCGGGGGAGGACGTCACGCAGGACGTGTTCGAGAAGCGGCTCGCCCGGCTCCCGGAGGCGGTGAAAATCCTCCGCGACGCCGGGCTGCCGGCAGTCGTCAAGCCGTACAGCCACATCACCGCGGACACGCCCCGCGACCTTGAGCGCGTGATCCGCAGCGTGTACGAGGCGGCGCGGCCGTACGCGATCGACGGGCTGATCTTCGTCAAGCCCGGGGCCCCCTACGACGGCACGAAAAACTACAAGTGGAAGAGCGCGCGCGACAACACGATCGACTTCCTCGCCCGCCGCGCCCCCAGCGCCGTCCTCGGCCGCGAGCCCTTCATCGACAAGCCGGGCCACAAGATCTACTTCTTCTTCGTCGGCGTCGCCGCCGGCATGTACGAGGGCCTCGGCCTCCAGCCGTGCCCGGGCTACACGGACCTGTTCGGCGCGACCGGCGCCGCGCGGCGGGGCGACCGCGGCGGGGGGGCGTACTTCCCGATCCAGTTCTCGCCGAGCGACGCCCCGATGGCCTATATTTACCACCACCCGGACGCCTCGCCCGCGGGGGAGATCGACGGGAAGGTTGTCGAGGCGCGCTGCGGCGGGCCGGCGACGGCCCGCGGCTTCGTGGAGTGGGAGGTCGTGCGCGTCCGCGAGGACCGCCGGCGGGACCTCCTGACGAAGCGGTACTTCGGCAACAACTACCACCACGCCGAGCTCACCTGGCTCAACACGATCGACCCCTTCCCGGTCGAGCAGCTGTGGGAGGGGCCCTCCACGGACTACTTTGCCCGCGAGAAGTCCGGGGTTTACCGGGCGCAGACGGCCATGCTCAGCTTCATGAAAACCCGGCGGATCACCAGCGACCTGAAGCATATGTCGTGGGTCCTCGACCTCGGCGCCGGGAAGGGCCAGGACCTCGGGCGGTTCTTCGAGGCCGAGGTCCAGCACCTCGTCGCCGTCGACCGGGACCGGGCGGCGATCGCCGAGCTCGTGCGGCGCCGCCACGACATCGCCGCCAAGAGGAGCGCCGGCCCGCACCGCGGGAAGACGGCGGTCCACGTCGTTCTCGCCGACCTCTCGGAGCCGTACACCGAGACGCTCGAGCGCCTGAAGATCGTCGGGCTCCGCCCCACGATGGCCGATGCCGTCGTCTGCAATCTCGCCGTCCACTACTTCCTCGGCAGCGTCGAGTCGATGCGGAACTTCATCGCCCTCGCGCGGGCCGCGGTCAAGGTAGGAGGCCTCGTGGTTCTGACGATCCTCGTCGGCGAGGCGGTGCACGCCCTCTTCCGCGCGGGCGGCATCCCCGAGGGCGGCACCTGGGACATCCGCGAGTCCGAGTCGCTGAAATACTCCCTGAAACGGATGTACCGGAGCGACACCCTCGAGGCGGCCGGCCAGCGCATCGGCGTCCTCCTCCCGTTCAGCGACGGGCGGTACTACGAAGAATTCCTTGTTAACCAGAAGGTCCTCGCCGCCGAGTTCGGCGCCCGCGGATTCTCGCAGGTTACCTCCGCCTCCGCCGCGAGCCTGATCCCCGAGTTCGAGATCCGTAACCGGACGGTCGCCGACATGCTTACGGCCGGCGACCGGGAGTACCTTTCCCTGTACGGGGAGGTCGTGTTCCGCCGGGACAAGTAGCGGGTCCGGGCACCACGCCGCAGGTCTTTTTGCGCGCCCGTGGCCGTTTTGAACGCGGGGCCGTCCAGGGATCAGCCGGCCGATGTCGAGACCGCGGGAGAGTCAGAGCGACGTGAACGGCAGAGGATACGGGGACGCCCACTTTTGGGTTCGCGGGGAGACGGCCCAGTTCTGTCTTGCCGGCCGCGGCGCTGACCACGCGCCGGTCCCCTGGCTCGACCCCGGTGATCCGCGGGGCGCCGACCGGGTTCTGCGGTGTGGCAGTTGCCCCTTCGATCCACAAATGCCGCGCCACACGCACTATGTGTGCCGCGTGTGCGGGGTGGCATTCGCCCACAAGTACAACCACACGCCGGACATTTTCGCCGCGATACGGGAGGCCGGGGTTCCCGGCGAGTGCAGCGGCCGACACGCAGGTTCGTCGTGTTGAGGCCGCTTTCGGTGCGCGGCTTCGGCCGCTCTCGGAGCCGCGGCTTCGGCCGCCCATTTTGGAGCCGCGGCGGGAGCCCCATTGATCCGCCATGGACCCGCCGCCTGCCAAGGAAAAGAACGGCGTGCCCCTCCCCTCCGTGCTGGTCGCGACGCCGCTCGTCGGCCGGGACGCGCTGCTGGTCGCGGGGTGGACGGAGGCCATCGACCGAGTCGCCGCCGCGAACCCGGGGGCGCGGTTCGTCCGGGTCGCCGCGGTCAGAGAAAAAGACACCGCGGCCCTCGAGGCCTGCGCCGCGGCCCGTGTCGAGGCGGTGACCGTTCGGTGGTACGACCTGCCGGGGGGGGCGCACGGGAAGAACCCCTGCGGGCTTATGCTCAAACGGGTACGGCTCATAAGATACGCGGCCGAAAAAAAGATCGATATCGTGTGGTTCGTCAATGTCGACGTCCGTGTTCCGCCCGGGTGCTGGGCGCACGTGGGCGCCCTGCACGAGCGTGGGATCCCCGTGGTCTGCGTCCCGTACCCGACGCGCTGGCACCCGCAGCACGCGCCGGTCGTATTCAAGCTGGCGGGCAGCGGCCGCGTGCCGGCGGTCGAGATCCACGACGCGCGCACCCTGGTCGCCGCCCCGCCCCCGGCGCCCCAGGCCGCTGTCATAGCAGGGGGGGGGTTCGGCTGCATATCGATGTACGTGCCGGTCGCGGGCCTCGTCGGCTTCATCTGCCCCGAATACGCGCTGGAAAAGGGGGGGCCCGGGAGTGAGATCGGGTGGTTCTTTAACGCCGCGAAGGCTAGGGTTGCGATCCACATGGCCGTCGGCGTCCAGGCCGATCACGTCGGGTGCACGCCCGGCCCCATCTGACCCGCGCGGGCCCTTATTCGGGGCACGCCCGGCCCTTATTTGGAAAGCACGCCCAGCGAAGTATATGGAGCGTGGAGCCGGCGGTAACAGCCGCGGCGGCGGTGACAGCCGCGGCGGCGGTGACGCCCACCGTGCAAATCGCGGCATCCTGCTGCGCGCCGTTTACGCGTACCTCGTCAGCAGCTACTTCGCCGAGGAAGACCCCGAGGGCGACAAAGGGAAAGAATTCCGCGACGACCAGATCTGGCTCGACCGCCTCGCCGCCCGGAGGCCGATCCGGGTCCAGATACGGGCCGGCGTCCCGGGCACGGAGGAGTGGTACGCCCGGAATGGTTTTGACGTCGCCGGGGGCGTCCTCACGCTCAGCTGGGACAACTACCGAAAAGTGTGCGGCGCCTGACGGCGGCGCTCGTTAAACAACGTGGCCTGTGCGGGGGCCATAGCGCCGGTACTCCTGGCCGCGGGGGTTGCGGACGCGATCCATATCCCACCGGCGGACATGGCCGTCAAGCTCGCGCGCCATCGTGCCGAGGTTCTCCTCGATGTCGTAATCATAGCCTTCGCGCCCGCCGAACTGCCAGAAGGGGATCGTCTCGCGGCGCATGAAGCGGGTGCCGCCATTTTCTTTCCAGGCGCCCCCCCAGCCGTAGTCGGCGCCATACCCCTGGCCCATCGTCTCGGGGGCGCCGGTCATTGTCTCCGAGACCGTCCAGCCATCCCCCCAGTACTCCGCCATTGCCTGCTCCGGCGTCCGGTTCGGGTCGCCGCCATCCCAGGGCGCGTCGTCCTCCCCGTGGACAAAGGCGTCCGCCGGGCTCGGGCCCCGGGGGACCGAGCTGGGCGCGGCCCGCTGGCCGGAGAAGGTCTCCCGTTGCCGCGGCGAGGAGTGGCGGGCCGTCCATGTCGACTGGTCTTCGCGGAGAGCGTAGAGGGGGCCCGGGGTGTTCAGGTGCTCGAGGCCGGGCGGGCGGAGGCTGTCGCTCGTGAACATGCGGATGTGGTACGGCTCCTCGTCCTCCGAGATTCCGTCGCGCGGGGCGCGGCGGTCGATGATGTGGGCCTGGTCGCGCAGGAAGGCGAGCCGGTCCTGGAAGAAGGCCAGGTTCAAGCGGCGAACCTCGCTCCATGCGCTGGCGCTCCTCGACGCCGCCCCCCGCTGGGCGACGGGGTCGCTCGCGAGGATGTCGTAAGCGCGCCCCTCGCCGGCCGTCGAGAAACTGTAAACGGCGTCGTCGAGGGTCTCGATGGCGAAGTTTCGCAGGGCGCCCCTGGGGTAGTTGCGCTCGAAGAGCGACCTGAGGTACTGGATGTTTCGCGGGTCGCGGAACATCGAAATGACGCGCTCCCGAAATCGGATGGGCGTTCTGACGGCTTCGCGGCCGGCGAACCAGCCTGTGTTTCGCCGGGAGCCGCCATCTATCGGGACGCTATCGGCCATGGAGGGCGGTATGAAGCGGGCGCAAAATCGCCAACAGCCGATTGGAGCGACACGCCGAAAAAAATAAGCCCGACCTGTGCCGGATGAAGAAGGGCTTCACGACGGGCGACGCCGCGCCCCACAACGGTCGCGGTCCCGACCATGAGCCTGGCCGACGGGGGCTCCCGTCGGTGGCAGGGGCGCGCCATCCGCTAAAGACATCCATCGGAGTGATTCTGTGCCGGCTGGACGCGGGGTCGGGCCGCACCCAAGTGCTCCTCGTTCGCAAGCGGTACACGTATGCGTTTGCCGAATTCGTGCATGGCCGGTACCGGGGCCGCACCGGGACCCCCTCCTCGCTGAGCAGCGTCACGACACTCCTGAACAGCATGACGACCGAAGAGCTCCTGGACATCATTTCATTGAACTTCGAGCAGATGTGGTATCGCATCTGGCTGTCGCGCGAGAAGCGCGAGAACTACAACAAGCGGGCCGCCAAATTTCAGTCGACCTTCATGCGGGACGACGGCGGCGCATGGCTTACCGACGCTGTCCGCCGTGCAAGGGGCGGGGCCCCCCTGCTTTGGGAGGTACCGAAAGGCCGCAAGAACAGCTCCCGCGAGTCTGATATCATCTGCGCGATTCGCGAGCTCCGGGAGGAGACCGGGATCAGCAAGAATAATTACAGGATTCTCCCGGGCGTGAAGCGCCACGTGAGCTATGTCAGCGCCGGGGTCCAGTATGTGTGCGAGTATTTCATCGCGGCGGCCAACCCGCACCTCAGCCAGAGCAGCCAGCTTGATCAGAGTCGCCCGGTCCTCCGCGAGATTTCCCATATGTGCGAGGTGAGCGAGATGCGCTGGTACGACATCGAGGGGGTTCGCTTCATTGACGGGCCGGACAAGCGGCTCCAATCTCTTATCGCGCCGGCCTTTCGCCTGTTCAAAACTTACATGCGGGGGCGCTGGGCTTCACGCCGGGGAGCATTCCCGCCCCCTCACTTCGCGGCTCTGGCGCCGGCCACATCGCTCGCCACATCGCTTGCCACATCGCTTGCCACATCGCCGGCCACATCGCCGGCCACATCGACTACCGCACCACCAGCCGCATCGACTACCGCACCACCAGCCGCATTGCCAGCCGCGCCGCCAGCCATACCGCCAGCCATACTGCCAGCCGCGCCGCCAGCCGCGCCGCAAGCCGCGCCGCCAGCCGCGCCGCAAGCCGCATCACAAGCCACACCGCAAGCCACACCGCGAGCCACACCGCCAGCCGCGCCGCTTGCCGCGCCGCGAGCCACACCGCAAGCCACACTGCCAGCTGCCGCGCCGCCAGTTGCGCCGCAAAAGGGGCGGCCACTATCCCCCCACTATTTCAGGCCCACAAACCACCGTATGGGCCAGGGGGTCCCGTACAGGCATCCGTGGCGGGCCGGCATCCTCGAAAACAAAAGGCAACCCCGACGCACCAACAAGAGAAGCACGAACCTCCTCACGGCCCGCCCCCCGGGGAAGGCTGACCACTAATCGGCGGGCATATTTTGCAACACAATGAGGGCGATCAGAATATCATGGGCGACCTGGCTCAGAAAGAGCCGCGCGTCAGCTGCTGAAATTGTACGGAGGTCCGCCTCGACGCTCTCGGCCGACCCGATGCGGCGAGTCCCATACCCGGTGCATTCGGCGATCGGGGCGAAGTTCCACGAGGCGGCCGTGAAGTTACGAACGTCCATCGACCCCTCATATAGGGCCGGGTCATGGTAGAATCCGCACGATTCGCGAGTGCAATGTTTGTTGCGGCATTCGCGGACCCGTTCCGGTTTTTGGCGCACGCGACTGCGGGGGTTGCTTGCATATATTTTTCCCAGGTTACCGTGGAGGACGTGCGCCCCGATCCGAATCGCAAAGTGGTTCCACCGGGGGATATAGTACACCTCCCCGGGCGCCACGGCCATATAGATGTCGGCCACGGTGTCCGACTCCCCCGGCTCCAGGATGACCGCGTCTAATGTGAGTTCGAGGTCCGCCGCGACCCGAACGGCCTGGCGCACTGGCGGACCGCCGCCAGGAACCGCGGGGGGCGACTGCCCTGATGAGGACATAGGTCCTGATGAGGACATAGGTCCTGATGATTTCCGCTGCAATGCCCGCGGGATAGGACTTTGGCCTAACTTCTGGGCCTTTTTCCACTGGGACTCTTGCTTTGGCGCGGCAGCCGGTAGCGTTACGGACGCGGCTGGTGTTGGCACTGCTGAGAGCTGTGGGGGGTTGGCCCAAGCATCGAGCCTCGGCGCCTGGGGCGAGCGCCCTAGCTGAATTATTGGGCGGCGCGCCGGCAAGCGGAGTTGGGCGCGTTCGACCTGCTCCTGAACGTTCTGGAGCTCGACGCGGTGGAGGTTCTCGACCTCAGCCCTGCTCTTGGCGGTAGCGTCCATCATGCGCTGAAGCTCTGCGTGAAAGTTGCGCATGATGCGGATCGAGGCCGCTCTTTCTTGGAGCTTTTCGAGATTCGGCCTCGCCTGGGGCGTCATCCCCTCGCCAGCGTATAGCCGCAGGAGGCTTGACATCTGGCCGATCGAGCCGAGCAGCAGATCAATCTCGCGAGCGACGTCGGCGAGAGCTATTGGCCTTCCGTCCGTCTGCAAAAGTGGCATCCTATACGACAGCCTAAATTTACGCCAGTTTTCGGAAATGGGTCGGCCCTGCGGGCTGTTTCCGCCTCGACGTGAGCTCATGATTTGGACCCCTCCGTGGGCTTCCCGCTGACGGGAGGGCGCCCTGGGCCGTTCGCCTGCTTGAGATTGGTGATATACGCGTGTAGTCGTTTGCGGCGATCTTCGTCGTAAGCGGCATCCCGTTTCGCCTGATCTTCCTCAACAGCTTTACTGATTTCTTTAAAGGCTCGGGATTCATCCTTGAGCCGGTCGATCAGTACCCTGCGGTACTCCTTGATGTATGCTTCGTTGGGATGAGGGTGTGTTTCGCGGTACAGGAGGACGAGGTACTCTGCCTGAAGCTCGAGGAATTCATCCTCTGAAGCCAACTTAGACGTGGCGTGCAGCCGCAGATATTTGAGCAGGGCTTTTTTATTGAATTTACGCATCTGGACCATGAAGCGCATGATAATCGGGAAGCTTGTGGAGAAGTCTTTGTACTTTTCCTGGAGCGTCTCCAGGAGGCTGTCGTTCCCTTTTTCATCTTCCGCCGCTATTCCCGAGTTTTGGATCTCTTTCCATATCTTCTCGCCCAGCGCGACGATCTCTTCTGGGGTGGCTCTTTTTGAGCTTGAAGTCTTCACGTCCACCGGGATTTCGTCGTAAACGAAATTGCTATCGGTGTTCGCCATTTGCGTGGACTGGCTGTTTGCATATGGTGTTGCCTCTGTCTCCAAAATGCGGGGCCCCTCATGCGTTCTCCATGGGGACAACACAAGACATGAGGAAGCAATCATCGCGATCGGCCCTATGGCGAGCGCGATCGTTGCCGCGTTCGTCGCCGCGTTCGTCGCCGCGATCGTTGTCATGCTCGTCGCCGCGCTCGTTGCCGCGCTCGTTGCCGCGCTCGTTGCCGCGCTCGTTGCCGCGCTCGTCGCCGCGCTCATCGTCGTTCTCATCGCCGCGCTCGTCATCATTCTCGTCGTCATGCTCGTCGCCGCGCTCGTCGCCGTTCTCATCGCCGTTCTCGTCACCATAAGATTTTGCAACTGTAGGCAGATCATTGTCCTCAACTTCGGTAAGTTCGCCTCCAAAGGTATCCGTCGGACCGCCCATCCGCCAGTCGGCGTCGAGGCTAGCGATCATATTGTTGATGTCTATTTCGTTCGGTTGCGCAGTATTGTCACTCCGGCTCCCGCCATGGGTCTCGATTGCGAATGTAACATGCTTCACTTTCGGGGCCAAGGGAGAAGCCCCCTCCTGGTCTGCCGGCACGACCCACTTATCCCAGAAAGAATCTCCGTTTATCTCCTGGCGGCCGTCGCCGTAGGGGTCCTGAACGTTATCATTAGGGTGACCATTTTCGTTGCGGCTGCTCTCGTCATGATCGCGCTCATTCTTATCGCGGTCGTTCTCGTCGCGGTCGTTCTCGTCGCGGTCGTTCTCGTCGCGGTCGTTCTCGTCGCGGTCGT
>CAYUOL010000016.1:0-18298 GCA_964446345.1 uncultured Iamiaceae bacterium | reverse complement strand
TCCCGCCACGGTCGTTCTCGTCGCGGTCATAGTCTCTATCGTAGTCATAGTCGTAGTCGCTGTCGTCCGGATCATCCATCGCCACGACGACAGCTTTCCAGTCAAGCGGCGGCTGACCTCCCCCAGTGACCCCCGACGTAAACTGGTCGAGGTGAGACAGGAAGTCATCGTAGTACCCATCGGGCTCCCTCGTCCCGCCTAGGGCTCCGACAGCTGGAAGCGCCAAACGGCCTTCCGGCTCAAGCGGGAACGCCATTTGGTTAACCGAGGTAAATCCCGTGAACTCTCCATTGTACGCGAGGAGGAGATCTTGTGCTTGTGTCAGTGTGCTCATCGGCGGTGCGGCCGGATGTATATAGGCCGGTGGCGTTCAGCTCGCCGAAAAAGGGCGCGCCATCTACTGCTGGCGGACCGTGTGCGTGACCGTGTGCGTGACCGTCTTTGTGGTGGCTGGCTGGTTGAGCGCTTCGACCTGCAGCTGGGTGAACTGATAGATCCATAATAGCCCAGCTTCGCTTATCTGGGAAAACTTGTCGAGATCAATGTTGACCTCCTTATTCGCTCCGGTGGAGATATCTTTGATGATGTCCGCAGATCTGAAGGGCTCGCGTTCGTGTTTGGGCTCGGGGTCGCGTTCGCGTTCGCGTTCGTGTTTGGGCTCGGGGTCGCGCCCGTGTGCGCGGTCGTGCTCGCGCTCGCGTTTGAGATCGCGATCGGACTCGAGCTCGAGCTCATAGTCTTCAACCCTGGCCATCACCGTGTTCAAGATGGTAAGCCTTGCGTTCCGGTTGAGGTACTTCGCGTTTTCGAGAATATATGAGATCTGGCGGCGTACCGTGGGCGTATTCTTCGGGGCCGCGACCGTCGTCGCTTCTGGCGCGTCCCTCCGGCCCCCCGTGTCCTTCCGGCCCCCCGTGTCCCTCCGGCTCCCCGCCTCCCTTTCGATGAGGCCCCCCCCGTTAGTGCTCATTTGTCCGAAAGGGGACCCTTCTCCAAAATGGGGGCCGCGTTTTACCGCTAGTGGAGCAACTGCTGCGAGTGCCGCATGGCCGACCAGATATTGCGGTGGCTGCTCATGGATTCGTTCGTGTCGTAGAGCTCGACCATCTCCCTGACAGCGACGAGGTATTTCAAGATCCTGCTGAGGAATTCCGCGAACGCGGCTCGGACCGAGCCATCGATCGCCTCCCCCCATGCCTCCGGCGCCTTGCCGTCCGGGGCCCAAGACACCAGGGGCGATGACTGATAGAGGTCGAGGCTCCGGGACCAGAGCCCATCGATCCGCATCACCTCGTCGCCGGCGACCACGCGCCGCACGATGTCGAGGACATTCCGCTGCTGCGAGCCCCCGTTCGGGGCGTGGAACCCCGGGCCCATCCAGGCGGGAACATTCGGGTCCCCACTTGGGGCCTCCTGGTCCACCTCGCGCCCCATCGCCGTGCTCCTATAGCGGTACAGGAGGAGCTCGAACAGCCAGACATCTCGCATCCGACTCCCGACGAGCTTTGCGCGTGCCACGAGCTCGCGGTCGATGTTCTCGAGGATCGGAAGCAGCTCGGTCCGCGCCCCCTTGTCAAGAGTGCCCCGAAGCCGATAGACCGGCGCGGATTCTTCGCAGACCAGGAGCTTCCCGACAGCGACGACGTATTCCTTGAGTGGCTCGTGGACCACCGTCTGGAGCTGGACGGCTATCTTTTGCTGAGCGATGATCGTGCCGGTTTCCGGCGTGGCGAGCAGACTGACCAGGACCTTCGCGCGTGTATTATCTTGCGGGTCGAACAAGCCTGTAACCATCTGCCTGACGTTGACGACCGTCACCCCGACAAGGATGTCGCCCGCCGCCAGCACGTTTACCTCGGCGAGGAACTGAACGTTTATGACCCCGGCCCCGCTCGTGTTTGTCTTTACGATCTCGACCTCGGACGTCTGGAGAATTTCCTTCACCCTACAGATGAAGGCCCCCTTGTAACAGCGGCCAACGTATTGGCTTTGCAGCGCCTGCCGCACGGCCCGGTCCTTGTCGGCGCAGAAGTTGATCGGGTTCTGGATATTGAGCGTCACGTCGAAGACCTTTTCATACCCCATCGCCGCCACGGTATGCGATTATTTATCGCGGTTCAATTCCGCGCGGCGATTACTTTCCCGTGAGGGCCGATATCGTCGGCGGGCTGTCGTTAAACAGATAGAGCCAGCGGATGCCGCTCATCATTCCGTTTTCCGCCGATCTGGCTTGCTCCTCGAGGGCTAACAGGTGGAGACGCACCGCGTCACACATATCGCTCGCCGAATGGTTCTTCCTTTGGATGTTCCTGCCGGTCTGGTTTGGGGCGTGCTCCCCTTTCGGGCGGATCTGCACACTACGATGCGCGCCTTCCTGGGCACGCCCTCCCCCGGCGGCCTCTCTCTGCTGGTATGTATGTGCGCGCGGCTTGCGCTCGCCGCAGCCGCAGTCATCGCCGCTGCCATAGTCATCGCCGTTGCTATTTTCGTCGACGTCGCGCGCGCGAGTGCGCTCCGGCTCGAGGCGACCCTGCCACACCCCCCCGCCCGTAGGGACCGCGCGGCCTGTGCGGGAGAGTATCTCCCGAAGGCGGCGCACGTAGTACTGCAACTCCTCGCGGGGCCGGGTCTCGCACACTGCTCCCCTGGCCAGGGAGCGGGCATCGGCCTTCTTCCCGCCCCTCCGCTCCGCGATGCTCGCGCTGAGCTTGTGCATCGGGGGACGAAGCTTGAAACGAGCCTCTGTGCCGGTCGCGTTGAACATATCGGCCGCATAGTGGCTCGGCGCCCCGACCCGCCCCCTGTCGCCGACGCTGACCACAAACCCGACGACGATGTCATTCTCGCGGTGCCGGCGCCCGATCCCGAACTCGGCAAGGGGGGCGTTGTACCAGGATGACGCCGCGCCGTCGTAAAGGGAGACCGCGTCCGGCCTAACGTAGCCGACCAGCGCATCTGGGTCACGGTACTTCGCCGCGCCACGGAAGGACCGCGCCGCCGACGCAGCGTCGGCGACCGTAACGGCGATCCGGAACCGGCGGTACATGCCGCGCACGCGGGCATCGTCGCGGGTGACCTTTGCTTCCGTGATGAGCCGCTGGATGAGCGCATAGTGGAACTCGGCCCCGTACTCGATGAGGGCCAGCTCGACCGGGGGGGAGGCCGCCCCCTGGCCGAGGTACCTCGCCTCGAACTCGCGCAGGCGGATCGCAAAGTTGCGCCCGGACTGTGACTCCCGCAGGAAATCGGCGACCCTGACGGCGACCGTCTGCGGGCGCCCGATGGGAGCGCCCACCGGCTCGCGAATGTAGCTCTCGATATCGAGGGCCGCCCCGGCCGCGTCCGCACGGGCAGCGACGTAGAACTGCCCGGCCCGCGCGACGCAGGTCGGCGGGTCCCCCACCGGGCGGGCGAGGTTCTCGAGGGCAAGCGCGAAATTTTCTTCAGCGAAGAGCGATGCGTCGTAGTTCGCCCCGCGGACGGCCCCCGACCGAACGGCGGCCCACAGGTCGGCGTAGGTCCACACGGGGCGCGCCCGGAATAAGGCGCGGCACACCATTTCGATCGTCGCCACTTCCCGGTCGCCGTACCCGTACGCGTCGAACGTGGCGTCCTGCGGCGGGAAACGAGGGGCGTCGCCCGGCCCGACGAGCGGGGTGTACGGGAGGGAGTCGAGGCTCGCGCGCAGGTCCCCGCCGGGCCCGGACTGGAGGGCGGCGCGGATCCGGAGGTAATTAGAGAACCCGTCTATGGCGTAGATCCGGAGCGCCCGCTCGACTTCCTGGATGACGAGGTACTCCCGGCCCTTGTCGATGTACCGCTGGAGCTCGGGCGAGGTACGGCCGTCCGGCCAGGCCGACACGTATATCCGGACGTGGACGCTCCGTTGCTCCTCGGGGAGCCCGGCGTGCGAGTCCCTGCGGACAGGCCGGCCGAATACCTGGATGAGCGTCGGGTAGTCGGTGGGGAGCGACATGATAAACTGATGGCGTACGGCGCGGAAGTTGAGCGCCTCCTCGATGATTTGGCTGCCGATGACGACGCGGAACCCGTACCCTTGCGCATTTGCGGGGCTGTTGAACCGGGAGAGGCTGCGCTGCATCAGGACGCGATCAATGTCGCTGTGGGCGACGACGAACCGCGCCGGCGTGTACGCGTGGGACGGCGGCCCGGCGGAAGGAGTGCCCGCGCCCGTGCCCGTGCCCGCGCCCGTGTCTGTGCCCGTGCCCGCGCCCGTGCCTGCGTCCGCGTGGCTGCGCCGGGCGACGCCGCAGACGGCGCAGAGGGTCGAATCGATGGGCGCGGACACCTCATCGATTATCCCGTTCATCTTGAGTGCCTCCTGATAGAAGAGGACGCCGGACATGCGCACGCGGTTGTGGTAGATCATGATCTTCCCAGGCCCGGCGCGGATCGCGGCAATAGTGTCGGCGATGACCCTGGCGGCTTTCGCGTTGTAGAAGGCGAGGTTCTCGAGCTCGAGGAAGCTCCCAGAGATAACATAGGTGCCGGACGCGACGCCGGCCTCGACCCCTTTTTCGACGATGACCCCGGCCGCCGTCCGCCACTCGGCGCTCGCCTGGAGGAGCTTCGTCGGCGTTTCGCCCGAACGGAAGAGCCCGTATGTGCTCACGTCCCCGGTCATCGCGGCGTCTGGCGCAAATTCAGGATTCGGGAAGACCATGTCGTACAGCGCATACGCATTAGCGGCTAGGTTCGCCGAAGCCGTACCGGCGCTTGACTGCTCCCGGGCAAGCGTGCGAGCGTGGAAGCCCGCCATCGCGCACATCGTGAGCCGCAAATAGGGGACCCCCGGCACCTCGTCGCCGTCGAATATGCGCCGCGGGTACGAGCCCTGGTCGCTGTCCAGGAGGAACGACACCCGCCCGGCCGCGAGGTGGGCGATCTTGGCGAGAGCCCCCTCGCGCAGCTGCGAGACGACGAAAGTCGACGACGGCCGCGGTTCGCCGTCGCCGGTCTCGTCGCTGGTCTTGCTGCCGACGCCGGTATCGGTATCGTTGCCGACGCTGACGCCGACGCCGTTGTCGTTGTCGTTGTCGTTGTCGTTGTCGTTGTCGTTGTCGTTGTCGTTGTCGGACGAAGCCGCGGGGGAGGTGGTCCGCGTGAAGAAATCGGCCCGGCGCAGGGGGGCCCCGCCGGGGAGGGCGGACCGGGGGACAAGGAGGTTGAGGAGGTCGACGACCTCCGCGGCGCTCCCGGTCATTGGGGTGGCCGACATGAAGACCGCCCGCGGGGCCTCATCGCCAAGAGTGTCCAGCACGTACTGGATCGCAATCCCGTAGTTGTTCTTCTTGATGATGTTGTACACGTTCGGGATCTCGTCTGCAATGAGGAGCCCCCCCCGGAGCTCGCTTAGCAGCCCCTCATTTACAACGACGAGCCCGCCCCGGACGGCCTCGGCAAGGCGCTCCCCGAAGCTCCCTTCGGCCGCCGTTCGGCTGTAAAGCGTCTGGATGTCGAATCCGCGGCTCGTGCCTTTCCGCGTCACCGTGAAGAGCCGGTTGGCGAACTCTTTGTACCCGTAGAACTGGTAGTAGCCGCCCCGGTTTCGGTCCGTCAGCCGGCGGCGCAGGGCCCCCAAGTAGCCGGACAGCTGCTTTGCGTCGGCCGAGGCGGGGCCGCCCGCCGCGGCGAGCGCGCGGAGGCGGCGCAGTTCCTCGACCTCGGCCTGCGAGATGAAGCCGAACTCGGGGTACCGCAGTATGTCTTCTTGGATCGTCTCGCGGGCCGTGAAGCTGAGGACGAACACCGACGGGGGCGACTCGCCGAGCGCCGCCCGCGCCCGGAACTGGCGGATGAACCGGTGGGCGATCGAAATTACGGCGAGCGATTTTCCCGCCCCGGTCTGCCAGTTTACCAGGATTCGGGGGTATTCGGTGTCGGGGCTCTCGAAGCCGCTGATGAACAGCTGGGCGCCGTGCAGCCGGAGGCCCGGGAGAAATAGGGCACGGGGGTCCGGGCTGGCCAGGAACCCGGGCACGTCGTGCGCCGCCCCGGGCGGGCTTGGCGGCGCCGGCCGGTAGGCCGCGAACTCCCTGCGGCCGCTGAGGTCGGCGAGCAGGTCGCGGATTGCGGTTTCGGCCGCGGCGGTCCCCGGGTGCTCCGAGGCTTCGCGCGGGATGGGCTTGTAGGACATCGTATTCTGGCTGCGGGAATTAGCCAATAGCGCGTATCGCCTGCCCGAGGATCGCGCGGGGTGCCCGAAAAGTGCGCGGAGGTGCGCGGAAATACCCGAAAATCGCACAGGGCCACCGGGCCGGACGGCTGGCCGTCCCCTCTAATGGCGGTTGATCGAGTCGATCAGGCGCTCGGTTTCGGGGTCCGCCGCGTCCTCGCTGGCGGGCTGGTCGTCGGCGGCCTCCTTCTTGCGCCTCGCCCGGGGGCCGGCCCCTTTCGCGTAAGGCCCGAGGAAGAACAGGCCGTGGTAGTATACGAACATCGCGACAATGACGATAGCCAGGACGATTATGATCGCAAGCGACATGTACGCGTGCGACGCGATCGAGGAAGCCATCTTCGCGACGAACGACTTCCGGGTTGGTGTTGCGACTGCGGGCGCGAGCGCGGGCGCGCCAGTGGCGGGGGGTTGGTCTGCCATGCGGCTTCCTATTGGCCCGCCGACAACTCTCTAGGAGAAAAGTGGGAAATGCCCGCCGCAGCGGCGGGCCCCACGGCGGCGGGCTTGCACGGCCCGCTCAAGGGGTGCCCCCCTCGTGCATCACGGCCGAGAGCTGCTCGTCGCTCAGGCCCACGTTGGAGTCGTAGGCGGCGTCGACCGCGCGCTGGAGCTTCTTCTCGCCGTAGCTGTCGTGCTCGAGGGCGCCGACCGTCGCGAGGGCCTCGGCCTCAGCCGAAGCGGCGGGGTCCCAGCCCTTCTTGCAGACGGTGGCGGGCCCGGGGAGGGCGTTCGTGTTGCGGCAGTAAACCATCATGCTGCCGTCCGGGTTCTGGTAGGTGACGGGCGTCTCGCCGGGGGCGCAGACGTTTCCGGGGGGGGCGGGGGCGCCGCCGTACATCCCGTCCTTCTTGATGAGGCTCTTCGCCTTGGGGGGGCACATCCCCTTGTAGTGGGTGAGGTAGAAGGCGAGGATGATGACGATGACGACTAGGATTGCGATCGCGGCCGCGGTTGCGACCGGGTGCTTGCGGATGGCGCTTCTCACTGGGTCCATGGGTCCCTATAGTCGGGGGCGAAAGTCGCCGCCGCAACAAATCCCGGCCGCCCGGGGCCAAAAAGCCGGGTGGCCTGGCCGCGCCCGGGCGGTCCCGCCGTGCGGGCGCTTAAGGAGTGCCCCCCTCGTGCATCACGGCCGAGAGCTGCTCGTCGCTCAGGCCCACGTTGGAGTCGTAGGCGGCGTCGACCGCGCGCTGGAGCTTCTTCTCGCCGTAGCTGTCGTGCTCGAGGGCGCCGACCGTCGCGAGGGCCTCGGCCTCAGCCGAAGCGGCGGGGTCCCAGCCCTTCTTGCAGACGGTGGCGGGCCCGGGGAGGGCGTTCGTGTTGCGGCAGTAAACCATCATGCTGCCGTCCGGGTTCTGGTAGGTGACGGGCGTCTCGCCGGGGGCGCAGACGTTTCCGGGGGGGGCGGGGGCGCCGCCGTACATTCCCTCCTTCGTGGCGGGGATCTTGGCGGCGAGACGGTAGTGGCCCGCGCGCCAGCCGGGGTGAACGACGGCCTCGTTCCAGACGGTGGCCTCGCGGTGGACGGGGCCCCAGTTTCCGGCGTCCATCGAGCCGAACTGCCACAACGGGTTGTTGTTTCCGGTGTCGAGGTTGCCCGTGGAGGTCACGTGGAAACCGGCCTTACCTTTGTCGCATTTCGACTTGTACTGGACGACGTAGTACGCGAGGATGAGGACGAGGACGACAAGAACTGCGATCACAACGGCGGTCGCGTTAGGATGGGCGCCGATCGTGCTTCGGAGGAAGGCTGAGCCGTGGCTCTTGGCCTCGCTAAAGGATTGCGCGTAGCTTGCTGCTTGTGGTACTGAATCTGCCATCGTGACGTGCTTGGCTCTCGCTCGTGTGGGGCGGTATAGGGTCCGCGCAAAACCCCACCACAAATTAATGAAGGACGCGTGGCGGCCGCCGGCGCCCCACGCGCCCCGCCCGCCCTACTTTCTGCTCGGCCCTGCCGGCGCCCGCGCCTTGCCGGCGCCGCCCGCGCCGGAATTGAACGAGGCTGGCGCGGGGAATACCAGCGCGATGGCTCAACAGCAGGTGTACCCCCCTAATGTCATCGTTCGCATGATTGTTGACGCCTTCCTGCCCTACCGCGGCCTGGAGCTTTCCGTCCGCGGCCTCCAGCGCGGCGCACCCGTCCGCCAGTACAGCGACGACGACATTATCAGCGACATGAGCCAGTTCGACTACATCCGCATTGATGCCCTCCGCAAGACCCCCCGCGGGAAACGCGATTGGGTCGTGATCCTCGTCCTCGCCGCGAAGGGCAAGTACGCCGCCCACACCCCCGACCTCCGCAAGCTTCTTCAGGGCGTCGAGCTCGAACGCGCGGCGAAGGAGGGGCGCCTTGATGAGATTATCGTCGTCGCCGAGGAAGCTTTCTTCGGCGAGAAACGGCTGATCGAAATCATCCGCGAGCTCCAAAAACGCAGCGAGGGCGGCGGGGCCGACCGCGAAGGGAAGAATTCCTTTACAAACGCGTACCCGTACTCTAACTTCTGTATCAACGTCCCCGCGAACATCAACGTCCCGAACCACCGCCTCATGGCGGATACAGAGGTTGACGAACTCCTGCAGCGCGAGCGGCTTACGACCGTTTCTAGCCTCCCGTCCATCCGCCTGAGCGACCCCCCGGTCGTTTGGCTTGGAGCCCGGGAAGGGCAGGTCGTTGAAATCACGCGGGCCTCGCAGACCGGCGGCTCGGCGATCGTCTATCGCCATGTCGCGGGCCTGTAGGTCGAGCGCCCCATTGGATGTGTTTTTCCGTCTATATAGCGCGATGGCGGCCCAAAAAAATCCCCTTATTAAGTTTTCGATCGGGGCCGACGTCATCGCGGGTCTCGCCGACGGAAAGTCCGTCGAATTTAAGACCGCATTTCTCGAGCCGCTCGCGATCCACATGGGGCTCGGTATGGCGGGCGAGACCGTCCTTCTCACGATGGCCATCGCGATCCCCGACCTGGCGCCCCATTATAACATCCTCCAGATGTGTGCAGAAATCGGGGTCGTGTCTGGCGCGAACGATGAGCTGGAATCTGTCAGCACTATCGACCGCGCGTTCCTGCCGCCAGAAGGGAAGATACGGAAAATTGGAATGGGGTCTCGCAAGGCTCTTATGCAGTTTGCGGGGAAGGACCGCATTCTGTCGTTCGGGCTCGCAGTCAACGACATCATCCTTACGTCGCGTCTCCAGGGGGTCCCTCCCCTTCGGAGGGCTTTTATGAATGCCGAGTTCGCGACCCGCCGCCTGCGTAAGGAAAACTCGCAGTTGCGGGGCGAGCTGAAAGAGCTCGAGGCGTCGATGCAGCACATCTTGTTGACGGCGTGTGCCACCGATCTGCCGAGACCCGCGCCCGCACTCGTGCCCGCGCCCGCGCCCGTGCCTGCGCTCGCACCCGCGCCCGTGCCCGTGCCCGCGCCAACGTCCGCACCCGTGCTCGCGCCCGCGCCCGCGCCCGCGCCCGCGCCCGCGCCCGCGCCAACGTCCGCACCCGTGCTCGCGCCCGCACCCGTGCTCGCGCCCGTTCCCGCGCCTGCGCCCGCGCCCGCGCCCGCGCCCGTCGCCCAGGAAAAGATCGCGCACGATCCGACAGAAGCATCAAAAACATGTATACACGGGCCCGCGGTTATTCCAATCCCAATCCCATTTCTCGTCCCAATCCCAGTCCCAATCCCAGTTCCAGACTCGCTGTCTAAAGGCTCCACGACAGCAGAACTTGCGGTGGCCGCAGCGACGACAACGACGGCCGCAACGACGACAACGACGGCCGCAGCGACGACAACGACCGCGACGACGGCCGCAACGACGACAATGACCGCGACGACGGCCGCAACGACGACAATGACCGCGACGACCGCGAAGACTGCTTGGCCTCTCTCTGTCGAAAATATCGCGGGGCTTGGCGGGATCCGAAATATCATAATGCCAATTGTTTCCCGCGAAAATCCCGACGAACTGCGGGCTCTACAGATAGGGCTTTCCGACCTGCTCGCCGTTGTATCAAGCCATCTTGTGGAAGCGCAGAATTGTGTGGTCTGTCTGGATCGGCCCGCAGTCGTGCGGTTCGGGTGCGGGCACTGCTGCTGCTGCGTGTCGTGCGTATCCGGACTCCCCAAAAAAGAGTGCCCCATCTGCCAGCTCCCATTCGACGCCGGATAGCCACAACAGCTTCTTTTTAGGGCGCTCAGCAGAAAAGCAGGCCCGGCGAGTATCTGCCCCACTTACGCGATTGTGTCGAAGAGATCCTGGACATCGCGGTCGGAAACTGCCGTGGAACGGCCGGGCGAGGACTGGCCTGCGCGGGTCTTCAGATACGATGCCGGGCTACCCGAGTTCATGGCGGCCTGTACGGTCTGGTGGAGCCCATCGATGAGCGGGCGGATCTCCTCGAGGAAGCCGGGACGCCGACCGACAGGCGCGTATACGACCTCGAACAGCTTCCACGGAAGAACCCCCATAAGCCAATACTCGGCGTCCGGCGGAGTCAGGCGCATTGACTCGATTGCGGCGCTGATCGCCGCCCCCGACATAAGATTCATGCCACGCCCATCGGGGAGGCACGGTGTGAGCCGCCTGACCGCGAAACGCTTTCGGTCGATGAGCCCGAGGGTCCGGCCGAACAGCTTTGGGTCCATGTCGCCGAGATCCGCGACATCGCGGGTCGCGTCGACGTTTCTCGTCCGGAGCCCGAAGTATCGGGAATGGATCTCCCAGGCGGCTTGCGCCGCGTCGGCGTCGGGGCCCTCCGATGAGGGGTCGCCGGGGGCCCACTCGGCGCCCTTCCAGCCCATACGGGTCTGGCGGCTGGCGCCCATCTTGGGCGCGTATACGCCGATGAGGCCCCAGGCAACGGGGTACCTCCACGTTTTTCCCCCGTCCCGGGTGTGGTACGTCGTGTCATACTCGGCGGTGTCCCCGAGGTCCAGGATGCTGCACTTTCGGAAGACAGCGTCGACGAATAGGCCCATGTGGGCGACCGGAGAGACGGCGAGGCCCGACCAAATCTGCGGGATGTATTGCCGTGGGACCGTCATCTTCGGCTCCCGGGAGAAGGGGCACTTGAACTCGAGCAGGACGGGCATCGGCACCACCGGGACCGCCGGGCTCATGTCTGTCGTCCACACCCGGAGCAGCCCGTCCCGGCCCCGGTAGAAGCGGGCAGTAATATACCCGTCGGGGCTATTGCGATGGCCCTCGATCACCCGAATGCAGATCTCGTCCCCGTGGATGGTGCCACCCAGGTCGATCTCGACGAACGCCCCGATGACATCCTCAAAGAGGACTCCCCACTGGCAGGCCTCTCCCCCGTCGAATGTGTTTCGGCCTTCAAGGATGTCAACCTTCGCCATCGCGATCTTTGTGGGCGACGAGTAGTGGTTCATCCCCATGAGGGTCGCGATCTCCGAGCCGCCGACGGTGTTCCCCATTGACAAATACCACGAGTCGTCGCGTTGCTTCATCCCCGCGAAAAGCTGGACGAAGTCCCTTATGTTGCTGTCGATCTCGGCGAGCTTTGCGTCCATCCCGCCGGCCGGCGACAGCCCGGCTCCGAGGGCCGTCTCGGGCTCGGCCGCAGGGTCTGCTGCGGGCACGAACTCGTCAACGATTTCGTGCTCGGGGCTGGGCTCCGACGTGGGGCCGGGCTTCGGCGTGGGGCCGGGCTTCGGCGTGGGGCCGGGCTTCGGCCTGTCGCTCGACGTCTCGCTCGCTTCGTGGACGAGGTCGGCGAGCCAATCGCTCTCGACAGGAAGGGCGTCGCCGAGATGCTGTCGTGATGCCATCAGATGGGCAAATAACGAGTCTCGCACCGGGCTCTAAGTGGACAGTCCGCAAAAGCGCCTGCGGCGGCCAGCCCCGCGGATCACCCTTGGCGGCGGTCCAGCTTCCGGTCGATGGCGCGCGCCGCGACGTCGAGGCTCGTGGCGAGCGCGGCCTGCATTTTTTCGATCGATGCGATGCGTGGAGCTGTCGCTGTTTCCAGCCTCAGGACGGCTTCGTCGTCGTTTATGGGCACTACGCGACTCGGGAGGGGGGGGGTCGTTTTCGGCGGCGGGAGCGCTGGAAGTTCCTCGGGGGCGCGGCTGACTTCCGCGACGAGGGCGGCGACGTCTTCGTACAGGGCGTATATCGAGTCGGGATCTGCCTGCTGGATGGGGTCTCCGGCGAAGTACCGGAGGTCGGCCGACGTGATCGGAGGGATTGTCAGGATCGATGGCTTCTCGTCCGGACGCGCACATTCCCACAGCCCCGCCTCGTCGGGCTCGCACGTCCGGTCCTCGAGACGGGAGAGGCTTTCTGCAAGACGCAGCGCTGCCTTTTGCAGCGGGTTCTGTCTGCTGGGGATCCATACGCTTTTGGCCGCCATCCTCGCGGTTTGAGCCGTTATCCGGGTGCCTTTGGCCGCTGTCCGCGCGCCCCCGATCGCTCCGATCCGGGCGTTCTCGGCCGCCGTCCGGGCGTTCTCGGTCGCCGTCCGGGCGTTCTCGGTCGCCGTCCGGGCGTTCTCGGCCGCCGTCCGGGCGTTCTCGGCCGCCGTCCGGGCGCCCCCGACCGCCGTCTGTACGCTCCCGAGGACCGATAGAATGACATCGTCGGCCGTGACGTATTCCTGGCCTGGGTACATCAGGGCGACCGGTTCTCTTCCTCCCATTTCTTCCCAGCGGGCCCGCCTCCGCTCGATTTCATACTCCCCCCAGCCGCCAACTGCGTATTCGGCCCCGCCAACGACGGCCCAGCCCTGCCTACTCCCACGGTTGGCTGGCGGTGTGCCCGTTGCTGGCGTGCCCGTCGTCGGCGTGCCCGTCGTCGGCGCGCCCGTCGTCGGCGTGCCCGTCGTCGGCGTGCTCGACGCTGGCGTGCTCGTTGCTGGCGTGCCCGTCGTTGGCGTGCCAGTTTCTGTTCCCGTCAGATCGGCGCTGGCCGGGCTGTCCTGCCCATCAGCAGGAACAATGTACTGCATTAACATTGCTGACGCTTGAGGCTATCCTGGCTATTTATAGAATTGTCCGCCGATGGCCGATCTCGACTCACCAGTCGCACAAATCCTGCAGCACATTGTCCCCGTCAAGATCGACGGACATGACTGCCAGAAGTCCAGCAACGGACATGAAAGAAGTTGCGACCGATGTGTGTCCGGCCGCGAACTTGGCCGCGATGCTGCTGACCGCCGCGGCGGCCGAGTTTACGACAAACATAAGGTGTCCGGCGGCCGATCCACAAAGGTCCCCGCCGTGGCAGACCTCGACCTCGACTCGCGGGAAGCCCTCAAGGGCGTGACGACGAGCCCCGAGGAATGCGCCGAAGATGTCTCCCGGACACCCGGAACACCTTGCGCCTCGCGCCGCGTCATAAAAGGCGTCGTCGAGTTTGCGGGAATGGCAACAGCCAGCCCGAGGGCCAAAGGGTCGGGCCCGAGCCCGGCGAAAGGGGGGCCGGCCCAGGGTTCGCCGACCACCGCGGCACTCCCTACCGCGCCAACGCAAGAAGCAGTGGCCGTTCGCTCCGCAGCAGAGATGCTCGGCTGCAACTCGGAGTCCTGTGTCCTCGTCCACCCTTCGTTCCGGCAGTTCGTCGTCGAAAAGGGGCTGGTGTCGGAAGAAGCCATCGACGGCGACCTGGAGACCCGGTTCAAAACGAGGGGGCCGCGCCACAACACGGCGCTCCTCAGCAACGTCCACATCGATGAAACCCTGCGCCGCTGGGCGCGGATCTTCCCGGAATTCTTCCCGTGCCCGTTCGCGATGATGGATTTCGACCGGACCCGGGAGCCCTTCGCGACGATCGACATTAAGGACGTCCTGGCCGGCCGGGTGCCGCTCGACCTCGGGCCGGGGATCGGGACCGTCCGGCGGCCGGCCAAGTGCTTCGGATGTGTCGTCAACACCGACACCAGTTCTGGGCCCGGCAAGCACTGGGTCGCCGTCTTCGTCGACTGCCGCCCCCCCGCCGGCACCGCGTGGACCGTCGAGTATTTCAACAGCGCCGGCCGGCCCCCGCCCAAGCCGATGGTCCAATGGATGGAGCGGACCCGCGCCCGGATCTCCGAATACCGGCATGGCGGCGAGCCCGCCGCGCTGTCGGTCCCGGTGACGAGCATGGACCATCAGGAATCCCAGACTGAGTGTGGCCTCTATGCGCTGTTCTACATCCGGCGCCGGCTCGAGGGGGTCCCGTACGGTTTCTTCTTCGAGCAAAGGGTCCCCGACGACGCCATGACCGTGTTCCGGACCCATGTCTTCCGGGGCGCCTAGCGGGCGGCGGCATTATGCGGGCGGCGGCATTATGCGGGCGGCGGCATTATGCAAATGCCGCCTCTTTTTCCGGCCAGTATATCGCGCACAAGCCGCATCCGATGCAAAAGAGAGTCGCTTATCTTATCGCCACGCTGGTCGTGCTCACGATCGTCATCATCGTCGCATACAAGCGGGGCTGGCTGAACCGCATCCTGCCAACCGCATGGCAAGAAAAGTCCAACTTTGTGGGCGCCTACGGGCGTACGCCCGAGATGCAAGGCTGCCTAGCCTTTGACACTGACGGCGAGTACATGTTCCACTTCAACCGCTGCACGTGGGCGTAAGCGCCGCGCCTGCCGCTTTTGCTCGCCCGTATACGCGCGCCGGCCATGCCGCCAAAGCCCAATGAGCTCCTCGGCCTTGTCATTGCCGCCCTTGTTCTCGTCATTATACTCATCGTCTGCTTCATGTGCATCCAGCTTTATACGGAGCATAAGCCGAAACACGCGGCCGATGGCTTTCACGGCGAGCCCGACTACGCCCCGGGCTTCGTGACCGAGTGGCCCGGCCGCCGCGTCGCACGCCGCCTCCTGCCGGGGGCGCTCCCCTCGATCGACTTTGCGGTCCCGTTCGTGCGCGAGGGGGCGCCGTGCTGCGGATACCTGGGCGTCCCCCCCTGAGGGCCGGCCCCTTTTGCGCGCCCCGATAGCGTGATCAATGGACCCGCCGCACGGACACAGCAGGCCCAACAGATCTGACAGGGATTCAGGAAGCGCCGCCATGGCGATCCTCATCGTTCTTCTTATCGTCTTGATCGTCGCCTTCGCCCGGGCAGAAGGGTTCCGCTTCCCTTGGTCGGGCCGGCACGGCCGCCACGAGGGGCCTTCCCTCGGCCTGGGCCGCCAGCCGCTCAATACGAGCGGGGGGGCGGCCCCCTCGCCTCCGGCAAGCCTGTCTCCGACGGCGCCCCCGGATGACCAGATCGATCTGAATTACAGACTCGGCGACAGCCCGGAGCGCCGCAGCGTCTACAGCGCGCTGGGGAGGTTGTATTCGACCGCTGACGTCGATCCGCTCGTGACCGGTCAGCTTTACGGCTACACGGATAACATCCGCAATGTTTACGCCGAACGTACGTCCCATGGCGATATTCACGGCCTGACGGAATACAGCAGCAGCGGATCCCCTGGTGATGTTGGCGTTGATGTTGGCCCGTTTGGGCTCAACGAGTACGCGGGCAGGCAGATCGGGTTTGACGACGGGATCCCCGAGACTTGGGCCTTCCCCTCGACGCCCGTCCGCTGGTACGGCCCGAATAAGAGGGATTACTATGGCATCGAGGGGCCAACCGTGTATTCGGAAGGGCTCTATAGCCTGCGGGAGCCGGACCATGATCCTCTCGTCGGTTAAGCAGCCGCCGGTTTGCGTTTTGCCGGGCAAAATTGAATACCCGCCTTTTAGAGTATTCTGCGGTAAATACAGGATTCTGCTCAAACGATGTCGTCACTCCCCGCTGACCCCGAAACCCCCGGAAATGTCTGGTGCGAAGACTGCCAGCAAAGTCTTGCATCGAGCCGCGCCTCGGCCCACCTTGTTTCAAAGAAGCATGGCGAGAACTGCCTCAGCCAGTCATCTTCGAGGGGGGAAGTGGCCGCGCCTAAAAAAGGGGTGGCTGTGACGCGCGATGCGACGCACGACGAGCCACGCAAAAAGAAGAAGACGGCCGCCGCTATCCCGAAGAAAAAGGTCGAAGATCGCCCCGCCAGTGACAACGAGACGGAGAGTGAGGAGGATGAAGAGGGAGAGAAGGCTTCCTCCAGACCTCCCCGCGGCAATAAATCAAGCCTGACCAAGTCGGCGCCTAGGGCGCCGGCCCACGGGCTCCCTGCCGATCCGGAGAAGAAAGGGCACTTCTGGTGCGGGATTTGTTCGGTGAGCCTGTCGCCAGGGCAGGCCGACGTTCATCTGAATACCGATCGCCACCTCTCGAACAGCTTGAAAGTCCTATCTTCATCCATGAATAAGATGCGGGTCAGTACTCCATAAAAGTGCCTACCGTTTTTAACGGCGATATACGGGGCACGGCCCGCGGCAAACACAACCTTCCTATGTTCGGCTACCAGCTCCGGGCGGAGTTGATGATATATTCTTTTTCTTGTGCAGACTGGCGGAAGAACTTGGTTCCACCGATTTGGTTTGCACCTGGTGGGGCGCGCGGGCGCCCGCCCCCGGGCCGGGCCGGCGCCGGCCCGACTCCGTTTTTGGGTTTTGGCAAGAGGGGTACCCGCCCGGACCCCCCCCCCCCTCCGGGAGTGCCCCCATTGTGTTCACTGTGTTCAGGTTTTTGGGGGGAATACCCGCAGAAGCAAGACTGAGCCGCAAAAAATGCCGGATCATTAGGTCCATAGTCATATGAGTTTAAATGTTCTGAAATACAATAAAGCCATCCTGATATACAACAGCGAGCGAGTTGGACATACTCGCGAACCCCCTAAACACGATTGGGGGCCGACAGAACACAATTGGGGGAGACCGATGAAGTGCGAAAATTGCGGCGGCGAGTTCAGGGACGCATACGCACTTCAGCGACATAAAAACCGCAAGACTCCGTGTGTCTCCGCAGCCAACCCAGACCCGTCCCCCGAGAAGGGATTCTCCTGCAAATACTGTCAGCGCCGTTTCGCGACCAAACCATCGATGGCAAGGCACATAAGGCAATTTTGTAAACTAGCGGAGCCTGCCGGGGGGCCGGCCGCAGAAAAGTCCACCGACTATGAACTTCAGAAGCGGGTGACATGCTTGGCCCAACAAAATGCAGAACTAAAAGCCGAGCTGAAAGCGCAAAACGAATCACTCCAGTTAAAAATCGAAAGAATCGCGGACATCATCGCGCGCCAGCAGCTCGTGTCGACCGTTGACGTAAGGACGACCAACAATTTCAACATCATTGTCGGCTTCGACCGAGATGACAGGATCCGCATCCCGGTGAGTCTCGTGAAAGCTGCGTTCAGCGAAAACCCGAAGCTCATCGAGTACCGAGAGATGGACGATAAGGATCAGACAGATGCGGACAAGGCTGCGCCTTATGTGCTTGAAGCTCTTGTCGACCTTATCCGTCGGGCGCACCAGGACCCCATATATCGGAACATCCATCTGAACCCGAAGCGGGCCGACCAGGTAATGGTATGCCTTGACGGGGAGGGCCGCTCTCCGGGGCCAGAAAGAAGTCCGCATCCCCAGCGATGGGAGGTTCGTATTCTTGCCGATGCTATCCGGCTCCTCTTCGACGGCGTCGTGAACGATCTTTCCCGCCATATCGTTTCGCCCGTCAGTATGTCCCAGCTTCCTCTCGACGTCCGGGGCGCGGCGGCCTGGATCCCGAATCTATATATGAACGACCCGGAGAGGTACGTGCAAGACGGCCGGATGCCGATGTCCGCCCACTTTCAAAATATGCGGCCCGACGCGGTCCGGTGTGACCCGGCCCGCGCCCAGGCAGTTCATAGCCTATAGTGCGAATCCGCTGTTTTTCCGGGTAAATTGAAAGGTTACCGTATCAGGCATACCGCCCCAATGTCACTCAACGATACCGACGACCTTTTAGACTTGGTTGGAATCGCCACGCCCACGCCCACCGATATAGTGGATCTGGAGGAGTTGATCGGCCTCGAAACGATCGTTGCGCCGACCAAGCCGGTCACACCCACCGCCACCAAGTTGGCCGCGCCCGCCGCCAAGTCGCCCGCGCCTGTCGCCAGGCCGCCCGCGCCTGCCGCCAGACCGCCCGCGCCTCCCGCCCGGCCGCCCCCGCCCCCCGTCCGACCCGCCGCGCCGACCGCCACGCCGGCCACACCGCCCGTCGCG
>CAYUOL010000015.1:24677-39636 GCA_964446345.1 uncultured Iamiaceae bacterium | reverse complement strand
CGTGGTCGTAGTCGTCGATGACGAGGGTCGTCGGGGCCCCGTCCAGCAGACGGCCCAGCGCGTCGGCCCACGAGGACGCGTCGACGGCGGCGTCGGTGTCGGGGAGCGGCGCGAGCTCGGCCCGCTCGGCTTCGAGCCCCAGCGATCGGGCGGTGAGGGCGACGAGGTCTCGCGCCGAGCCGTAGCCGGGGGCCAACCGCACCCAGGCCGTGCGCACGCCACGAGCGTCGGCGCTCTGCTTCGCGGCGACGGACTTGCCGGCACCCGAGGGCGCGATCGCGATCGTCAGGAGGTGGAGCGGGTCCACCAAGCGGTTGAGCACGCGTGGGCGGGACGGGAGGTCGTCGACAGCAGGAGGGGCGGTGAGCGCCACTGGGTAGTCCGCCACGGCGTGATGATGGCACGCGGCGCGCCCGCGGGGTCGCCCGCCGGTGCGCTCATCTCCCTCGTCGCCTACCGTTCCGGCATGACCGAACCCGCCGATGCCGTCGATCGGATCGCTGCCCTCGAACGTCAGGTCGCCGCGCTGCGCGCCGCGCTCGACACCACGTTGGCCGTCCTCGACAACGTCGTGGACAGCGAGGACAACGTGATCCTCGACGACGCGCCCGCGCTCATCCGCCAGGCCCGGGCCGCGCTGCAGGCGCTCTGAGGGAAGCCGGCGCGCGGAGGGAAACGGGGGAGAACGGCGACCGGCCGCTCTGGGGGAGCGGCCGGTCTGTGCGTGCTGCGAGTCGGGCTGGGGAGATTTGAACTCCCGATCTCTGGTCCCCCAGAGCGGAGGCGCTCACGGCTCGCGCTGGTCGACGTTGGCCGGAGTCAACGATTCCGGGGCTCTTGCAGCTGTTGGTCAGGCGTCACTTGGTCGCTGTTGGGACCTGTTGGTCGGAGGCGCGTTGACATCGCGTTAACAACGGCGATGCTGCGCTAGTCGTCTGCGGATTCTGCTTACCGCCTCTGACCGTCGTTCACCGCCCGGAGCGATCGTCCGGCGGGACACCCGCAGGACGGACCATCGCAACGAGCGCACCTTCGAACCAACCTGCAGACAGCCTGCTCTGACTGTCCATCTTCATCTCGACGCGCGTCACCTCGTAGGTGTGGCCGTTGACTCCGAACCGGTCGCCGCAGTGCGGCAGCCTCCACCCCATCTTGAGCGCCTCGACGATGTCGATCGTCACGGTCGGAGCGGGACGGAAGTCGACCCACGTGTCGATCCGATGCATGGGCTGACTTGGCCACTCCTGTGCTGGCCATCGGGCGGAAGGTGCCGGCGCCTTCCGCGGCAACGCTCGCCGTCAGTCGCTCGAAGAACTGCTCGTCCTGATCGTCGTACCGCGGCAGGAACATCGACCGGTGGCCGATGCGAACCATCGTGGAGCGCAACCAGCCAGGTGACTCAATGAGGACAAGCTCGCGCGTCGTGCTCGGGTGGCTGCGGTTGACGCTCACGACGTGTGGAAACGGCCCCGCTTCGGCGGGGCCGTTCCGCGTCCATGCATCTAGCACGTGTCACGGCAGCTCCCTACAGTGGCCCTGGAGCGTGAAGTCGAGCGGGAGGCGGGAACATGAGTGACAACCCCTACGGGCCGGATTGGTTTAAGGCGACGGACGGAAAGTGGTACCCGCCCCAGCCCGGTCCACCACCCATGACGGGCCCACCGCCCGGCTACCGCCGACCCGGGCCGCCGAAGAAGGGCGTCAACAAGGTCGTGGTGACGATGCTCGCGTGTTGCGGGCTATTTCTGCTCTTCGTGCTGATCGTCGGCTTGACCTCGCCGAAGAAGAGCAACGACACCGTTTCAACCGCGACGCCCGCTGTGACTGCGCCAGCTACGACCGCCGCGCCGACGACGTCCGGGCTCGTGGTCACCTTCCCATCGACGGAAGCGCCGACCACCACGCCAACCACCGCAACTCCCACCACGGAAGCACCGACGACCGCGCCCCCGCCACCAACGCCACCCCCGACGACGGCGCCGCCAACGACCGCCGCACCGGCGCTGACGCCCGGGCAGGACAATGCCAGACGATCAGCGCAGCAGTACCTCCAGTTCCAGCCCTTCTCACGGCTCGGTCTGATCGACCAGCTCTCGTCGCAGTACGGCGAGGGCTACGCCTACAACGACGCCGTGTTCGCCGTCGACTCGCTCGGCGTCAACTGGAATGAGCAAGCGGTGAAGTCCGCCAAGCAGTACCTCAAGATGTCGCCGTTCTCGCGGCAAGGGCTCATTGAGCAGCTCGCTTCGCCAGCCGGCGAGAAGTTCACCTACGCCGAGGCTGTCTACGGCGTGAACGGTGCAGGCCTCTGACGTGACCCATCGGGCGGACGATGATGAACCACGGCGCCGCCTCGGCAACGGTTGTCTTGTGGCGCTCGTGGTCGGGTGCGGCGTGGGCCTCATGCTGGCCGTGGCGGGCATGGTGATCTACGTCGCGGCAGCGTTCGACAGCAGCGGCCACGTCTGAACGGGCACTTCCTGGCATACCCCCTGGGGGTACACTCGCCGACGATGCACGCCGAGCGGTACGACGCCCTCCGAGCCTTGGTCGAGCACGTGGACTTGCCGGCGGTCGACGCGCGACGGATCCCGCTGGCGGACCTGATCGGCCGTCCGGCTTGGATGAAAGACGCATCGTGCGCAGAGCGGCCCTCGGTGTCGTTCTTCCCCGAGCGTGGCGAGCCCTCCGAGCCCACGTGCGCGACGGTCGCGCTCGGAGCTGGCGTGCCTGCGAAGGTCGTTCAGGAGATGCTCGGCCATTGGCCGATCTCGATCACGCTCGACCGCTACACCCACGTCGTTCCTGGCATGCAGCGCGACGCGGCGGCGAAGATCGGCGCGGTGATGTTCGGCTAACCGAGGTGCTTCGCCGCCTCGGCGATCAGCGCCTGGATGCCAGCGAATGCGGCGTTGCCGCTGACGCCGGCGACGCTTTGCACGATGACCCACTGCATGACGGCGAAGGCCCGCGTGACGATCGTCGCGTCGGGCTTCGGCGCGCGCAGCTGGGTGGTGACCGTGTCGAGTTGGGCACGCGCCATCTTGCGCTCGTCGTCGGTCAGGTCCTCGTCGACGTTGTCGATCGCCTTCGCGATCTTCTCGACGGCGCGGGTGAGCTCGACCACGACAGCCACCGGGATCACCTGTGGCCCCTCGTCTGCTTGTGCCTCGGCCTCCTCGAGCGCCTCGGCGAGCCGTTCCGCCTCAAGGACACCAGCCGGGGTGATCTCCACCGGGCTCGCGGCCCCAATGCCCCAACCCCTCACACCGCCGAGGCCGCTCTTGTCGAGGAAGGAGAGGGCTTTGGATGTCTCGTCGATGTCGACGCCGGCGAGTCGCGCGACATCTTCCACGGTGGCATTGATGTCGTCGCCAGCGTCCGTCGGTTCGCACAGAGCGATCAGGACCCGCACCCGGTACTCGCGACGTTCCGACATCGTGGCCATATTTCCCGCCGACCTCCGTAGACGGATCGTTGACAAATCCGCCCCCGCAAAGCGGTCAGCCGCTCTGGGGGAGCGGCTGACCTGCGGGTTTACTGTCGGGCTGGGGAGATTTGAACTCCCGATCTCTGGTCCCCCAGACCAGCGCCCTAACCAAGCTGGGCCACAGCCCGGAATGCTGCGTCGAGCACTCTAGGCGCCCCGGTGGGGGTGGCGACAACTGTGAAAGCCGGCCCGGCCCGGTTCGGGCCGGGCCGGCACGCAGACCCGGGGCGGGACTACCCGTGCACCTCGGTGACGGTGCCCGCGCCGACCGTCTTGCCGCCCTCGCGCATCGCGAAGGTGAGCCCGGGGGCCAGTGCCGCGGCCTTGCCGAGCTCGACCGTGAGCGTCACGGTGTCGCCCGGGTTGACCAGCGCCAGCTCGTCGGGAAGGCGCACCGTGCCGCTCACATCCGTGGTGCGGAAGTGGAACTGCGGCTTGTAGCCCGTGGTGAAGGGCTTGCTGCGCCCACCCTCGGCCTTCGGCACGGCGTACATCGTCGCCGTGAACGTGGTCGAGGACGTGATCGTGCCCGGCGCGCCCACGGCTTGGCCTCGCCGCACCTCGCCGCGGCCGATGCCGCGGAGCAACAGCGAGGCGTTGTCGCCGGCGATGGCCTCGTCGAGCGTCTTGTGGAACATCTCGATGTCGGTGCACACCGACGTGCGCGTCTCGCCCAGGCCGACGACCTCGACCGGAGCGCCGACCTCGATCCGCCCCTGTTCGACCACGCCGGTGACCACGGTGCCCCGCCCGCTGATGGTCATGACGTCCTCGATGTACAGCAGGAAGGGCTCGTCGAGGTCCCGGTCGGGAGCGGGGATCGACGCGTCGACGGCATCGAGCAGCGCGACGATGCCGTCCATCGCCGCCGGATCGTCGTTGAGCGCACCCAACGCCGACACGGGTACGACGGGCACCTCGTCGCCGGGGAACCCGTACGCGGTGAGCAGGTCGCGCACCTCGAGCTCGACGAGCGCGAGGAGCTCCTCGTCCTCGACGAGGTCCGCCTTGTTGAGCGCCACCACGATGTGGGGGACCCCGACCTGGCGGGCGAGGATCACGTGCTCCCGGGTCTGGGGCATCGAGCCGTCGGTCGCGGCGACCACGAGGATGGCGCCGTCCATCTGGGCCGCGCCGGTGATCATGTTCTTCACGTAGTCGGCGTGGCCCGGCATGTCGACGTGCGCGTAGTGGCGCGTGGCCGTCTCGTACTCGACGTGCGAGATGTTGATGGTGATCCCGCGCTCGCGCTCCTCGGGCGCCCGGTCGATCTGGTCGAACGGCACTGCGGTGGCGCCGCCTCGCGCGGCGAGCACATGGGTGATGGCCGCGGTCAACGTCGTCTTGCCGTGATCGATGTGGCCCATCGTGCCGATGTTGAGGTGCGGCTTGTCGCGGATGAACTGCTGCTTGGGCATGGCTCTTCCTCTCGGTGCTCCGGAGCGCGTCGGCGCTCGGGTCTCAGTGGGGCCGACCCGGACGAGCCCGCGCACGGGTCAGCGCGTCGCCGTCGCCCGACGGGTGACGGCGGTGGGGAACCCGGCCGGGCGCGCACGAGCACCCGACCTGAGGTGGACCCTCTCCCGGGGGTTCGGACGGGAGAGGGTCAGCGACTCGCGCCGTCCGACTCGAGCACGCGGATGGCGACGCGCGTCGAATCGAGGAGCGCGGGCGCGCCGAGGGGCGATCGGGCTCCGCCCGACAGCGTGATCTCGGTGGTCAAGGCGCGCCGCACGCCGGCCAGCCTGCTCGCGCGGCGACGGCTGCACCAACGAGTTTCCTCGCAGCTGGGGCGCGGTGCGGTCGTACGTCACGGTCGCCAACGGTCTGTCGCGACCGACCACGGGTAGGGATCCGACGTTCCCCCCCAACCACACCACACGTTCGAGGAGCATCCCATGGGTGAGAAGACCGATCAGATCAAGGGCCACGTCAAGGAAGCCGCGGGCGTTGTCACCGGCGACTCCAGCCTCAAGAACGAGGGAAAGGTCGACAAGGCCTCCGGTGAGGTCAAGGAGAAGGTCGGCGAGGTCGTCGACAAGGTGAAGGACGTGCTGCACAAGGACTGACACGTCGCACGGCGAGCCGTCGGGCTCGCCGTCCGATCGACCCGGCCGCGCCGACCGCAAGACGGACGTGCGACCCGAAGCCGAGGAGGGGCACCCCGATAGGGTGCCCCTCGTTCGCGTTCCGGATCGGGGATCCGGGCAGAAGGGGGACACCGTGACCGACCAAGCACAAACGGGCCCGCACCACGAGCCCGCTCCGAAGGACCCGTCCGACCAGGGCGACCAGCGCGACCAGGCCGACCAGCGTGAGGCGGTTCGCTTCGAGGTCGACGGGCCCGTCGCCATCGTCACGATCGACCGGCCCGAGGTGCGCAACGCCGTGGACCGTCCGACTGCGGACCTGCTCGCCGCGGCGTTCCGCCGGTTCGAAGCCGACGAGGCGCTGGCGGTCGCGGTGCTCACCGGCGCGAACGGCACCTTCTGCGCCGGCGCCGATCTGAAGGGCGTGGCCGATGGACGCGGCAACCGGGTCACGCCGGAAGGCGATGGTCCGATGGGTCCGACGCGGATGCTCCTCGACAAGCCGGTGATCGCCGCCGTCGAGGGCTTCGCCGTGGCGGGCGGCCTCGAGCTCGCGGTCTGGTGCGACCTGCGCGTCGCCGCCACCGACGCCACCTTCGGGGTCTACTGCCGACGGTGGGGGGTGCCCCTGGTCGACGGCGGGACGCTTCGCCTGCCGCGCCTGATCGGGCACAGCCATGCGCTGGACCTCATCCTGACCGGGCGCGGGGTGTCCGGTGACGAGGCGCTGCGCATGGGTCTGGTCAACCGGTCGTGCGCGCCGGGGGAGGCGCGGTCCGAAGCCGTCGCGCTCGCGCACCAGATCGCCGCCTTCCCGCAGATCTGCATGCGCAACGACCGTCGATCCTCCTACGCGCAATGGGGCCTGCCGCTCGATGCCGCCCTGGCCTACGAGACCGAGGTGGGCCTCGAGACGCTGGCGTCGGGCGAGGCGCTCGAGGGAGCGACGCGGTTCGCGGCGGGCGCAGGGCGGCACGGCAGCTTCGGGTGAACCTCGTCCCGGGCCCCACCGGTCCGTGCGGCGCCCTTCGCCCGCATCAGGACCGCCGCCGCCAGCCACTACCGTGGTGACCATGTGTGGGCGCTACGTCTCGGCAACGCCGCCGGATGAGCTGGCCAGGTACTTCGGCGCCGCGCCGGCCGACCTCGAGCAGGTGCTCGAGCCGAGGTACAACGTCGCCCCGACCGACGACGTCTTCGTCGTCTTCGAGCGGGACCACGCCCGGCAGCTCGCGGTGTTCACGTGGGGCCTGGTGCCCCGGTGGGCGAAGGACCCCAAGATCGGCAGCCGCATGATCAACGCCCGGGCCGAGGGGCTCGCGGACAAGAACGCCTTCCGGTTCGCGTTCGAGCGCAAGCGGTGCATCGTGCCGGCCGACGGGTTCTACGAGTGGCGGCGCACCGGGGGGTCCGGCACGAAGAGCCAGAAGCAACCGATGTTCATCCACCGCGCCGACGGTGCGCCGATGGCGTTCGCCGGTCTGTGGGAGTCGTGGCGCGCCGACGAGGATGCGCCGGTCCTGCGCACGTGCACGATCATCACGACGACGCCGAACGCGAAGATGGCCTCCATCCACGACCGCATGCCCGTCGTCCTCGACCCGGAGCGCTTCGCCATGTGGCTCGACGAGGACAACCACGACCTCGAGGCGCTCGGTGCGCTGCTCGTGCCGGTGGACGATCGAGCGATCGACCTGTACCCGGTGGGCCGCGACGTCAACAAGGTCACGAACGACGGCCCCCACCTGATCGCGCCGGTCGAGGCGGATCCGATCGAGGTCCACGACCAGCTGTCGCTGCTCGAGGCCGAGTGAGCGCGTCGGTGTCCACCCTCGCTGATGGCACTCGGCCTTGAGCCCCGCAGCCACCGCGACCTTCCGTCGCCGCGCGGACAACGTGATCCTGCGCTGGCAGGCGCGCCTCGACAGCGAGTGGTCCGACCGCGTGCTGCCCTGGCTCTTCGCGGCCGGGCTCTTCGTCGTGCTCGAGCTGCTGTCCTTCGCCAAGGCACGCTCGCTCGACGGCACGGTCGACCTCGCGAGCTACACCCAGGGCGCCTGGCTCATCCACAACGGCCACGAGCCGATCCTCACCCTCGCCACCGGCAGCAACGTGCTCGCCAACCAAGCGGCGTTCGTGTTCTTCCCGTTGGCGTGGTTGACGTTCCTCGTCCCCGTGCAGACCGCCCTGCTGCTGGCGCAGTCCGCCGCGCTCGCGATCGCGGTGGTGCCGGTGTGGCGCATCGCCCGGGGCCTCGCCTCGCTGCGGGTCGGCGCCGCGATCGTGCTCGCCGTCGTGTACGCGCTGTACCCGACCATGCACAACCTCAACCTCGCCGGGTTCTACCCCGAGACCCTCGCGCTCCCGCTGCTGCTCTACGCGGCGTACTTCGGCCTCAGCAGCCACTGGCGGCGGTTCCTGTTCTGTTGCGTGCTCGTGGTGCTGTGCCGCGCCGACTTCGGGCTCGTCGTGGCCGGCCTCGGTGCGCTGGTGTGGGTCGAGGGACGCAAGAACGAAGGGCGGGTGGCGCTCATCGGCGGCCTCGCGTACACGATGTTCGCGATCCTCGTGATCCAGCCGCACTTCGGCGACGGCACCTACGCCCACCTCGGCGCGTTCCACGAGTTCGGCTCGTCCCCCGGCTCCGCGCTCTGGGGGATGGTGACGCACCCGGGTGACGTGGTCGGCGCGCTGGTGCGCGAGCAGAACTTCAACCTGCTCGTGACCCTCTTCGCGCCCGTGGCGTTCCTGCCACTGCTCGCGCCCCGCTACCTGTTGCCGGTGCTGCCCCTCGAGTTCTTCTTCCTCGTGTCCGACGCGCCGGCCACCGCCGTGTACGGGCAGCTGACGATCGCCGTGACGGCGTTCATCTTCCTCGCCACGGCGTTCGCGATGAAGCGCGTCGGACGCATGGGCGTCGAGAAGATCATCGTCGATCGCCGCGTGCTGGCGGTGATGCTGCTCGCGTCGACGATCTTCTTCGTGCGCGACGCCGCCAGCTCGCCGTATCGCCAACCGTGGAGCTGGGGCGGCCAGGACCAGGTCGACGCCGCCCGGCTGAACGCCGCCGACGAGGTCGGGCCCGATCGTTCCGTGCGCGCGTCGGCGTCCGTGCTCACGGTCGTGGCGCAGCGGGTCCGCGTGTACGAGCTGCAGCCCTCCGAGCGCCCCGACGCGGCGGGCGCGGCCAACGGTGTCGACGCGGTCATCCTGGACGAGCGCTCGGTGCGCGGGTGGACCGCCGTCGATCGGCAGATCTTCCGGGAGGGCATGCGTTCGCTCGGGTTCGTGCTCGTGTCGAGCAACGAGGGGATCGACGTGTACCTCAGACGGCCTTAGCCGGTGCCCGGCCCGTCGGTGGCGGCGAGCGCCTCGCGGATCTGCTCGGCGGCGCGGTCCATCGACTCGGGGCTCGCACCGGCGTCCGCGTTCGCGAAGTTCAGGTCGGCCTCGGTGCGCATCGGCACCACGTGCAGGTGCAGGTGCGGCACCTCGAGACCGGCGATGATCAATGCCACCTTCGTGGGCGAGAACGCCGCTTGCTGCGCGACCGCGATGCGCTGGGCGACGGCCATCAGGTGCTGGTTGAGCTCGGGGGAGGCGTCGATCCAGTGATCGACCTCTTCGATGGGCACGACGAGCGTGTGGCCGGGCTGCAGCGGCGCGATCGAGAGGAACGCCACGCAGCGATCGTCGGAGTGGACGAAGCGGCCGGGGATCTCGCCGTTGATGATGCGGGTGAAGATCGTGGGCATGGCGCGGCCTCCAGGGCGGGCTCGGGGGGGGGGCTGGGGGGGGGGCGCGGACGCCGGAAGCGGTGCGCCTCGGCGCGGGGATCGTATTCTGGACCGGTGCCCGACCCCGAGGACCGTGCCGGCCTGACCGCGCGCCAGAGCGATCCCGCGTCGGACGCGGCGCTCGGGCCCGCTGCGGACGCCGCGCAGGAACAGGCGGGGGAGCAGGAGCGCGGGCTCGCGATCGATCTGGCCGACGAGCAGGACCTGGATCGCATCCTCACGGTGCCGAACGTGATCACCCTGGTCCGCCTCCTCTGCCTGCCGCTGTACTGGTACCTGCTGTTCGGCGTCGACAACCGGGTGGGCGCCGCCGTGCTGCTCGCCGCGCTGGGCGCGACCGACTGGATCGACGGCTACATCGCCCGCAACTTCAACCAGGTCTCGAACTTCGGGAAGTCCTTCGACCCGACGGCCGACCGGCTGCTGTTCTTCGTCGGCATCGTCGGGATCATGGTGGCGCAGGCGGCGCCGCTCGGGCTGTGCATCGTGGTGCTCGTGCGCGAGGTGCTCGTCGGTGGCACGACGGTCATCATCACGGCGATGGGGTCGAAGCCCGTCGCCGTCACGTGGTACGGCAAGGCCGGCACCTTCTCGTTGATGTTCGCCTTCCCCATCTTCCTGGGCGCATCGGCCGACCTGGCGATCAGCCCGGTGCTCACGGTCATCGCCTGGGGCTGGGCCATCCCGGGGGTCGTGCTGTCGTACTACGCCGCGTTCCGCTACATCCCGCTGTGGCGGACCAACCTGCGCGAGGCCCGCGAGCGCAAGGCCGCCGAGCAGGCGGCCGCCGCCTGACGACCACCCCGGAGCGATCGTGCGGTACCGGGTCCCCGGCATGGCTCGGGCGCGAACGGGCAGGTAGGAGCCCGCGGCCCGCGACGGCTCGCCTCCGGGGCCGACCCGGCTCGGTGTCGTTCGTGAGCGGGTAGCCTCCGAGCCACACACGACCGAAGGGCGACCGACGCATGGGGAGGGCACGATCATGAAGGCCGTGATCATGGCGGGAGGCGAGGGCACCCGGCTGCGGCCGCTGACCTCGAACGCCCCCCAGCCCCTCCTGCCGCTCGTCAACAAGCCGATGATGGAGCACATCGTCGAGCTGCTGAAGCAGCACGGCATCGACGAGATCGTCGTGACCGTCGCGTTCATGGCGAACGCCATCCGCAACTACTTCGGCGACGGATCCGAGTTCGGCGTCAAGATGACCTACGCCACCGAGGAGTCGCCCCTCGGCACCGCTGGTTCCGTGCGCAACGCCATGGAGCACCTCACCGAGCGCTTCCTCGTGATCTCGGGCGACGTGCTCACCGACATCGACCTGTCGGCGATCGTCCGCTTCCACGACGAGCAGGACGCCATGGCCACGATCGGCCTGGTGCACGTCGAGAACCCGCTCGAGTTCGGCATCGTCATCACCAAGGAGGACGGCACGATCGAGCGCTTCCTCGAGAAGCCCACCTGGGGCCAGGTGTTCAGCGACACGATCAACACCGGCATCTTCGTGCTCGAACCCGAGATCTTCGACTACATCGCGCCCGATCAGCCGGTCGACTTCTCGAGCGAGGTGTTCCCGAAGCTGCTCGCCGAGGGGAAGCCGCTCTACGGTGCCATCGCCCAGGGCTACTGGGAGGACGTCGGCACGCTCGACGCGTACATCTCGGCGCACCGCGACATCCTCGACGAGAAGGTCCGCGTGAACGTCCCCGGCTTCGAGCTCGGCGACGGGGTGCGCCTCGGCGAGGGGGCGGAGATCCACCCCGACGCCGTCATCACCGGTCCGGCGGTCATCGGCGACAACTGCCGGATCGAGGCCGGAGCGAAGCTGGGCAAGTACGTCGTGCTCGGCGCCAACGTGCGTGTGCGCTCCGACGCCCTGCTCGAGCGCACGGTCGTGCACGACAACGCCTACCTGGGCGAGTCGGTGCGCCTGCGCGGCACGGTCATCGGGCGCTCGTGCGACCTGCGCAAGGGCGTGCGGACGGAAGAGGGCGTGGTGCTCGGCGACGAGTGCTTCATCGGCGACGAGGCCCTCTTGGCGTCCGGGGTCAAGGTGTACCCGTTCAAGACGGTCGAGGCCGGCGCCATCATCAACGACTCGATCGTGTGGGAGTCGCGCGGCGCCCGCAGCCTGTTCGGGCGGAACGGTGTGACCGGTCTCTCGAACGTCGACATCACCCCCGAGCTCGCGGTGAAGGTCGCGATGGCCTACGGCAGCACCCTGAAGAAGGGCGCGACCGTCATCACGTCCCGCGACTCGAGCCGCTCGGCCCGCATGCTCAAGCGGGCGATGATGGCGGGGCTCAACGCCGCCGGGGTGAACACCGAGGACCTCGAGGTGGCGTCCGTCCCGGTGACCCGCTTCATCGTGCGCCGCCCCGCGAACGCCGGTGGCATCACGATCCGCCTCGTGCACGACGACCCGCAGTCGGTCATCATCCGCTTCTTCGACTCGGACGGCCTGGACATCACCGAGGAGACCCAGCGCAAGATCGAGCGGCTGTTCGACCGTGAGGACTTCCGCCGGGTGTTCCCGGGCGAGATCGGCGACATCGGGTACGCCCCCCGGGCCCTCGAGCACTACGCCACCGCGCTCGAGACCACCGTCGACATCGAGCGGATCCGGGCGGCCAACTACAAGATCGTCATCGACTACGCCTACGGCTCGGTCTCGTTCGCGATGCCCAACGTCCTGGCCAAGCTCGGCCTCGAGGTGCTGGCGGTCAACCCGTTCGCGTCGACCGCCGGCCTCATGCGCTCCACCCTCAGCGAGCACGCGGCGGGCGTGGCCAGCCTGGTGCGGGCGTCGGGCGCGCAGCTGGGTGCGGTGATCGACCCCGACGGCGAGCAGCTCATCCTCATCGACGACGAGGGGCACACGCTCACCAACCAAGAGTCCCTGCTCGCCCTCATCCGGCTGCTGCCGGCGAAGATCCTGGGCGACCGCATCGCCCTGCCCGTGTCGACGACCCAGGCCGCGGCGCGCATCGCCGCCGAGCAGGGCACGTCGATCCGGTGGACCAAGCTCTCGAACCCTGCCCTCATGGACGCGGCCACCGATCCGGGCGTCGGCTTCGCCGGCAACCAGGACGGCGAGTACATCCTCCCGGGGTTCATGCCCGCGTTCGACGCGGCGGCCACGTTGGTGAAGGTGCTCGACCTCATGGCCTTCCACGACACGACGTTGTCGAAGGTGGTGGCGGGGCTGCCCAAGGCGCACGTCGTCCACGAGACCGTCGTGACCCCGTGGGAGCAGAAGGGGACCGTGATGCGCACGTTGGTCGAGCAGACGAAGAACCGCGAGGTCGAGCTGGTCGACGGCATCAAGGTGATCCACGACGACGGGTGGGCGCTCGCGCTGCCCGACCCGGAGGAGCCGATCACGCACATCTGGGCCGAGGGCTCGACGGAGGGGGAGGCCCGGCGCCTGGCGCAGGAGTACGTCCGCCGCATACGCCAGCTCGTGCGATGAGCGGCTGTGCACCCCACTCGCCGGATCAGCCCCAGGACCGGCCCCAGGACCGGCCCCAGAACCAGCTCCAGGACCAGCCCCAGTCCCAGCCCCTGGGGCGGCCCCACCCGGTGGTCTCGACGCTGCGGGGGCAACCCTCTCGCGACCATCGAGGTTTGGCGCTTCGGCTAGGTTTCAGCGGATGAACACGCCAGAGGACCTGCGCTACTCGTCGGATCACGAGTGGGCCCGCCGCGACGGGAACGTGATCCGCATCGGCATCACCGACTACGCCCAGGACGCCCTCGGCGACGTCGTGTACCTCGAGGCCCCCGAGGTCGGAGCGACCGTCGCGGGCAACGACAAGATCAGCGAGGTCGAGTCGACGAAGTCGGTCAGCGACATCTACGCGCCGGTCGCCGGCACGATCGTCGAGGTGAACAACGCCGTGGTGGAGAACCCCCAGCTGCTCAACGAGGACCCCTACGGCGAGGGCTGGATCTGTGCGATCGAGCTCGCCGACGGCGGGGACTTCGATGCGCTGCTCGACGCCGCGGGGTACCTGGCGTTGATCGAGGGTTGAGGTAGGGACCACGCCCGTGACCGAGATCTACTGCAACAACTGCGGACACAAGAACCCGACGGGTTCCAACTTCTGCTCGTCGTGCGGCTCGGTCCTGGAAGGCCCGGCCGACGAGCCGGCCACGATCACGTTCCACCCGACGGCCCCGAGCGACCCGGTCGACGAGGAGCTGGCGTTCAACCTCGACGAGATCCCGACCGGGACCGGCGCGCTGGTGGTGCTGCGGGGTCCGAAGGCGGGTTCGCGGTTCCTGCTCGACCACGACGTCACCACGGCCGGGCGCCACCCCGACAGCGACATCTTCCTCGACGACATCACCGTGTCTCGACGTCACGTCGAGGTTCGTCGCGACGGCGAGACGTACACGGCGGCCGATGCCGGGTCGTTGAACGGCACCTACGTGAACCGCCAGCGCATCGACGGCAAGGTCGTGCTCGCGAACGGCGACGAGCTGCAGATCGGCAAGTTCAAGCTCGTCTTCTTCCTCGGAACGGCCTGAGCCGGATCGCCCTGTGAACGACCGTTCCCACCTGTCCATCGGCGAGGTCCTCAGCCTCCTCCAAGAGGACTTCCCCGACATCACGATCTCGAAGATCCGGTTCCTCGAGAGCCAGGGCCTGCTCGATCCCGAGCGCACCCCGTCCGGGTACCGCAAGTTCTACGACAGCGACATCGTGCGCCTGCGCTGGATCCTGCGCCAGCAACGTGAGAACTTCCTGCCGCTCAAGGTCATCAAGGACCGCCTCGCCGCCGGGGACGTCGACTTCGAGCTCGACGACGCCGCCACCGCACCCGCCGAGGCCGGCGCGCCGGTCGCAGCGACGCCACGCGCCGGGACGGTCTCGGTCACCGCGGAGCGGACGGCTCCCGCCGCCCCACCGGAGGCCGTGTCGACGCCCGAGCCGACCCAGGCGCCGAGCCCGGAGCGGGCCCCGGCGATCGGTCCCGAGCACGCCGTCGCCCCCGCGGCCCGCGTCGACGTCGCCGGTCTGCTCCAGGAGCCGCCGGCGCCGCGCACCGGCGGCCGGGTGGCCCACCCGCCGAGCGAACCCGAAGCCGTCGCGGAGGCGGTCCCGCCGGTGGGGCCCCGCGCCGCGACCGAACCGGCGCGGCCGGCGGCGCCGCTGTTCGACACCGGCGCGACCGCGGTCAGCCTCACCCTCGACGAGCTGATGAGCGCCACGGGGCTGACGGCACGGGAGATCGGCGACCTCGAGCGCTTCGGCATGCTGACGAGCCGCAGCCTCGGCTCGACCACCTACTACGACGAGGACGCGTTCCTCGTCGCGCGGTACGCCGCGGCGTTCCGCAGCCACGGCGTCGAGGCCCGCCACCTCCGCATGTACAAGGTCGCGGCCGAGCGCGAGGTGGGCGTGTTCGAGCAGCTGCTGTTGCCGCTGTCGCGCAAGCGGGGCGCGCAGGCGCGCAAGGAGTCGACCGAGCTGGTCAACGAGCTGGCTGAGCTGGGCGACGGCTTGCGCTCAGCGATGCTGCGGATGCTGCTGCGCGACTACCTCGACGGGGTCTGAACCGGTCGTGCCCGATCGTGGC
>CAYUOL010000015.1:0-24577 GCA_964446345.1 uncultured Iamiaceae bacterium | reverse complement strand
GGTCTGAACCGGTCGTGCCCGATCGTGGCGACGGCGGGAGCACCCCGCGGCCGGCCCCACCGGCGGCGCGCACCCTGCACTCCGCCGCCGACCTGCGCGGGCGCGTGCGCGAGCTCGGCCGGCAGGTGTCGGCGGCGTACCCGGACGGCGTCGTGCTCGTGGCGGTGCTGAAGGGCAGCCTGATCTTCCTCAGCGACCTGGCTCGCGAGCTCACGGTGCCCGTGACGATCGACTTCCTGGCCATCTCCACGTTCGAGCCCGACAGCGGGCGGGTCCGCCTGGTCAAGGACCTCGAGACCGACATCTCCGGTCGCGACGTGGTGCTGGTCGAGGACATCGTCGACACGGGCCTCACGCTCGGGTTCCTCCTCGGCGAGCTCGGCCGGCGCGAGCCCCGCTCGCTCGAGGTGTGCACGCTGCTCGACAAGGTCGCCCGGCGCATCCTCCCGACCCCGCTTCGCTTCCGTGGCTTCGAGGTCCCCGATGCCTTCGTGCTCGGCTACGGCCTGGACTTCGCGGGCCGCTATCGCAACATCGACCGCCTCGTCGCCGGCGACATGAACGAGCTGACCGCGGATCCCGACGTCTACGTCGAGCAGCTCTACGGGCCCTGAGGAAAATCTCGGGCCACAGGATCGGTTTCCTTCGGGACGGACGGGGAAGGGGATAGGGTTCACAGCGATGATCGAGATGGAGCTGGTCGGCGTGCGCGTCGAACTGCCGAGCAACACGCCGATCGTGCTGCTCCGAGAAGTCGCTGGTCAGCGGCGCGTCCTCCCGATCTTCATCGGCGGTCCCGAGGCCACGGCCATCGCCTTCGCACTCGACGGCGTCGTGACCCCCCGACCGATGACCCACGACCTGATGAAGGACATCATCGACGAGCTCGGCACCCGCCTCGAGCGCATCGTGGTCACCGACCTGGCCGAGAGCACGTTCTACGCCGAGCTGCACCTGCAGACCCCGAACGGGCCCCGGCAGGTGTCGAGCCGACCGTCCGACGCACTGGCGCTCGCCGTGCGCATCGGGGCACCGATCTTCGCCGAAGAGGCGGTCGTGGACGAGGCGGCGACGGTGATCGAGGAAGACGCGGACGAACCCGACAGCGACGAGGTCGTCGAGCAGTTCCGCGAGTTCATCGACAACGTCAGCCCCGAAGACTTCGCGTCCTGACGGCCCGCGCGGCCGCGCGTCATCCCGTTCTGGCCTGCGGTCGGGTCGTGCCCAGCCGCGCCGCGCGCCTCGACCCCTTTCGGTTGGCCTCGGCGCGATTCGGTGTGTCGCAGCGGGACCGGGAGCATCGACCCTGAACCTCGACCTCTGGTAGAGGTTCAGGGAAAATGGCCTCTACGCTGGGAAAATCCCAGAAATCTGGCAACTCCGTCGTTGACGCCACGATCCCTTCCGGCTTACGCTCTGCGTCGTCGTCACACGTGCGTAATTCCGCCGATGTGACCGTGACGCTGCACAAGACCTCGAGATGCGATCGAGGATGGGAGGAGCAGCCTGATCCTCAGCAGCAGGGTCAGGCCCGCGTCGGATCCACCGACCCGGACGTTCCAGGGGAAGTCCCAGGGGAACCTGGGTTCCAGGGAGTAGGGGCAATGAGCGACCGCACGACTGATGACGGCTTCAGCGGCCACCGAACTGCCGAGATCGTCGGCATCACGTACCGCCAGCTCGATTACTGGGCTCGAACGAACCTGGTCCGCCCGACCTTGGCCGACGCCAAGGGCAGCGGGAGTCGTCGGCGCTACTCCTACCGCGACCTGCTCGAGCTCAAGGCGATCAAGCGCCTCCTCGACGCCGGCATCAAGCTCGAGCTCGTCCGCGAGGTCTTCACCTACCTGCGCGAGAACCTGGGTGAGGACATCACCACGGCGAACCTGGTGATCCAGGGCAACAAGACGGTGCTGATCCAGACCGACGGCGAGCTCATCGACCTCGTGAAGCGAGGTCAGGGCGTGCTGAACATCCTGCCGCTCGCCGGGGTGAAGGAAGAGATCGACGCCCGCATCGTCGAGCTGCGCCCGTCCGCCGAAGGCGACGTGCTCGACCGTGCGGGCTTCGGCGGTGACGCCGCGGTGACCAAGGTGGTCGGCGCCGAGTCGTGAACCCGCCGACCTCGCTCGACCCGTCGATCCTCGCGGAACGACCGCCCGCGGGCGACGCGTCGACAGCGCCCCCGCACCCTCCCGCAGGACCTCCCGCAGGATCTGTCGGGGGAGCGGCCACGCGGAGCGGGGCCGCGAGGCACGAGCACAGCCCGACCCGCCGCGGCGCGGGCCCGGCGACCGAGGCTGCCGCGCTCCCGCACCTCGGCACGGCGTTCGCGCACAACTCCGAGCGGCAGTTCGCGAAGCTCCTCGACTTCTACGGCATCGACTGGCAGTACGAGCCGCACACGTTCGTGCTCGAACAGGACGCCGAGGGCAACCCCACCCACGCCTTCAGCCCCGACTTCTACCTCCCGGCCTACGACCTGCACATCGAGATCACGACGCTGCGCCAGAAGCTGGTGACGAAGAAGAACCGCAAGGTGCGGCTGCTGCAAGAGCGTCATCCCGACGTCCGCATCACGATCCTGTATCAGCGCGACTACCTGAACCTGCTCGTGAAGTACGGCCTGGAGTCGCCGGACCAGCTGGCCGGCTACGGGCCCTTGGCCACGGCGGGGGAGAGCGCCGACAGCCTCCTCGGCCTCGGCACGTTCGAGCGTCCGAACCCCCGCTGACGATTGTCCGCGTCCGTCCGCGTGCGGCTCGGGGGCAGGCCGGGGGAGGTCGCGGGCAGGTTGCAGGGCGGTGCCAACCGGGCTGGTCGGCGGATCCGCGCCCTCGAACTGAACGTGGTTCATACTCTGAACGTGGTTCAGAACCGGAAGCGACCCCACCTGCACGTCGTCCCGGACGACCGCCGCGAGCGCGCTCGCGCGAAGCGACGCCGGGCCATCCTGCAGGCCGCCGACGACCTGATCGCCGAAGGCGGGCTCCGGGGCGTCACCATGCAGGCCGTGGCCGATCGGCTCGATTGCGCCGTGGGCACGCTGTACCTGTACTTCCCGTCCAAGGCGGCGCTCGTGGCGGGGCTGCAGGGGGAGGCGATCGACACCCTGCGGGCGTCGTTCGACACCGCGCGGCCGACCTGGGAGGCGTACCTCGAGGAGTCGGGCCTCGAGCCGGACCTCTGCAGCCTCGTGCGGCTGGTCGGGTACGGCGCGCACTGGGTGGCCGCATCGGTCGTCTTCCGCGACGAGTTCCACCTGCAGCGGGCGCTGCTCTCCGAGCCGGTGACGATCGAGGCGGAGGCGCAGGTGCGCGACGTCCTGCCGGTGCTGCAGCGGTTGCTCGGTCAGCCGATGGACCTCGTGCGGGGCGCCATGGACACGGGCGTGCTGCGTCCGGCCGACGCCCAGGCGCAGGCGCTGCTGTGGTTGGCGGCGCTGAACGGCGTGCTGCTGGTCGACGCCCTGGCGCCCGTCGATCGCCACCTGTTCCGGGCGTCGTACCTGGCCAAGACCTTGACGCGAGACCTCCTGGTGGGCTGGGGCGCGGATCTGGAGGACATCGAGGTCGCGACGGTGCACGTCGATCGGTTGGCCTCGCTCGGCCCGCTCGCCCCGCCGCCCGCCGGCCCGGGCTACGAGTGACGCGCGGCAGACTGCACGATCATGGCTGCGCCTCTCACCCGCTCTTCGCTCCCACGACCCACCGGCCGGGCGGCGGCACGCGGTGCGCCCCGAACGGCGCGCACCCGGCTGGCGGCCGTGCTCGCCCTCGCCCTCGCCGCCGGCGCCCTGCTGCTGCTCGGGTCGGCCCCCGACGCCGCGGCCCAGGAGGGTCCGCCCTCGACGACGGCCGCCAGCACGACCGCGGTGGCCCCGGTGGGCACCGGCGCCACCACGGCGTCCACGCCGGCATCCGCGGTGCCCGGATCCGCGGCGACCGGATCCGCGGCGACCGGATCCGCGGCGGCCGGGTCCACGGTGCCTGACGGCGCCGCCACGCCGGCAAACACGCCGCAGCCCACCGGCCAGCCGTTGCCGTCCAAGCGACAGCGGGTGGCCGACAGCCTGGTCGCCGCGTTCCTGCTCGTCGTGCTGGTGGGCGGCGTGGCGATCGCCTGGTACCGCGCGCGGCGCCCGCGCGACGGGCGGACGGCCTGAGCGCCGATGCGCTCCCACTAAGGTCGCCGACCATGACGTTGCGCACCTCACCGCTCGATGCCGCCCACCGCGCCCTGGGCGCCAAGATGGTCCCCTTCGGCGGGTGGGACATGCCGCTCAGCTACCCCGCCGGCACGTTGGCCGAGCATCGAGCGTGCCGGCACGGCGCGGTGGTGTTCGACGTCAGCCACCTCGGCACCGTTCGCGTCCAGGGGCCTGGCGCGCGGGAGCAGCTGCAGTGGGCCCTGACGAACGACCTCGGCAAGATCGAGCCCGGTCGGGCGCAGTACACGCACCTCCTCGATCCCGACGACGCTTCGGTGCTCGACGACATCATCGTGTGGTGGATCGCCGACGACGTGTTCGACGTGATGCCCAACGCGTCCAACACCGACCGGGTGACGGGCGCGCTCGCCGACGGCACCGCCGGGGTCGAGGCTGCCGACGTCACCGCGACCCGAGCGATCATCGCCGTCCAGGGCCCGGATGCGCGCGAGCGCTTGAAGGCCGTGAGCCCGGACGCGGCGTCGATCGGTCGGTTCCGGGTGGCTCCGTTCGAGTGGAACGGCGTGGCGTGCACGGTGGCGGGGACCGGCTACACGGGCGAGGACGGGGTCGAGTGCGCGGTGCCGGCCGAGCACGCCGCAGCGTTCTGGGATGCCGTCGTCGCGGCCGGTGTCGAGCCCGCCGGGCTCGGCGCGCGCGACACGTTGCGCCTCGAGGCGGCGCTCCCGCTGCACGGGCACGAGCTCGGTCCGGGCATCACGTCGCTGCAGGCGGGACTCGGCTGGGTGGTCAGCTGGGACAAGGGTGACTTCCGGGGGCGTGACGCGCTGGCCGCCGAGAAGGAGCGAGGCGTCACCCGCCGGCTGCGGGGCCTCTCGGTGCCCGGGCGGCGGCCTCCGCGGGCCGAGCAGGCGGTGCTCGTCGACGGTGAGCCCGCCGGCGTCGTCACCAGCGGCAACTTCTCGCCCGAGCTCGAGCACGGGATCGCGTTGGCGTTCCTGCCCCCCGAGGTCGAGGTCGGCGCGGAGGTCGCGATCGATGCCCGGGGAACCGCCCTGCCCGCGACGGTCGTGAAGATGCCGTTCGTCGCCAAGAAGTGAGCGCGCGCCGTCCGGTTCCGGGCGGCCGGCCCCGGTGGGGGTCGGTCCCGTCTCAGCCGAAGGCGTAGCTCGCCGGCACCTTGGGGTTCGTGCCCTTGGGGCCGTACCAGACCACCACGGCCGCGTGCTGCGAGATCGGGATCGAGGCCGGGTCGGGGACCAGCTGGCCATTGACGTAGCCGAGCAGCTGGTTCTTCTCGTCGGTGCAGTAGGTGCCGAGGCAGTTCTTGTCCAACTTCACGCCCCACTCGGTGAAGAACTGGCCGATGGTGAACGTGTCGGGCTTCTCCGCCTCGATCCGCACCACCCCGCTCTCGTCGGTCGTGTGCATCGGAGACAGGTTCTTGTTCGCGGTGATGCCGATGCCGCTCGGCACCGTCACGGGCTGACCGTTGATCGTGACCTCGAGGTGCGCGCGGTCGTGGACGACGGCGAGCTCCCGGCTGCGCTCGGGGCTGAGCTCGGGCAAGCCGGCGGCCTTGATCGCCGCCGCCGGGTCCTTCGGGAGCGCGAACGCCGCGCCGCCCGTGGGGGTCGTGCCCTGCGTCTCGGACTTGTCGGGGGGAGGCGGCTTGGCGTCGTCGGTCTTCGTGCACCCCAGTGCCGCGAGCCCGACGCAGGCCGCCACGACGACCGCCCGTCGGGCGCGGGGCCGGACGGCTTCGGTCGTGGGGGAGGTGGTCGAACGGGCCAGCACGGGGGGTCCCTCCAGGAGGTGCGGGTGGGTGCGACCGGGCAGCGTACGTGAGGAGGCCCTCATCTCGGGCGCGGCCGCCCGGTGACGGTCGGCGCACGGGGCGAACTGGCGGCTATCGGGCTCAGCCGTGCTCGGCGAAGGCCTCGAGCGGCGGGCAGCTGCACATGACGTTGCGGTCGCCGTAGGCGCCGTCGATGCGGCTGACGGGCACCCAGTACTTGTCCCGGCGCAGCGCGGGCACCGGGTACGCCGCCAGCTCCCGTCCGTAGGGGTGGGACCAGTCGTCGGCGGCGAGGTCCTCCGCCGTGTGCGGGGCGTTGTGCAACGGGTTGTCGTCGGCCGGCCACTCGCCGGCCTGCACCCGATCGACCTCGCCCCGGATGGCGATCATGGCGTCGCAGAACCGGTCGACCTCGGCCAGGCTCTCGGATTCCGTGGCCTCGATCATGAGGGTCCCCGCCACCGGGAACGACATCGTCGGCGCGTGGAAGCCGTAGTCGATCAGGCGCTTGGCGATGTCGTCGACGCTGACGCCCGTCTCCGCGGACAGCGGGCGGAGGTCGACGATGCACTCGTGGGCCACCATCCCGTTCTGGCCGGTGTAGAGGATCGGGTAGTGCGGTGCCAGCCGCTCGGCGATGTAGTTGGCGGTGAGGATCGCGGTCTGCGTCGCTTGGCGCAGCCCCTCCCGGCCCATCATCGTGATGTACATCCACGAGATCGGCAGGATGCTCGCCGAGCCCCACGGCGCGGCCGAGATCGGCCCGGGTCCGGTGGCCGGGCCGGCCTCGTCGGCGAGGGGGTGGTTCGGCAGGTAGGGGGCGAGGTGCTCGCGCACCGCCACCGGCCCGACGCCGGGGCCGCCGCCGCCGTGCGGGATGCAGAACGTCTTGTGGAGGTTGAGGTGCGACACGTCCGCCCCGAACTTCCCGGGCTTGGCCAGCCCGACGAGGGCGTTGAGGTTGGCCCCGTCGACGTAGACCTGCCCGCCGTGGGCGTGCACGATCTCGCAGATCTCGGTGATGCCGGCCTCGAACACCCCGTGGGTGGACGGGTAGGTGACCATCAGGCAGGAGAGGTCGGCAGCATGCGCATCGGCCTTGGCCCGCAGGTCGTCGAGGTCGACGTTGCCGCGCTCGTCGCACGCGACGACGACGACCTTCATGTTGGCCATCGCGGCGCTCGCGGCGTTGGTGCCGTGGGCCGACGCCGGGATCAGGCACACGTCGCGGTGCGACTGCCCGTTGGACTCGTGGTACGCGCGGATGGCGAGCAGGCCGGCGTACTCACCCTGGCTGCCCGCGTTGGGCTGCAGCGACACGGCGTCGTAGCCCGTGATCTCGACGAGGGCGGCCTCGAGCTCGCGGATCATCGTGCGGTAGCCCGCGGTCTGCTCGCGGGGGGCGAAGGGGTGGATGGCCCCGAACTCGGGCCACGTCACCGGGATCATCTCCGCCGTGGCGTTGAGCTTCATCGTGCACGAGCCGAGCGGGATCATCGCCCGGTCGAGCGCGAGGTCGCGGTCCATCAGCTTGCGGAGGTAGCGCAGCATCTCCGTCTCGGAGTGGTGCGTGTTGAAGACGGGGTGCGTGAGGAAGTCGGTGGTGCGCTGGAGCGCGGGCGGGATGGCGGAGCCCACCGCGAGGTCGAGGTCGTCCACGGAGGCCTCGACCCCGAACGCCCCCCACACGTCCTCGACCGTGCCTCGCGTGGTGGTCTCGTCCAAGGTGATCCCCAGGGTGTCGCCGTCGACGAGCCGGAGGTTGATGCCGCGCGCGCGTGCCTCGGCGGCGATCGCGTCGGCGCGCCCGGGCACGGACACCGTGATCGTGTCGAAGAACGCGTCGGTGCGCACCTCGACCTCGCGGCGCAGCCCGGCCGCCAGGATCGCGGTGAGCCGGTGGACGCGCGTGGCGATCCGGCGCAGGCCGTCGGGACCGTGGTACGCGGCGTAGAGCCCGGCGATGTTGGCGAGCAGCACCTGCGCGGTGCAGATGTTGCTGGTGGCCTTCTCCCGCCGGATGTGCTGCTCGCGCGTCTGCAGGGCGAGGCGGTACGCCGGCCGGCCCTTCGTGTCGACCGAGACGCCGACGAGGCGCCCGGGCAGCGTGCGCTTGTGGCTGTCCTTCGTGGCGAGGAAGCCGGCGTGCGGGCCGCCGAAGCCCAACGGCACCCCGAAGCGCTGGGACGAGCCGACGGCGATGTCGGCGCCGATCTCGCCGGGCGCGCGCAGCAGCACCAGTGCGAGCAGGTCGGCCGCGACGACGGCGAGCGCGCCGCGCTCGTGGATGGAGCGGATCAGCGCCTCGTCGTCGCGCAGCTGGCCGGACGAACCGGGGTACTGCAGGAGCACCCCGAACACGCCCTCGCCCACGAGGTCGTCGGTCGGGTCGCCGACCACCACGGTGAGGCCCAGCGGGATGGCTCGCGTGCGGACGACCTCAATCGTCTGCGGATGGCAATCGGCGTCGACGAAGAAGACGTCACCGGCCTTCGGGTTGATGCGGCGGCACATCGCCATGGCCTCGGCCGCCGCCGTGCCCTCGTCGAGCAGCGACGAGTTCGTGATCTCCATCGCCGTGAGGTCGGTGATCATCGTCTGGTAGTTGAGCAACGTCTCGAGCCGACCCTGGCTGATCTCGGGCTGGTACGGCGTGTACGCGGTGTACCAACCCGGGTTCTCGAGCACGTTGCGCAAGATGACCGCCGGCGTGATCGTGTTCGCGTACCCGCACCCGATGAGCGACGTGGCGACGGTGTTGCGATCGGCGAGCTCCCGCAGGCGCGCCAGCGCCTCGGTCTCCGTCACGGCCGACGGGAGGTCCAGCGGCTTGTCCCACCGGATCGACGCCGGGACCACCCGGTCCACCAGCTCGTCGAGCGATGCCAGGCCGAGGGCGTCCAGCATCGTCTGCTGATCGGAGCCGACCGGGCCCAGGTGGCGCGGGATGAACCCACCGTGGTCCTCGAGGTCGTGGAGGCTGGTCGCGGCGACGGGGGAGTCGGTCGAGTCGGTCATGAAGGAGGTCCTCTCGGAAGGCCACACGGTCGGCGGGGTTGCAGCACGCCGAACGTCGGCGTCCGACCCCCGCTGTCGTGGGACCTGAGAGTTTCACCGTCGCCTCGCGATGCGAAGCGGATCGGCTTTCCCCTTCGGTGAGCCCCTGCACCCCGACGATGCGCGACGCGAGGCTGCTCTCCAGCGTGGCCGCGGATGCCCGCGCCACCCGCGACCGTGCGGGGAGCAGGGGCACCCGGCGCATGCGGTACAGGGGCCTGAGAGTTTCCGGGGTGGTTGCTCCTTCGGCGCCGGCGGTGCCCCGAGGGGCCCGTGCCGAGCTCTCCCGCCCGCGCCGGACGGCCGGTTCAGTTGTCCCCGGAAGGGTAGCCGTCGGTGGGGGCGACCCGGTGATCCGCCGACCCGTGGGCTCGAGCTGGCGGGTCAGGGGCGGGTCAGGGGGTGGACTTGGGCGGGCCGGTGACCGTGCGGGTCTCGCTCGCGGTGGTGCCGTCTGCGGCGATCGCCGTGATGGTGTAGGTGTGCTGCCCGTCGGTGCACCCGTAGTTCACCGTCTCCGACGACTTCGGGGCGAGGCCGGTCTTGTAGGCGCCGGCGCCGTCGATGGAGAGCGTGACCGAGGCCGCGTTCTTCGTGTCCCACGAGATGACGATCTCGGTGTACCCGCGATCGCCGCACTGCGCGGCGGTCACGGTCGCCGGCGCCGAGAAGCTCGAGATCGACGGCTTGGGCTTCGTCGACGTGCTGGTCGTGGGGGCCGTGGTGGCGGTGGTGGTCGGTGCCCTGGTGGTGGAGGTCTGGCTCGTGCTGGCGGTGGAGGAGCTCGACGCCGAGGACGTGGTCGTGCTCGTGACCCCGCCCTTGGTCGTGGCGGTCCTGGCGATCGTGGAGTTGGTGCCCTGCGGCGCGGCGGTGGCGTTGGGGGGCTGCGTCGTGCCCGGCAGCGTGTCCTGGGAGGTGACCGTCGGGCCGGTGCCTCTGTCGCGCGTCAGCAGGAAGACCCCGCCGACGAGGAGCAGCAGCACGACCGCGACGCCGCCGATGATGAACCCGTTGCGGGGTCCGGCGCGCTCCGCGTCGTCGGGATCGACAGGATCGGTGGGGTGCGTCATGGCCGCCCAACCTACCGGGATCGGGGATGTGGTCCGGTCGGGTGCCGCAGGGCGCGCCCGGGCGCGCGGAGCGTCGACGCGCTCAGCGCGTCCGGCGCGCGTACGACGCGCCGTAGGCCGCGGAGCGGGCGGCGAGGATCTGGTCGCCGCTCGGTTCGATGCCGGGCACCACACGGGTCGGATCGAAGATCAGGCGGTCCACGGCCGCTTGGTCCTCGGGCACCTGGTCGAGGGTGAGCCGTCCCGCGACGACGGTCTCGCGGTCCTCGGGCCACGCCGTGGTGGGATCGGTCTCGTCGTCGCCCTCGGTCCCGATCGTCAGCACGAGTGCGAACGACGGCGACGAGGACGCGAGCCGGGCGCGCAGCTCGGCCGCGAGGTAGTCGGCATCGAGGCTGGCGGCTTCCTCGTCGGGGTGCGTGGCGACGGTGTCCGGCTCCCAGTGGTAGCGCACCTTGCGGCGGGTGCCGTCGGCGTCGACGAACCAGAAGGCGTGGATGCCGAAGTAGCGCGCGGTCGTGTAGGAGACGGGCGCCGGCGCCGCCATGGAGAGCTCGATGGCGTGCTGGGCCTCGGGGTGCTCGCCCAGGAACGCCAGGATCTTCTCGAGGTCCGGGCCGCCCGTGGCGGGGTCGGGGATGCGGGCCGCCATGAGCTCGAGGAACGCGGCAGGGGTGCGCACGAAGAAGACGGGGAGCGTCAGCGCCACGAGGTCGGTCGACGACCCGTCGGCCAGGCGGAACTTCGACGCGAAGCCTCGCCCGTCGCGCGCCGTGTCGGGCTGGCCCGGCGTGCCGGTGCCGTTCGAGAACCGGATCTCGACGGGTGTCGTCACGCCCGGCTGGAGGTGCGGCGCGATCGTGAGCGCCGCTGCGTCGCCGCTCGCCGCGAACGACCCGGTGGCGCCGATCCCCTTCGCGTGCAGCGCCCGGTGCCCGTCGTGCACCCCCGTGACCGCGTGCACCGCGGCCAGCAGCTGCTCACCCAGATCCGAGTCGTCCATGGGCCGAGGGTACCGAACCTCGCCCCGCTCGGCCCGGACGACGGCGCGCGGGTCTCGCACCACGGGCACGGCGCGGCCCCTTCGCATCGGGACCGAGGGTGGGGGCGGCGGCGATCAGGTCGTGGCCGCCTCGGCGCCGGCCGGTGCCGAGCCCCCGGCGGCCTTGGCCGCCTTCTCGTCGTTGTGCTTCTGGAAGGCCGCCATGATCGCGCCGCCGGCCGCGCCGATCTGCTCGGCGCGGTTCGCCGCGACCCAGTCGCGCGACTCGCGGGGGCGCACGGCGGAGTGCTGGTAGCGGCCCATCACCGTCTGCGCGATGAGCTCGTACGAACGCTTGGTCGCCGCCGGGTTCGCCCACTCGTGCGCCTGGATCAGCAGCGTGCCGAAGCCGCCGTTGCTCTGCTCGATCAGGTGGTCGATGAAGTCGCAGAGGTCGTCGGGGGTGCCGATCACGCCGGCGCCGGTGTTGTTCATGAGATCGGCAGGGTGGTCATCGGATCCCTCGGGGATCATCGGCAGCGCGGCGACCTTGCGGAAGTAGTCGAAGTACGCGTCGAGCCCGAACTCGCAGTCCTTGTACGCCTGCTCCTTGGTCTCGGCGACGTGCACCTGCGACACGAGGCGCCACTTCGTGCGGTCGGCGACGTTGCCGAACTCCTCGCACCGCTCCTCCATGACCGACCAGCTCTGCCCGAGCAGGTCGATGCCGGCCTTCTGCGTGGCGCCGATCGACAGCAGCGAGGTGCCGAACTTGCCGGCGGCCCGCGGGCCCGATGGGGAGATCATCGCGGCGCACGCGACCTCGGGGTGGGGCTTCGTGTAGGGCGAGAGGTGCAGCCGCCCGTTGCGCAACGTGAACCAGTCGGCCTCGTGGGTCACCGGTTCGTCGGAGCGCAGCAGCCGGAGGATGACCTCGAGCGACTCCTCCATGCGATCCCTCTGCACGGCGGGGTCGATGCCCAGCATGAACGCGTCGGATGGCAGCGCTCCCGGCCCGACGCCCAGCATCACCCGCCCGCGGGTGATGTGGTCGAGCTGCACGAGGCGCTGGGCGACCATGAACGGGTGGTGGTAGGGGAGCGACACCACGCCGGTGCCGAGGCGGATGTGCTTCGTGCGCTCGGCGACCGTGGCGATGAACAGCTCGGGCGACGAGATGATCTCGTAGCCCCCGGAGTGGTGCTCGCCGATCCAGGCCTCGTCGAAGCCGAGCCGGTCGAGGTGCACGACGAGATCGAGGTCGCGCTCGAGGGCGTAGGTCGGGTTCTGCCCCACGGGGTGGAACGGAGCCATGAAGATGCCGAACTGCAGGGGCCAATCCATGGGCGCCATCTGACCCCAACTTGACCATTCGGTCAAGTCTTCTGGCAACACTTGATGCCAGTTTCGGGACGGCGGTGCGGTCGCCTGCTCAGGGCAGGTGCGGCGGCACCTTCGGGGTGCAGACCTCCGCCGGTGGCGGGGTGAAGGCCGGCAGCGTGATCGGGTCCCGGCGCGTCGAGAAGTCGAGCGCGTCGGCGAAGTTCTTCGCCGTCTTGTCCCGCAGGGTCATCGGCTCGAGGCCCCACCGCCACTCGATCATCTTGAGGATCGAGCAGTGCTCGTAGGGCCCGGCGGTCTCGATCTTCTTCGGGGCGAAGGGGCTGATCGCGATCGCGGGGACCCGGAAGCCGAGCTGCTTGGCATCGAGCGTGGGGATCGGCGGGGAGTCGTCCTGCGCGGGCGGCGGCGGCACGTGGTCGAAGAACCCGCCGCTCTCGTCGAAGTTCACGACGGCGACCATGCGGTCCCACTGCGGGCTGTTCTTGAGGGCATCGTGCACCTGCGCGACGAACCCCTCGGCCACCTCGACGCTGCCGTAGGGGTGGTAGTCGTTCGACGTGCCGTTGAACTCGGCGTGGGTCGTGTAGTCGGGGTCGACGAACACGACGTTGGGCAGCGTGCCGGCCTTCGCGTCGTCCCAGAACTTCGAGATGTTGTAGGAGATCGAGTCGTACTTCTTGCTGGCGAACAGCCCGGTCATCGGCTCGCCGAAGTAGTAGTAGCCCGCCGTCTTGCCGGCGCCGAGCACGCGGTCGAAGATCGCCGTCTGCAGGTTCACCGGCCGGGGCTGGCCCGGCTCGGGGAAGAACCCGGTCTCGGCCAGGTCGGTCTGCGCGCACAACTGGTAGAGCCGGTTCGGCCAGGTCGGGGCGAGGACGGAAGCGAAATACGCGTCGAAGAGCGTGTAGTTCTGCGCGAGCGCCGCCAGGATTGGCAGGTCCTTCGGCCCGTAGTACCCGATCGGGAAGAGGTCGCCCACCGGCTGGGTCTTGAGGAAGCCGTCGCACGCACCGTTGTTCCAGTGCGCCACCATCGCCGGGCAGGTGTGGAACGGGTCCTGGAAGTCGCAGCCCTGCCAGTTCGGCGCCATGGGCCAGGTCTCCTTCGTGGCGCCGGTGCTGTCGACGTAGGTGAGACCGGCCTGCTTGCCGTTCGCGCCGGGCATCCACCCGAGCATGTGGTCGAAGGACCGGTTCTCCATCATCAGCACCACGACGGTGTCGAACGGCGCGTCCTTCGGGTTGAGGAGCGCGGTCGTGCCCGTCGAGGGCGCGGGCGCGGTGCCGCTGGTGGTGCCCGGCGAGCTGGTCGTCGACGACGTGCCGCAGCCGGCGAGGCCGAGGCCGGCCACGGCCGCGGCGCCGAGGGCGCCCCCCAGGAAGCTGCGTCGGCTGAAGCCCGAGTACTCGTTTCCGTCCATGATCCCCTCGCTGCTCCGCCACTTCCGGCCCGCACTCGTCCCGGAGCGTAGTGAGTGGCGGGACTCGGGTGCGATCACCCGGACGCCACGGCGAGGGCGGTGACGCGGCCAGGGCGAACGACGACCACACGCGCGCTCGGTCAGACTGGAACCCATGGCGTACCCCAGAGCCGGCACATCGGACCCTCGTCGTGCCCCGGCGCTCCCCGCGATCGTGCTCCTCCTCGTCGCCGCGCTGGCGCTGGCCGCATGCTCGTCCGGCACCGCCACGACCGCTGCAGGCGGGTCGGCCACGACGCCGCCCGCGCCTGCGGGCTCGACCTCACCGTCGGTCTCTGGAACGGCGCCGGCGACACCCGGATCCACGGCCGCCGTCGCGTCGGTCGCTGCGAAGGGCGAGGTGCCCGAGCGCTTCAAGGGCCACCGGTCGGCGACCTACGCCGACGACGCCCTCTGGCTGTGCAAGCCGGGCATCGCCCAGAACCACTGCCTCACCCAAGACCTCGACTCCACGATCGTCGAGGCCGACGGCTCCACGACCCCGGTCGCCCGCAAGGTCGTCCAGGACGCACCGGTCGATTGCTTCTACGTGTACCCGACCGTCAACCTCGCCCCCGGGGGCGGCAACAAGGTCGACCTCAGCCAGAGCGGGGTCGAGCAGGCGGTGCTGCGCACGCAGGGCGCCCGATTCACCGAGACCTGCAACGTGTACGCGCCGTTGTACCGGCAGATGAACCTGTCCGCCTATGCCTCGCCCGAAGCGGAGCGCAAGAAGGCCGACGACCTCGCGTACGGCGACGTGCTCGACGCGTTCAAGCACTACATGGCCAACGACAACAAGGGGAAGCCGGTCGTGCTCATCGGGCACTCGCAGGGCTCGGGCCACCTCGCCCACCTGCTGCAGGACGAGTTCGACGAGGATCCGGCGATGCAGAGCCGACTCGTCTCGGCGTTGCTGATCGGCGGGTTCGTCCAGGTGCCCCCGGGCAAGGACGTCGGCGGCACGTTCAAGAACCTGCCGCTGTGCCGCAGCACGACGCAGACCCGCTGCATCGTGGCGTACAACTCCTTCGGCACGTCCTCGCCGGCGAGCGGGGCCGGCTTCGGTGCCCGCGCGGACGGGCTGACCGGCGCCTGCGTCAACCCGGCGGCGCCCGGCGGGGGAGCGGGCCCGCTCGAACCGTTCATCCCGGACCACGCGAAGGTCGCCGGCATCGCGCCGGTCGCCACGCCCTTCGCCCAGTTCCCCGACTCGATGACCGCCGAGTGCACGGACGACGGGACGCGCACCTACCTCGCGATCAGTGCCCCGCAGAAGCCGGGAGATCCGCGGGACGTGACGAAGCTCGTGGCGAACGTGCCCGGGTGGGGGCTGCACATCACCGAGTTCAACCTCACCATGGGGAACCTGCTCGACCTCGTGCGCAGCCAGACCGCCACCATCAGGTGAGGCCGCGCATCACGGCATCGTGAAGTCGGTCTTGGCGTTGGCGACGTCGATCACCTGGATGGTGTCGTCGCCCACGCGCACGACCACCTTGCCGCCGCGCCAGTCGGCGGGGCCGAAGGTCGGGATCAGGTCGGTGGTCTTCGCGTCGAGGGCGACGCGCGCACCGGGGGCGCCGGTCGTGGCGTCGACGGAGAAGGTCTCCATCGAGTGGCTGTTCGAGTGGCCCTCGGTGAAGACCAGGACCAAGACCCGACCGTCGTTCACGTGGGCGGTGAACGTCCCGTCGTAGCTGCTGCTGAAGCTGGTCTGGTTCGGCCCGTCGATGGACGTCGCGGCACCCATGTTCACGTCCCACTTCTTGGCTCCGCTGACGAGGTCGTAGCCCTGCAGCGAGGTCTTGGTCGAGCCCCGGGAGCTCTTGGTGGTGACGATCGCGACGTCGCCGGTCACGGCCATGGCGAGGAACTGCGACGAGTCGATCTGCGCCAGCGGCTGGAAGTGACCGTCGGAGAACCACGCGAAGCCGACCGTGCCGTAGTTGGCGAGGAGGACGCCCTGCTCGCTGTCGACCAGGGAGAAGCCCGACGAGCTGAAGGAGAGGTCGGGGATGTACAGGTTCGTCGACATCGTGCCGGCGTTCATGTCCCACAGCTGGAGGCACCCCGGTGATGATCCGAAGGCGACGTACAGCGACTCGGGGTGGAGCGTGGCCCGCTGGACGATGTCACTGGTGGTCAGCTCGGTCTTCGAGCTCGTGTACTTCGGGTTCACGCATGCCGGCGCGAAGCTGACCAGCGGCGTGCCTGTTGCCGGGTCGTAGGTGGTGAGCGACGTCTGGCGGTGCTTCTGCTCGTCGACGTGCTCGTCGAGCAGCACGACCTTGCTGTCCGTGCGGTACATCTTCCCGCTCGAGCTCTCGATCTGGTGCGTCCACGCCGACGCCCCCGTCGTGGCGTTGAACGCCTGGACCGCGTCGTCCTTCGACTTGACCACCACGGTCGAGCCGATGGCGACGAAGCACTCGGCGCAGTCGTTCTTGCTGTACTCGTCGCTCAGCGTCGCTTGCCACGCCGTGGTGCCGTCGGCCTGCTTGAGCGCCAGCAGCGTGGTGCCGGAGACGACGAAGGCGAGCTCGCCCTGCTGGATGAAGACCGGCTCGGTGGTGCCCGTGAGCTCCGCCGACTCCCACACGGGCTTGGTGTCGACGCCGTTCACCTTCATGACCTTCCACAGCGTCTTGCCGGCGTCGTAGCGCCGCGAGGCTGCCAGGAAGGCGATCGGCTTGTTCGGCTCACCCGGCAAGGGCAGGACCTCGGCACCGAACTGGTAGCTCGTGAAGTTCGGGAGCTTGAAGCCGCCGCTGCTGAACGCGATGAACAACGGGATGCCGACGCTCGCGAGGATGATCAGCAGGACGAGCAGGCCGCATCCGCACCCGCCCTTCTTCTTCGGCTGGTTGATCGGCCGGAACTCCTCGGCCGTGTACGTGCCCGCGTTTGAGAAGCCGGGAGCGTTGATGACCACGTTGACGGCCGGCGGTGCCGTCGTCTTCGGCGCCGGCGGGCTGTAGACCGCTTTGCAGAACGTGCAGGTGCGGATGCCACGCTCGTCGGGCGGCGGCAGGTTCGCGCCGCAGTTGTCACACTCGGCGAGCTGCCCGCTGTCGGGGCCGTTGTACATCGTTCCTGTCCTCCGAAGGTCCGTGCGATCGGCCCGTCACCCACCTCCCGTAGGTTCCGAGCGTGGTCAGAGTCGACCACAGCGGTCGAGGCGCGACCTGAGTAGGGAATACTCATTCACCGGGCGCCGCCGTGCCCGCGCGGCGGCGGGTCTCCCGGCCCCATCCGCCCCTACGCGAGCTGGCGGGCGATCGTGGCGTGATCGAAGTAGATCCGCTGGCAGGCGAGCTGCTCGGCGCGGAACAGGAAGAAGGCCGCCATGCGGCAGCGGAAGCCCTTGCCCGTCGGGGTGATCCCCTCGATGCGCCCGACGTGGGTGCCCGAGACCCACACCTCGGCGATGACCGCGTCGTCCGCGTGGTAGTGGGCGATGAGCTCGGCCCGGTAGTCGGGGAAGGCGCCGGCTCGCTCGCGGAGGTAGGCGGTGCACATGTCGAGGCCGTCGTAGACCCGGTTGTTGCCGATCAGCTCGTACCGGGGGTGCGGGAAGACCTCGCCGAGGCGTTCGAGGTCGAGCGCGTTCTCGACCTCGATGAGCTCGAGGATCGTCTCCTCGCGGCGGCGGCGCAGCGCATCGTCGATGGACGTGACGGTCATGGTGCTGTCCTACTCCACGAGGTCGGGCTCCTGGCGGATGATCTTCTCGTACAGGGGCTGGAAGCTGAACCAGCCTGCGTAGTGGCCGCCGACCTGGGTGGCGGTGTGGCGCGCCACCTCGTCGTCGAGCGGGTAGACGGGTCCGGCGGCCTGGGCGAGGAGCTGGGCCTGGCACGAGCGCTCCATCGTGATGAACCACCACACGGCTTCGTCGACGCTGTGGCCGACGGTGCACAACCCGTGGTTGCGCAGGATCGCCGCCTTCTTGTCGCCGAGGGCGTGGGCGATGCGCTTGCCCTCCTCCGGATCGAGCACCACGCCCGTGTAGTCGTCGAAGATCACGTGGTCGTCGTAGAAGGCGCAGGCGTCCTGCGTGAGGGGGAGGAGGGGCTGGCGCATCGAGGAGAGCGCCTTGCCGTAGACCGAGTGCGCGTGGGCGGCCGCGATCACGTCGGGCCGGGCGGCGTGGATGGAGGAGTGGATCGCGAAGGCGGCCTGGTTGACGGCGTAGTCACCGACGACGATCTCGCCCGTGTGGCTGACGAGCAACAGGTCGGAGGTCTTGATCAGCGAGAAGTCGACGCCGAAGGGGTTGACCCAGAAGTGGTCGGGCAGCTCGGGGTCACGGGCGGTGATGTGGCCGGCGATCCCCTCGCTGAAGCCGAACTTGCCGAAGAGGCGGAAGGCGGCGGCGAGCCGGGTCTTCAGGTACTGCCGCTCCTCTTCGACGTTCGCGAACTCGGGGACTGCGTACGGGATTGGCTTGGTCACGTCGGACTCCTCGTCGTCATGGGCCCCGTCTCGGGCCTGGCCCTGCACGGGCCCGGTGGCGGGCTCGGGCCCACCCGGCCCCCCGCCGGGGTCACCCGCATGCGTGCGGTCGGGTGACCGTTCTCACTCTACGCCGGCGCCTTTGACCGTCGGCGCCGGCGCGTGCTTCGATGACGCCCTCAACCACAACTGAGTACGCGCCTCGTGAGGGGAAGCCGGTCGAATCCCGGCGCTGTCCCGCAACCGTAGGCCAGGCTCGCCGCCGCCCCCGAGGCTCGGCGGGTCCCTGGCGAGCCGGATCACCGATCGTTGCGCAGGCTCTCCATCACCCGTCGAGGAAAACGGGGCGGAGCCCGAGAACACCTCGGCATCCTCCGGTGCGCCCGTCGATGTGAAGGTGTTCGCCCGACCTGGCGGCGCCGTCGATCGACGAGCCGGCCGGCTGGTGCTGATCGGTTCCTGGCGCATCGCAGAGAGGAACCGGACCCATGCACACGCAATCGTCATCCGCTCGGTCGACCCGCAGGGGGCGCGCCGTCGCGGCGCTGCTCGTGGTGGCGGTCGCCGCCGCGGTGGTCGCGCTCCCGGCACGATCCGAGGCGGCGCCGCCGTCGAACGACCCCGTCAGCGCCGCGGCCTACGGCGCCCGCTGGGCGGCGACGCGCGTCAACGACGCGGGTTTCGTCCCCGGGGCCACGAACGCACCGAACGTCAGCGCCACGATCGAGACGGCGCTCGCGCTGCAACAGGCCGCGGTGGAGAAGGCGACCTACGACCGGATCGTGGCGTGGCTCCAGGCCAACGTCGGGCTGGCCATCGACCCCGACGGCACGGGTGACAGCGCGGGCAACCTGGGCGAGCTGCTGCTCATCGCTACGGCGGCCGGCATCGATCCCACGAGCTTCGGCGGCCAGGACCTGAAGGCGCGGCTCGCCGCGACCCTCGGGCAGTTCGCCCCCGGTCTCTACGGCAAGAGCGACCCGACGTTCGACGGGGCGTTCCGGCAGTCGCTCGCCCTGCTCGGGCTGCACAGCGTCGGGGGCCCGGTGCCCGCCGCCGCGGTGAACTGGCTGGCCGCCCAGCAGTGCGACGCCACCGTGCCGGCCGCGCACGGCGGCTGGCAGCCCTATCGCGCCGACGTGGGCGTCCCCTGTGTGGCGCCCAACACCACGACCTTCGAAGGGCCGGACACGAACTCGTCGGCCATGGCCGTCCAGGCCCTGGTCGCCACCGGCGGGCTGGGCGCGGGGGCCCGCACCGCAGCCCTCGACTTCCTGGCCGCGGCCGAGGCGTCGAGCGGGGGCTTCGCGTTCATCCCCGGCGGCGACGTCGACCCCAACTCCACCGCGCTCGTGATCCTCGCGATCATCGCCGGCGGCGAGGACCCGGCCGGCGGCCGGTGGGCCAAGGCGGGCGGGACGCCGTACACGTCGCTGCTGTCGTGGCAGCTCGGTTGCAGCGCTGCGGTGGCCGATCGAGGGGCGTTCACCTCGCCCTTCAGCAGCGGCGCGCCGGACGCGCTCGCCAACCGCCAGGCCGTGTGGGGGGCATCGGGCCACCTCTTCGGATCCGGCGGCGTGGTGGCGTTCCAGGTGGCACCCGTCCCGTGCGAGGTGCCGACCACCACGAGCACCTCCACCTCCACGACCATCCCGTCCACCACGACCACGTCGACGACCACCCCGGCGACCGAGACCCCTGCGGTGGGCGCGGCCGCGCCGGCCACGGCCGTCGCAGTGAGCCCGGCCTTCACCGGCTGACCCGGCGCGTCTGAGTAGCTCCTACTCATGCCGGCGCCCGTCGGCGCCACGTACTGTTTCGGCATGGCGACCCCCCGCGCTCGGCGCACGGCAGCTCTGGTGATCTCGGTCCTCGCGGTGGCTGCGCTGCTCAGCGGGTGCTCGAAGTCCTCGACGGTGGCGGCCGCCGGTGCACCGACGGGTCCCGAGGTCACCGCCGCCCCCGTGGTGCAGAAGACGTGCGCAGAGCACATGACGGGTGCGGACGCCGCTCGCCAGACCGAGGTCGGCGACGCCGTGTCGTCGCTGGGGCTCCCGTCGATCGCGCCCGACCTGAACACGAAGGTCGACGTCGCGTGCCAGGCGAACCCCGACTCGTCGTTCTCGTCGGTGGTGCGGGGGCTGGCCTGCTCCAAGGCCCCGGCCGCCGTGCCGACCTCGGTGGCGCCTCCCGCCTCCGCCCCCGGTGCTGCGCGCATCGACCCGCGGCCGGCCGGGCTGGCCGTCGGGCACCCGGCGCGGGCCGGCGGTGGCCACGGCGGTGGCCGCTCGAGCGGTGGCAGCTCGAGCGGTGGCTCGAAGAGCGGTGGGTCGAGCGGCGGGGGCAGCAGCTCCGGTCGCAGCTCGAGCGGGGGCTCCTCCAGCAGCGGCAGCTCGAGCAGCGGGGGATCGAGCAGCAGCGGCTCGGGCAGCAGCCGTCCGACCAACCCCTGCGGCTGACGCGGGACCGAGCGCCTCGATCCTCCGTCGCGATCTGCGGGCCATCCACCCGCAGAGGAGGGCCGGTCGCGACAATCGCGACGTGAGCGCAGCCCCACGAAGCCCGAAGCGGGACGGTCAGAGCGCCCCGCCCGCCGCGCCGGCGAAGGAGCGCTGCCGTTGGTGCGGGCGCGCGTTCGTCGTGCACGTCGGTCGAGGGCGACCTCGGCTGTACTGCCGCCAGAGCTGCCGGCAGCAGGCGCACCTCGCCCGCAAGCTGGCGTCGACGCACGGGCTGGGCGACGACGACCTGATCGTGTCCCGATCCGCGCTCGACGATCTGCAGAGCCGGCTGTACTGCCTGCAGGCGGCGTTGGAGGACGTCGACCGCGACCTCGCGGAGAGCGACGAACCCGGTGACGTGGCCGAGGCGCTGCGGTGGCTCCTCGAGAACGCCCGGCCCCTCACCGAGGTGTGGATCGAGCCCCGCGCCGCCGAGCTCTGAGCGTCGGTCGTGGGGGAGCGCGAGACTCCCCGGGTGAGCGCCCCCGACGCGTTGATCGCCGTCCACCTCGTGCAGATCCCGACCGCGATCCACCAGCGCGCCACGGAGCACCTCGACGGCCTGGCCCGCGAGTTCGCCCTCATCCACGACTCCGCGCGGGAGCACAGCTCGGTGCCATCGCGCCTGCGCGAGCTGGTGGACAGCCTGCACGGCCAGTTCGAAGGCCTCGGCGACGCCGAGAACGCGCAGCTCCGGGAGGCCGCGGCGGCGGGCCTCCCCGAGATCGACCTGACGTACCACGTGCCGGCCGCCTGGGCGGATGCGTGCGTCGTCATCCTCGAGCTGCTCGACGAGACCGACGACTACTGCCGCAGCGGCGCGTTGCTGACGCTCGCGACGCCACCCGAGGCGGTGGCGTACCGGCGATGGGTGTTCGGCGAGTTCATCCGGCAGGTCGCAGGGGAGGACCCCGTGCCGTGGCCGGCGTACGTCGCGGCCCACCCGATCGGCTGAGCGGGCGGCCGCGAGGTCACGCTCTGCGTTCGCAACTCTGGCAAGCTGCACGGGTGGATGGGGCTCCCGAGGCGGCGGTCTTCGACGCGTTGCCGGATCTCGTGATCGCGTTCGACGACTCGCTCACGCTCAAGTACGTGAACCCCTACGCCCGCCGGCTCCTCGAGCACGAGGACACCGTGCTCGCCGACCAGACCGTCATCGAGTTCCTGCACCCGGACGACCTGGGTCGGGCGGCGGAGGTCGCCGGGCTGATCACCACCGACTCGCTGCAGACCGAGATCACGCCGGCGCTGTACCGCCTTCGCACCCGGACGGGGCGGTGGGTCACCGTCGAGCTGAACGGCACGCCGCGCATCGAGTCGGGCCCCTTCGCCGGGTTGATCGTGGTGGTCGGGCGCTACTCGCGGGACTCCCAGATCCGGGACCGCATCCTCGAGATGCTCACGGCGGGCGAGACGGGCGACGAGGTCGTCGCCGTGATCCCGGAGTACGGGCTCTGGCGCCACCACGACGACCAGTACGCCGTGCTCTACGTCGACGGGAGCGGCCACCCGGCCCGCATCGGCAGCCCGGGCGCCCTCGAGCTGCTCGATCGGTTCGACGGGCCGGACACGCCCTGGAACATCGCTCGGCGCGAGCAGCGCGAGCTGCTGCAGCCGTGGGACGAGCTCGTCCCCGCCCTGCACGACGCCGCCCGGGACCACGGGCTGTGGGGGTGCATGGTCCTTCCCGTCTTCGACCAGCTGCACGACACGACGGCCATCGTGATCGGCTGGTCGTCCCGCAAGGACCAGGACCCGGGGGGTCACCGCTACGCCCTCGAGCAGATGGCCCGCTCGCTCGATGTCGTCATGCAGTGGCGGAGCCAGGTCAGCCGGCTCGAGCACGCCGCGCGCTTCGACGCGTTGAGCGGCCTGGCGAACCGGGCCGAGCTGTTCCGGCGCTTCCGGTCGGAGCTCGACCGCGCCGCCAGCGCCGGCACCAAGACGGCCGTGCTCTACGTGGACCTCGACGGCTTCAAGGCGGTCAACGACACGGTGGGCCACGCGAGCGGGGATGCGGTGATCGTCGAGGCTGCCGCGCGCCTCACCGCCGCCGTGCGCCGATCCGATGTGGTGGGGCGCCTGGGCGGCGACGAGTTCGCGGTGCTGTGCCCGGGCATCGAAGACACGGGCGAGGTGACCCGGCTCGCCGCGCACATCGTCGAGGAGCTCGCGATCCCCTTCGAGCACGCCGGGGGAGCGGCCGTCGTCGGCGCCAGCATCCAAGACCCGCTGAGCGGTGCGGGACCACCGCCCTCGGAGGATCCCCGTTACTTTACATAACGAGGATTATCGGCGGCTTGCCCCGGACCGGCGGGAGCGGGGCTGGGTGCAGGCGGTCGTCCCGGCGGACGTGCGAACGCGCCCGGATGAGCTCCGATCTGCGCCCGAGGTCAACGGCGCGGTCCGGGTTGCGATCCACGTTGCGATCTCCGACGGCTGCGTGGGGATCGGGACCGAGGGCTCGGGACCTGGGTCTCGGGTCTGGGCCTCGGGTCGCAGGCGTTCGCCGCGGTCCTGCGGCCGGTTCCGTCGGCGGTCACCGCACCCAGGATCGTCACGGCGTGATCGAGCGCCAGACGTCGAGGGCGTGCTCACATCGACGGCGGGCTCGCGCAACGCGACACCGCGACGACCAGGTCCGCTCGCCGCAGGTGGTCTGCTCGCTCGGCAATATCGTCACATGACGCATTGCGCGATGGGTGGCGGGGGCGGCGACCCGAGCCCTGCTGGCGCTACCCCGCGGCTGCGTCGATCGTCCCGGTCGCTTCTCGCGCGGCGCGTCCGCCCTCCGGCTCTCGCGCCATCCCCTTCCGGCGCCGTGCCCGTCGTCGGGAGTTTCGTCACGTGACGGAAAGTCGGGCGGCCGGGGCGCAGCCGGCGTCGTCAGCCCGCTTCGATGAAGATGCACTCGCCGGGGCACTCCTCGGCGGACTCGATGACGCCGTCGAGGTCGTTGTCGGCGATCGCCACGAGGCCGGCCGGGCCGCCCGGATCGCTCTTCACGCCGGACCCGTCCTTCACGTAGGCCAGGCCGTCGTCCATCAGCGTGAACACCTGCGGGGCGATCTCGACGCAGATGCCGTCGCCGGTGCAGAGATCCTGGTCAATCCAGACGTTGTAACCCATGGCTCCTGGGGGCTCCTCGATGCTCGTGTCGCGTGCGGACGAGTATCGCTCAACGGTGCGAGCCGTGACCAACTCCGTCCCCACTGCGTGCGCGCTGACCCTCCCGACGTTGACAAGCACGCGCCGACAGAGGACACTGCCCGGGATGACGTTCTCGACCGACCTCCTCCTTCTCATGTAGGCGAGTGCCCCATACCGGCACTCGCCGAAGCTCCTGCGTCCGTCCGGGCCGGGAGCTTCTTGCGTTTTCGGGGTCAGGTCCCGAGCCGTCGCCACCAGCACAGACACGCCACACCAGACAGCAGCAACACACGCAACGCCCACGAACCCGTCACCCCGCGACCGGCCAAGACCGGTCGCCGAGCAAGGAAGCCGAGCCGATGCCCCCGAAGCCCGCGACACCGAAGCGCATGCCGTTCGACAAGTACGCCCCCTTCGTGCCGCTCGAGCTCCCGGACCGCACGTGGCCCGACAAGAAGCTCACCAAGGCGCCGCAGTGGTGCTCCGTCGATCTGCGCGACGGCAACCAGGCGCTCATCGACCCGATGGACCCCGAGCGCAAGCGGCGCATGTTCGAGACCGTCGTCGCCATGGGCTTCAAGGAG
>CAYUOL010000014.1:3373-41592 GCA_964446345.1 uncultured Iamiaceae bacterium | reverse complement strand
TGTGGGCGCGGGCGCGGGTGTGGGCGCGGGCGCGGGCGCGGGTGTGGGCGCGGGTGTGGACGTGGGCTCGGGAGCAGGCACGGGCGCGGGCGCGGGTGTGGGCGCAGGCACGGGCGCGGGCGCGGGTGTGGGCGCAGGCGCGGGCGCGGGTGTGGGCGCGGATGCAGGTGTGGGCGCAGGCGCGGGCGCGGATGCAGGTGTGGGCGCGGATGCAGGCGTGGACGCGGACGCGGACGTGGATGCGGGCGCGGGAACCATCCGGCCCTGGATGGCACAAGCGAGCTCCGTTTTTAGCGGCAGCCGTTGATGACATGGCACGGTTGCGAAAATTTCGTCAATCACGCGATCGGCTATTATTGCCAAGACCTCGGCCCGCTGATCTGGATTCAGGGCGGCGCCCGATAACCGGTAAGAAACCTCGAGAACTATGTCAGCCGTAGTAAGCCACTTATTATAAGGCGTGCCCGCAGGCTTCCGAATGACAGCCCCCACAATCTCAGCCAAAATAGTTTCAGGGATCGTCGTGCGCGCGAACTGAGATGTCGGCTCCGGCGATGCAAATGGGTCCATCGGCGCGGCAAAGCGGTCTGTCTGGATCGGCACGGCGCGATATGTAGCGGCGTGATTCCTCGCTGGCCAGAATTGTGGCTACACACATATAAGGACAATGCACTGCGGTGTTGCCGTTGGGCTCCTCATTCTCGCTATTATGTTTGTCATTCTCGCCGGCTTCGCCGACGCCCCCGGGCGTGACCGTGTCTTCGGCGTGTCGAAGTACCACCTGTGGGCCGATGGTATCTTCGCCCTGTGCCTGTCAACCTGGGCGCTCGTGTACAAATCGGGCTGCGCCGCCAAAAAAGCAGCGTTCTAGCGATCTGTTTCCGCGACAGGCTGCGCGCCGGCCGCCAGCTAGTGCTTTCCGGTGAAACGGCGCCGGCAGCAGAGACAGAGGCAGAGGTAATCGGGGGCTTCGTCGAGGCTGCGCCGTTGGACCTCTGTGTACGTGCAGCGCCGTTCGTTGCAGTACGGACAGCTGAACAGGCGCGATTCCTTTTCGACAACTTTCTGATTCACCCGGCGTTCGATCTCGGCAGCCTCCTCCCGGATCGACTTGGGGCAGAGCTCTTTCGAGCCCAGCCGGCCCAGGTCCTCCGGGCGGAGCGGCGTCATCCCGTCTTCCACAGCAGTGATCCCGAGCCCCGCCAGAAGCCTCATTACGAGGGTCGGGCCATACGCGCGGCACGATGTGGAGGATGGGTCCAGGAGCCCTGCGATGATCCCGCAGCGGGTGCTGTATATGTCGGTGAAGCTGCTCGACGTCCAGAGCCGGCGCGGGGGTTCCTCCGATTCCTTGCTCAGTTTGATCGTTTGGTTATAGCAGGAGATCTCTATCGCGTGCGCGGTGTCCGCCGCGAGGCTCCGGTTTTGCGCGAAGTGCACCGACCCCTTCAGGAGGAGGCGTATGAACAGTCTTCGGATGAGTTCTCTCGGGTCCTCCTCGGTCTCGCCGTCCGCAAGCTCCGCGCTTATCTTGACGGCCTGATCTACTGTTACCCTCCCGGATATGCTCATGAGGATAAGCACATCGTCCGGGAACTGGCCGAGCTGCCGGCCCAGCGCGGCCGATACCTTGTGGCGTAGCTTCGCGTAGTCGTCTCGCAGGGCCTGCTTCCCCATGCGGACAGGGGCGCCCTTCGCTGTCACCTCCCGGAATATCGCCTGCTCGAACGCCGATGCCAGAGCGTCGCAATCAATGGTTCCGGCGATCTCCTGGACGCACTGCATGTTTCGTATCGACTGGCCCAGCAGCGCCCGCGTCCCATCACGGATCGCCTCAAAGTCCACCCAGTTTCCGGTCTTCGGTGCGCCGGCCATGGTATATGCTAAAAAACAGGCTTCATTTGTCACCAGTTTAGCGTCTAGTTCGTTCGGACGTGGGCTCACCGTTGATCGCCGCCGGGCCCGCCCGGGGGGCTTACGTTGTGGGGAGCCGGGGCGCCCATAACTTCAGCAATAGATTTGAGCATGCGACTCAGCCCGGCAATAAGTACTCGTACTTGAGTTAATTCGGCGCGGAGGTCTTTCCGCAGCCCCCGCACTTCTTCGTCTAACCCGACGACCCGGTCATCGACGTCGCGGATCGCGTCAATAATTTCGTTCGTATTTTCTTGTAACGTGCGTGTCTGTTCGTTAATCCCCTCGACCTCCGCTTTCAGCGCGTCGACCTTGTCATGGATGTCCTGGGAGGCCATGTCGCTGGGATACACATCCTCGTCGCCATATCTCGCAGCGGTCGACGTTCTTGCCCAATCTGGAAGCCAGGGATCTGCAGGGGCTCTTCTGCCGTTGCCGTCCTCAGGAGCGAGGGCCCTATTTATTGCTCGCTCGGTTTCAGGGTCGGCTCCGAGGTTGTTCAGAACACGTTCAAGATCAGCGTCGTTCATTATTACGCTCTTCTTCGTTTCTGGTTTCTTCTCTTTCTGCTTGAGGATATCCACCACCTCCTCGAGCGATAAGTCGACCGTTAAGACGTTTGAGACGCGGTTTGATACTGCGGGAGTCGAATCCTTTACTACGGAAGTGGCGCTTAACATGCCGACGCCTGCCTTGAATGTCGCTTCGCCCATCTTCTGCGCTGGGCCGGTGCTTGGGGCCGGGGTGTCCGGGCTGGCGCTCGGGGCCGGGGTGTCCGGGCTGGTGCTCGGGGCCGGGGTGTCCGGGCCGGTGGTCGGGGCCGGGGTGTCCGGGCCGGTGGTCGGGGTCGGGGTGTCCGGGCCGGTGCTCGGGGCCGGGGTGTCCGGGCCGGTGCTCGGCGTTTCGGCCAACCGGCCCACGTCTTTGGCGGATCTTGGGTCTTCCTGGTGGTGGGGCTCCGTTGCGGCCATGAATTAGCTTTCGCTCCTAGCTGTTATCTGGCCGATCTTGAGCCTTCAATTATTTATTTGAATTCATGGGGCATATCCTATAACGATGTCTGCCGCCAAGTCTCTCTTTGACCATAAAGCGGACATCCTCCGGGGCATCGACCTCGCGGGATGGGCCCCCCTGATTGACATGGGGATCCTTGACAGAGCGCTTAGTGCCGTCGATGCAGCGTCCTGCACGCCGCCCCCGCCCCTCGTCCTCGAATGCTTGCGGTACGCCCCGCCGGCGGCGCTCGTCGGCGTTATCATCGGCCAGGATCCATATCCAACTGCAGGGGAGGCGCAGGGTCTGTGCTTCTCTGTCCCCCGTGGGAAGGCGATTCCCGAGTCGCTCAAACGTGTGTTTGGCGCCCTCGATCGGGCCGGCCTCCGGATTGACCACCGCGACGAAATGAGACGTGTCATACAGTGCGGCGATCTGCGGCCCTGGGCCGCCCAGGGCATTCTTATGTTGAATGCGTCGCTTACTACACAGGTAGGCATTCGTCGTGCGCATGCGCCAATTTGGGCGCCGTTCGTCGATGATCTTGTCCGCAAGCTGTGTGCGGCGCGCGCCGGCAACCCGCTCCACTTTCTCCTGTGGGGTAGCGATGCGCGGGCCCATGCGGCGGTTGCCAGGATGCACGGGCATATCGTGCACGAGTGGAGCCACCCGAGCCCCTTATCCGACAACCGCCTCACCGGGGATCATAAGTTTCGAATGTGCCCGCATTTCGAAGACCTCAATGCAGCGCTCCTTGCGAGCGGCCGCAAACCTATCGTGTGGGATAACCTCGCCAGCGCATATGCGTTTAGCGACGGGTCGTGCCCCCTGAACGGGAAACCTAATGCTCGTGCTGGATTTGCTGCGGTATTTGCTGGGGGATCTCTTAAAGAGTCAGTCATCCGCGCCGAAATCCAGCCGTGCGTCTATCGGCTCGCGGATGAGCACCATATCGAATCCGGCGTTGTTCCTGTCCCGGACGAAGCAGCCACCCCTAGCTGCAACCGCGGCGAGCTGATGGGGATCATTCACTGCTTTCTCGCTCTCCTGCGGGCCCGGGCCCTTGGCCGCATTGAGATCATCAGTGATAGTAACATTACTGTGAGAACGCTCAATGAATGGCTCCCTAACCGACTACGAAAGGGGACCGCTGGCGAACTTGCCAATTATGATCTCGTTTCGATTGCGTGGGTCCTCCTCACCGCCCTGCGTAAACAGGCGACTTCTGTCGTGATCAGCCACACAAATTCGCACCAAAAGTGCCCCCACCCAACCGCAGGTGACCGTGCCAAGTTTGTTTGGGCTGGGAACGATAGGGCCGATAAGCATGCGGGAACCACCGTTACTCCCGCGATCGCGCATTACCGGGTTGAAGTACTGAGCGAGCATCCGGCTCTCATGGGGATTGGCCTCGCACCCGCGCCCGCGCCCGCGCCCACGCCCGCGCTCACGCTCACGCTCACACCCGCGCCCGCGCTCACGCCCGCGCCCGCGCCCGCGTCCGCGCCTGCGTCCGCGCTCACGCCCGCGCCCGCGCCCGCGTCCGCGCTCACGCCCGCGCTCACGCCCGCGCTCACGCCCGCGCCCGCGCTCACGCTCACGCTCACACCCGCGCCCGCGCCATCGTCCCCACAACTTCGTTCGCCAGAAAAATAGAGCCCCGGTGATGCACTATGGGCCATTGTTCGCGAAATGTGCCGCCATAGTTTTTTGGCCGTCTCGGACATACTCGTCTGGCGAGCTTTCGTACAAACTGGGGACAAGCGATGCTGCGTTCTGAATTTCGATCGGGAGCTGGACTCGATCTACGTTTGTGACGATAATCTTTTGAAGCCGGTCCGAAACTCCATCAAACAGTGTTCGGATTACGTCCCTTATCTGTCGCACTTCCCAGGCCCGGTCCTCCCCGACATACACCATGGCTTGGTCCGCCCGGTTTGGATTCAGATGGACGTTCTGGTAGAGAGGATCCTTGTGCGCACGGCGAATCAAATCAACGAGCGCTTCCAGCACATAAGGAGCTGCCTTTGTCGCATCAGACTTATCCTTGTCAGACATGCTGCAGTACTCGACGAGCCGAGCATTCTGCGTGAACGCTGTCTTTACGAGACTGACGGGGATACTGATCCTATCAGCATTATCGAAGCTTCTGACATTGATGTTTATCTGAGTTAGGTTCGTCGTTATGCGGTTATCGGTGTGGTTGTTGATCACAGCGGCCCCGCGCATAAGGCTCTTCCCCCCATATAGCTCAATTCCCGACTGGTCTGGCGCGCTCATTGTGAAGTTCTCAACGAGCTTCGTGAGATGATCTACCTTCGCCCCATATAAGGAGAGCTGCTCCTGGAGTGAGGTGGTTCCGGACATTGCAGGCTTGAATTTTCCGCTTATATCTGCTGTGCCTAGAGCCTTACAGTTATTACGCATGTGGCGGTTAAGAGATACCGTTCCCGAGAATACCCGACAGCAGAAGTTGCATATATATGACGGGTTCGCGTCGTTCGGCGGAACAATGACCAGATCGCATGGAGTTTTCCTCTGTTGATGACGTTTGAGATGGCATGGTAGTTTGAACGACTTTTTACACCGTCCGCACGTTCTATCATCCATCTTACAAAAGTGTATTTTTATGTTACAAAAGTGTATCGGTCGGAAACATTTTTGTAACATCGGTACCGTCTAAGTCTTCGTACGCTCGAAATCGAATCTTATCGCTATAGGGTATTATATTCAACAAAGCATTTTTACAGCGTATAAAACCTTATTCGGGCGGGACCTTACAAAAATGTTTCCGGGGAGGGGGGGGGGGGTCCGACCGCCGACCCCGAAGCCAAAACCCGGGGCGCCGACCGCCGACCGCCGGCCGCCGGCCGCCGGCCGCCGGCGGGCCTGGCCCGGCAGGACGAGGGCGGCCGCCACCCAGAGACGCAGCGCGATACACATTTGCGCAGTAAAAAGAACGGCTTAAATCGGTTGCTAACGGGCGTTAGCGCAGTAACAGCATAGGCCCGACCCCTATAAGGACGGTATATGACAGTATTCGCCATACGGATAGTTCTAAGTTGCGCGCGCCTCACTTGAAGATATGGATGTCCCACGATCGTACCAAGCGCCCGCAATGATCGGACCCCACGTGAACAGGGTCCACGCGAGGGGGGCCCGGCCAAGCATTGCCGAGCATATCGAAGCAGCTCGCCGAGAGGCTGAAAACGACGCCGGATTTATGATCCAGGCAGCTTCGGTATTCGTCGGCGGCCCCAAGGACCGCCGGATCATCGTCAGCCCGGATGAGGCAAAAAACCTCCAAAGCTACATCTCGGATAAGAAGATCCGCGTGATTGCCCACAGTTCGTACTCGGCCCACCCTTGGGGCGGCGACCCGGACGCCGCGCGGTTCATCCGGGAAGAAACAGGCGTGTGCCATGCCGCTGGGATCGAAGGACTTGTGGTCCACCTTCCGAAGCTCCCGGTCAGCTCCGTCATGAAGTACATCGCCCGCCTCTTTAACCCAGGCGCAGAGTCAACGCGCATATATCTCGAGATCCCGGCGGTCCGTCCACAAGAGTCGTTCTACGAGACGCCGGCCAAGCTAGCAGTCCTGTTTCAGGAGATCCGATCCAAGCTCGATCCGACGCTCAAGTACTTCGGCCTGTGCGTCGACTCGGCCCACCTATGGACGTGCGGGGTTGACCTGTCATCGTACGAGGCCGCCGACAGATGGCTGACAGATCTTGAAAAGAATTCCGATACGATCCCCCACGACCGCGTCATGGTCCATCTGAACGACAGCGAGCGGGCGCGGGGGGTTGGGCCCGACACCCACGCGGGCCTAATGCGGGGAAAGATCTGGAGCGACTTCCGTGATAACCCGGCCGCCAGCGGGCTGGCCGCCTTCACGGACTACGCGCAGCGGCACGGCACTCCAATGATTCTAGAGAGGAAGCCCAAGGAGGCCCTCGTCGCCGACTATCTAATCCTTCGGGATCTCGTCGTGGGCTCGAAGACCGGAGGAGACGACACGGGCCCCGGGATCGAGTGAATGCATCCGAAGCGGGTTAACCTTGTTATGCCGGCGGTGGGGCGGCTAGTCGACGCCCCGCAAGCTGAAGGCCGTCCGCGCCTTTTTTGAAGAGACGCCGGCCGACCAATAACGATGAGCGCGGACGAGAGGGGCGGCAACAACATACTGTCCCAGGGGGACACGCATATCTCCCCCGACGACACTGCCCGAATCCTGCAGCACTGCGAGCTCCTTATGCACCAGGTGAAAGAAAACGAGAAAATTGGGCTACATTGCGTGATCCTTGGGAGGCTTTCGGCCGACACGCCCGACAACCCAGATAAGGCCATGATAGGGTTTGTTCTTAACGAGGAGATGACGCTCCCGACCAACGCCTTTAAGTCCCCCGACCTGAAGGACATAATCGAAACCTCAATGCGCGAGCACGTCATCGGCTCGGCGGTCCCCGTGATAGTCCATGTGGCGAAGTCCAACAGCGCAAACTCCCGGCCGATGATCGTGAAGATTCACCTCCAGCAGGTTTTGTCGAACGCAAGAGGCATCCCCGGCAAATCGGAGACCCCCGCCGCAGCGCCATCCCGTGGACCCGATGCGTACCCAGCAGAGACGTACACGTGGGCCCTGAAGCCGGGGATGACCCAAATATATATATCATCCGACGCGCCAGCGATGGCCCAGGAGATCAGGCGTCAGGAACTTACCCCTGTGCCGAGCTACGGGCTGTCTTCTTCGCCCATGATTGTCGAGCTGCCGAACGAACCAGCGCCGCGACCCGCCCCGCCGGGGCCACGAGCCACCTTGCCATCGGCGCGACCCGCCCCGCTATCGGCGCGACCCGCCCCGCCATCGGCGCGACCCACGCCGCCATCGGCGCGATTCGGCCCGCCATCGGCGCGATTCGGCCCGCCATCGGCGCGATTTGGCCGGCCAGCAGCTCCAATGGCAGCACGGATGACGCCGACGATTGCACAGGGGGCCCCAAAACCAAGAAGCGCGCCGACCGCCGCGGGTCTCGCGCGGTCGCACTCGGGGCCAGCGAGACCAGCCGTGCCGACGAGGGGGACACCGGCCATGCCCAATGGCCCGAGCTTATCGGACGGGGAGCTCGATGAATTGCTCAGCGAAATCCTTACGGAGACGGCGCCGGGTGAGCAATAAAAGGATACGGTACGCATCGTTTTCTGCGCCCGGATATTGCAATCCCCGCGCCGAAGTGTGACCGATGGACAGCCCGGGCAAGGTCTGCAAGGATCCGCACCGTCCGGCGAACGCCGTCATAATGGCGACCGTAGTGCTCATCGCGATTATCTTGATCTACTACCTGGCTCAATGGGTGGGCGGAAAACGCAAGGAAGGTTTCGTTTCGCAGAAGGCGCACGAGATATACAATACATCGAAGCCCCTATTCGATGAAGCCAAAGGGAACGTCTCGTACTCAACATTCAAAACACGTGTCCCGGGGACCGACCCTGTGACATACACAGATGTGCGGCGCCTTTGGAGTGACGGGAAGCTTTCCCCCGAAACTGTTCAGAAAGTCCTTTAAGCGTGCCAACAAATGAACCCGATCACCCCCGGGTATAATATGGGGGATCTGCAGCAGCCACACAACGGAAACGGTGCGATCGACGGGAGTCGCTACGTCCGCGGAGCCCGCGAAAGCCTGAACGCACGAGCCGAGGAGAATGGCAGGGAAGAAGATCCGGAGTCGGAGCAGGCTCAGAAGCCGAAGAAGAACCCCGGCAAGGCGAAAAGGCGCGTCGAAGCCCCGGCCGTCTGGGTGGTCGAAGCGAGCGAGCCGTGGGTTGACCTCCTCCGCCGGGGCCGCCAAATGGTCGTCGGCCAGCCGGCGGTCGGCGACTGGGCGGCCATCGCGCCCGCCGACATCGTCATAATCCGCACGGCGGGCCCCGGCCCGCGAGCCCTCTGGGAGCCGCCGGGAAACGGGGTCCGGGCCCAGGTGGTGAGCACGAGGACCTACACATGCGGCCAGGACGCCCCCCGGCGGTTCCTCGCCGGAGAGGGCCTGACTTCGGTCGCTCCGGATGCCACGGGCTTCGCCTCGGGGCTGGAGCAGTGCCAGGCGCTCTGGCACGCCGGCGCAGCCCAATCCGCCGGGATCCGCGCGGCGCGGGTCGAACTAATCAAAGACCGCCGAGACGAGGGTTAGCGCGAGCCGGCGCGCCGCGCCCGCATTTTGAGCAGAGAGATAGGATCAGTACAGATGAAGGCAAGCACATCGATCCTGCTGGGGCTCATCGTCGTGCTCGTAATCTTGATAATCTACGCCGTCGCCAGAGATCCCGTCTGGTCGCGCCGGTCCTTCTGGTCGCTGCGCGCGTCTCGCCCCGGGGGAGGGGGCCCGGTTCCGGTGCTGACGGTAGGGGGGCACTTCGCGGCGGCGCGGGGGATCGCCCGGGACCTGGCCGAGCGGATCACGGGGGGGCGCGCCCAGACAAGGGCAGTGCGGGAACTGTACGAGCAGGCCGAAGCGCATTACACCGAGGCTCTCCGCGGCCTGCGGGAGACGCGCCTCCCGGCGCACGTGCGCCCGCGTGCCCGTGGGGGCGCGCGCGCGGGCGGGCCCCACGCCGTGCAGATCATCGATGCCGCGCTTGGGTTTGCGTTCGCCGACTTCATGGGGGGGGACTTTCCGCAGGGGGCCGAGGTCTTCTTCGACGTGGCGAACGAAGGGCTGCTGCGTCCGGGAGACATCTTCTTCAATCTTAACGGCCAAATACCGCTGCCCGGTCCTGGGCTCGTCCGGGAGGCGGTGGCGCGGCGGGACGAGGTCATCCACGACCGAGCGCGGGCGGCCCACAGCATAGCGGCGGAGGAGGGCGGGGCCCTCGGCGCCGCGACGGACACATACATCGACCTCGCCACGCAACAGACGAGCGACCCCCAGAACGTACATGACCCTGGCGTCCTGGCCTGTTTCAAGGCGATCCTCACCCGGCTCCGCGAGGATCAGGGGCCCCTCGACGCGCTCCCGGGCCTCGACGCGATCGCCGAGGGAATCACACAGCAGGGCCCGCGACTATCCAAGAATCGCCCCGAGGTGGTCAAGAGAGCGCTCGATGTGGTTCAGCGGACACGGGATGGCGAGCGTGTGGCAGGCTTTGACGCGACGGACGCCGAGTGCCTGCGCCGGGTGTGGGCCCGCGCCGACGACCCCCGAAACGCGGGGTCGCGGGACCTCCTGCGGCAAGCTCTCTTCGACGTGCTGACCGACGAGTGCTGGGAGCCCGCCCTCGGGGGCGGGATGAAGATAGTCTGCGTGACAGGCCGATCGACGCAGATACTCAGCTCGCTCGTCCTGAAGGACTGGGACGAGCGGAACTGGGAGGTTAAAAGGCTCGAACAGTTTAAGAACGAGATCTTCGAGGAGACGAAGCGTGTCATCAATGCAGTCGCGCTGCGCGCCGCCACGAGCGCCGACCCCGAAAAACGCCAGGCAGGCCGGGCATACCTCGCCACGACCGCGGCAGAGATGCGTGAGATCGGGGAGGTTCGCGAAGAAGCGGCGAAACAGCTCGCGGACGAGATGCGAACTGAGATCGACGCCGCGGTGGACGCCTATGTCGACCGCAAAGACCGGGACTACGACATAAAAGGGGCGATCCCATCATATCTGATTGCGTCGGTAAAGGAGGAGGCAAAGGCCGCGGTCGTGGTGTGAGCTGGCCGCCGCACGGGCTAGGGGGCCCAGTCGGACCCGGGGGGGCGACCCTCGGCGATGAACGCGACAGAAATGACAGGAAGGCGGAGGCCGGCAATCCCTGGCACGGTTAGCGCGGGTATCTTTCCGAGCGACTTGCTCGCTACGACAACGCGCGCCCCGGCGGCCGGCCCATCGGCCCGGGTCTCAACGATGAAGGCCCCCGGGACCCCCGGGACCCCGACGACCTTCCCGTCAAGGAGAGCCCCCAGGGGCTTGAATGCCGAGGAAAGGGCGCAGGCCTCCACCTGACTCCACGGGATCGTGGTTCGGGCCACCTGGGCGCCGAGGTGCTCGTTAAGGCAGCTAGGGCTTGCGAGGGTATCCACACACCCCGGGCACAGGACTTGCCATTTTTCGGACTGCGGCGTGAGCGGGCTGCCGATCGCCAGCCAGGTAAGGTTCCAATCCCCGTGCAGCTGGGAACTGTTTGGCATACGCGGGTTGCGGATCAGGATGACCTCGCCCCACGCGGGGATAGAACAGATGGCGCAGCCGATGGCGCCGTTCTCATCCTTGTATACCGTGTTCGAATCCCACGGGATTCGGGGGAGCTTGCTGTGCGGGCTCCTGCTATGCTGCGGCGGCACGAGAAGAAAGTTCAAGTTTCTGAGAAGAGTTAGGCCTGCGGTTTCGTTCGGGGCTTCGTTCGACGCCGACACAACGAGGGCGTTCATGCCGACCCAAGCCAGCGGGCTTCCGGAGACGCCAGAGAGCAGCCCGGGGAGGCCGGCAAAGACATCAGGGAGACGGGGGATATCGAAATCCTTCTCGCTCAGCGTCCAGATGTCGGTCGAGTCCTGGTGCTTCACCATGAGCCCTGCGTCATAGAGAATAGACGCCATCATCGCGTTGGCGTTGGCCATTGACACGATGGGCTCAATCTCCAGCGCAGCGGAGATAGGCATGAATACCCACGTGAACCCGGCGCGAACGCTATAGTGCAGCGGGAGTTTCATCTCACTGCCCGGGGTCCACATGAGGAGGCGGGCCGGCAGTTCCGCGTCGCCGTCTTCTTGGGCCTTCCGGAACTGCCCCCGAGCTCGGTCGAGGACGACGCTCTTCGGCGCCAGGTCGCCCGACCGGCGCATTATAGAACAGGGGCTCGCCCCGACAGCCCGGGGGGCGAAGAGATGATCGAGCGAGGCGGCCTTCGTCAGAATCTGGTTGACCGCGTGAATGTATTTGCTGACGTCGAAGTCCTGGCTGGCCGTGTAGAACACGATCCCGACCGCGGGCCGGTACGTGTGTGTCGTGGCGAGCCCCTTGGTCGTCACGGGCCGGACCGGGATGGCCGGCCAGGCCATATGGGGGGCTGGGAGCGGCTCGAGGTTCGGGCCGTGGGATAGGGCGCCGTGCTCGAGGCACAGCATCGCAGCGGCAAGGCGCCGCTGCGCGGCGAACAGGCCGTCGGTGGGCCGGATGATACGCATCGTTTTGGCTATTGGGGCTCTCCCACATTTCAAATTCGGAGCTGGGGGCCCGGACTTTTGCGGGCCCCCATAAGGAAGCCGCATGGGGGGACACCACAGCAAACAGACGGTGGCCGAATCGACGAGCGTCGCGGCAAACATCGTCCAGACGACGGCCCAAAACTGCATATCAGTTGCGTACGGCGGGAACACGGTAAACATTGACGGGGACTTCAATAATGTGTCCGGCGTCAACCAGACAGTCTCGGTCTCGGTCGACAGCTCCTGCTCGACCTTCGCATCCCAGGACAGCACATTTACGTCTGACTTGCAGAACGCGATATCGCAGTCTCTTAGCGACCAGGAGGTCGCTCTGACCGAGTGGATGGACGACTCGCGCGACGACCAGGGGGCCTACATCGGTAACCAGGTCACCGCGAATTTCACCCAGTCGACGGTCCAAAATTGCGTCAATACTCTAAACGGCCAGAATATCCTCAATGTCACGGGCACGGGTAACGTCGTGAAAGACATCACCCAGAAGATGACCCTCGACCTCATATCGCAGTGTATCCTCGGGAACGACCAGACAAACTCGGTCGTATCCGACATTACCAACGCGGCCAACCAACAGGCCACATACGTCTCGCAGAACCCATTCGCATTCATAACAGACGCGATCACGGCGGTGCTCAGGTCCGCTATGCTTACGCTGGCGATCCTGTTCATCGTGTTCATATGTTTCATTCTTCTCTTCAAGGCGCTTGGCCATTCTTCCCCTCCAGGCGCCGTGTATGCTCCGGCGGGATACCAGCCGGGGTACATGGCGTACGGCAGCGTATAGGCCGTGTGGGGTCCCACCGGCGTCGAGCCATATTTTGGGGGCGCTGTCCGAGATTTGAAAGGAGACGGCACCCATAAACAAAGACCGATGGACAGCAAGAAGCCCAAGGGCGCATTCTTCAAAGTATTTCGCGGGCTGAGCGCCCATGGCATAACGACGCTCGCGGGTGCATCCAAGAGGGTCGACTACGCGGGCTCCTCTTTCTTCGAAGCGAAGCCGGTGACCCACATCGGGTTCTGCTACTTCACGATCCAGGACCTGAATCAGGCGATCGAGAATGGAACGGTGTACCTCAACTGCGGCACGTACCTCCCAACGAACACGTTCGCCGAACTGGGCCGCGAGTATACGATCAAGCTCGTCTGCCAAGAATTTGCCAAAAATGGCTACACCGTGACCTGTCCCAGCAAGGATGAACCCCGCACGGACGCCGAAACCGACGCTGAGGACGAAGTCCCCGATACGCGCCCTTGCGTGCATCTCACCGCCCCCGACATTTATGACTTGCGGACCCTCCGCTCTGCGATCGAGCAGAAACAGAAGAAGATCGTGAACCTCAGAAACGAGGTGGGCGCGATCAAGTGCGAGATCGAAACGCTCTGGAAAGGGTACGGAGCCCCGTGAACGGTAGGTTTTTTAACTTGGGCCTAAATTGAAACTGGGCCATGATAGGCATACCAGCCGCGGCAAATCAGACAAGGCAAAACAAACCCTAACGAGATGGAGATGGCACGCTACGCACACGGAGGCCCAACGGGCCCGGCCGACAAAATCGCAAACAATGAAGAACCGGATATGATCAATATTCCCCTTGAAAAGGTCTTCGACGAATCCGGGCCAGATCCGCGCAACAACGATTTCGTATACTTCTTCAACGCAACAACAGGGGGCCTCCCGCCCTCGTCATGCCGAGCCCCAATGAAACGAAAGAGATTCCAGGAGCAGCAGATGCGGCGACTCGAGGAGCTGCCGCCACACAAGCGGCAGGCGATAGTATCAACGGCTGAGTCAGGGCCCTCGACAGGGTTCCATTTGGCGAGCGAGCGGCGCGCGCCGCGGACCGAGTTCGATTAGACCGCACGGCCAAAAAGACGAGCATGATTGGACATAACACGTAGGCGCGGGTGCGTCCTTTTTCGTCACGGACTTGCTATGGCTGTTCATGGGAGCGACTCGCCGCGGACTCTGAGGTGGTCCGAAATGCACATCGCATATCGATGGAGGGCCGTCAGCGCGGGAAACTGTACCCCAATTTTCTCGGCGGCAGCTCCGATCCTGCGGCCGATCGCCCAGAGTATTGGAGTGTCGAGCTGCCCGAGATCGCTATCCGCCTCTACGATAGACTTGTCCAGCAGACCATCGAGCTTGTATGATCTAAGGATCGCTGTAAGCTCTGCCTCCAGCGCGGCCGCGTTTTCATCGGATACGGCATACTGTACCGGCTCATTGTCCCCATGAGAGCCGCCGAATGGGAGGATTTTCGCTAATCCAGGCTTGCCGTCGCCTGCCGGCTCTCCGGCGGCGGTACTCGGCTGCTTCGCCACGTATACTTTCGCCCGTCTGTTCGCGTCGGCCGTCTTCCTTTTCTTCATCAAGTTGAATCGCATCCGTCTTACGCTGACACTCATGGATGGTCCCGCGCCTACGGCTGTGCTCGTGCCCGTGCTCGGAACAAGACCCGCGAGTGCAAACACAACCGTACTAGCAGTCGTGGCCGCGCTTGTAGCTGGAGTCGTGGCCGTGATTGGGGTCGCGGCTAGGCTCGTGGCTAGGCTCGTGGTTAGGCTTGTGGCTAGGCTCGTGGCTAGGCTCATATTCTCCACGGGCACGTCCAGTGTGGCTAATTTTATGGCTGGATCTGCGCCCATAACTGCCATTATGCTCGTGGTCGCGCTCGTGGTCGCGCTCGTGGTCGCGCTCGTGGTCGCGCTCGGGGTCGCGCTCGGGGTCGCGCTCGTGGCCGCGCTCGTGGTCGCGCTCGTGGTCGCGCTCGGGGTCGCGCTCGGGGTCGCGCTCGTGGTCGCGCTCGTGGTCGCGCTCGTGCTCGTGGTCGCGCTCGTGGTCGCGCTCGGGGTCGCGCTCGGGACCTTGGCCAGAGGGGGCAGCTCTGGGCCCACCTGGTTGCACGAGCCCGCGCTGGATCTTATCGAGGTGCCCAATGTGGACGAATCTGAGGGGTGCGCCGGAGAAGACGGTTGGACATATTGTCCGGAAAGAGGCACTGCGGCCGCCAAGATCGACGACTGGGACAAGGTTGCTGGCCGGCTGAACGCACCCGTGGCTGGCGAAGTTTGTGACGGCAATATCATACCAGAGGCCATCCCCGGGGACACGAAGGCGCTGGCGTCCGAGTAGCCAGGCCAGAAGACTCCCTGTCGCGGCGGCGGCGTTGGCAACGGCCGGATGGCCCCAATTCCCATCCTCAAAGCGTTTAAAGCTGAGACAGAGTCGCCGCCACCGGTAGTCAAGGGGGGCCCAGCCATCGGCACAGGGGCAAAGGGGGGGTAGAGGGATGGTCTCGGCGTCAAAGGAACGTAAAGCCCACGCCCCAATCCAGAGGGCGGATAGAATAAGTAGGGGCCAGGCGCCGGAAGCCCACCGAAGAACATCGAGGGCGACTTCGCCCCATCCATGCATCTGGGTATAACCTGGCTACTCATGTGAGCTCAATAGGTCGGGCCCCCCGGATTCAATCGCGCCACAGATGGGCCGGCCCGTATAGCGCGGGTTGCCCTTCTTTTCGGGCCCGTATAGCGCCGGCCCGCCGCCAATGAACAAGACAAGCACAGCAGTCGCCGCCCTGGTTGCCCTAACGATCGTGATAATTATCGCATACGCCCTCCGTGCGAAGCACCAAAAGGAGGGGATGCACGGTCTCCGTCACCAGCAATACGAAGACAACCCGTACAACGGCCAGACGTACCACTGCGGCTACACCTCTCGGGGATACATCTGGCCCTGTGCGGGGTCCGGGTCGCACGAGTCGTTCGCCGGCGTCGCCGTCAATGCCGGCGGCGTCGCGAGCGCCCGCCCCGCCAACGACCTGGCCCTTGTTGACGCGTTCCCGTACGGGGAGTAAGCCGCAAAAACGCGGGCGCGACGCGTAGAGCCCGAACCGCTTACTGGGACCCTGCGGCGCCGGTGCTTCCAAAGCCACCCTCGCCTCGCGTGCTGCCCGGAAACTGGGTCGCCACGAATAGGGGATGCTCCAGAGGGAGGACTTTCACGCGCGCGGGGCTCAAGTCTGGAAGTACGATCTGGAAGAGGGAGGCCCCCTTTTCGCACAGATAGTGTACGGTCGGGCTGTGGTTCCGGATAGCCACCTTGATGTTCCCGGAGTAGCTGGCATCGATGACTCCGACGCTGTTAGCGAGGCTCAGCGACGTTTTCGCGATACTGCTCCTGGGGACGATCATGAAGGGGATGCATGCGTTCTTTCGGATGCAGCGGACGCGGATCTCCAAGTCGCAAATCTCGGGGAGGCCGTCGGTCTTTTTCGCGGCCGGGGGGATGTCGAAGTCCTTCGGAAAGCGGATGTCGACCCCCGAATCGCCCCGACCGCCACCGACGAGAACCACATCCTTGTAGATCCCAGTCGAATGTTCGTTTACGAAGATGATGAACGTGGGGTCCGCCGAGTTAAACATCTGCCCGAGCACGGGGTCGGTCTCGGCGCCCCGGGGCTGGCCCGGCGCGGCGGGGGGGGCTGTATTGGGGGAGGCTGTGTCCATCGGTTGTGCGGGAGGATGATGGCCCGGCCGACCTTTCAAAAATGCGCCAGGGAAAGCTGGGCGCCCGTATAGGAAATGAGCGGCGCCCCCACGACGTTCGTGCAGTTCGGCCCAGATCCGCCGATCGATTCGCTGCCGGCGGCCTTTCAGGCCTGTCTTCCGCCGAACGCGCCCTCATCGTCGTGCGATGCTATCATTGGGAGCCTCCAGGAGGGAACCGGGTTCTGCTCCGACAGCCACTACGCGCAGACGACTTTCTGCTCCTGCGTGAACAACGCGATCCCGTGCCCGATGCTCGCCGCCGCGGCATGCGCGAATTCGGCCTTCTCATATGTGACGTCGAGACAGACTCCCCCGGACGGCGAGGCCTACGTCACCTGCAAGGGCCAGCCGATCTGCGTGAACATCGTCGAGGTTGGCGGGAACCAGAACGTCGTATCCGGCATAACGCAAGAATGCGGCACGATCACGAATATCGAGAACACCGTGAGCGCAAATCCAACCCTTGCGGCCATCACATTTATCATCTGTATCATTCTCATAATTCTTGCGACCGCGCGGACCGACTCCGGCCGCGAGCTCCCCCTTCCGCCGCCTCCGGGGATCATCAGGGGCCCGGCGCCCCCAGGCTACTATTACTGATTTGGAGTCCGCCGCTACAGCGGTATGGAAGGATGTCAGCCAGCCAAGTCAGGGCGCGCCTCCCCGGCGCCAGGGGGGCCCGCCCATCCCCGGGCACCAAGCCACCACACGGTAACAGTCCTGGTATCGAATCTGGTCCAGATATACGCCACACAGCCGCCACACGAGCGGAGCTGAGCAAAACGCTCGCAAGCCCGAACACCATGCGTATCCCTACGAGCACGAGCACGAGCACGAGCACGAGCACAAGCACAAGCACGAATGCGAATACATCTACAGGGATAGATATACTCGATGAGATATTCGGGGATCTCGCGTGCCCCAAGCCACATAAAGGCGACAGCCTTCCAGGAATAGAGCCTGCCATCAAGCCCGCCGCTGTCGAGCCCGCTGTCGAGCCCGCTGTCGAGACCGCTGTCGAGCTCGTCGTCGAGACTGCCGTCGAGACTGCCGTCGAGACCGCTGTCGAGCTCGTCGTCGAGACTGCCGTCGAGACCGTCGTCGAGACCGTCGTCGAGCCCGCTGTCGAGACCGTCGTCGAGACCGTCGTCGAGCCCGTCGTCGAGCCCGCTGCCGAGACCGTCGTCGGAACCGCTGTCGAGCTCGCCGAACCCATCGAGCGAAGCGGCCCAGCACAGAGCTCACTTGTATCATCGGGCCGCGCGCCTCGCAATCAGTCTGGGATGCTCACAGCGTGGCTGGGTCTTACATCGGATGAACTGAACCGACAGCTCGCCCCCCTCCGCGTGAGGGACCCGCTCGGGATCGGTACCAGGGAGGGGGATAGGCCCCCACCGCCCCCCGACCCAGACAAGTACGACCCCGAAAAAGAGAACGCCGAATACGGACGCAGCATCCTTGACGAAACATCCCGCAAGGAGGCAGACAAGTTTATCAAAGAACGCGGATTCATGACCCCAGATGAGGTCAGATCAACCATCGCCGAAAACACAATCAAGGGCGCGATCGAAGCTGGAGGGCTGGACCCGGAAATTATGGCCCTCATAGACAGCCGAATCGACTACAAGATCTTCATCGCGGGCGATAACGTCTACACGCGCGCCGAGCTGTACGACAACTTCGCGTTCAGCGAGTTCGGGATGCAGCCGGAGGCGGTGTTCACCCAGCAGGAGATCGGCGTGTTCCCCCCTCGTTCGACCGCCCTGACTGACGACCTGGAGTACGTCGTCCGCGACGCCGACGACAGCACAGTCGACTTTATCATGATCGAGGACCTCGTCGGGCAGGCAAGTCGTAAAAACTACAAAAAGCGACGTGAGCCGATTAAGATCGCCAAAACAAAGATCTACGTTGGGAAGGAACGCTGGGAGGACTTTCTCCTTCTGCAGAAGCTCACGCGGGCAACGATGCGGGTCGTCTCAGCGCAAATCGCTTATGGCGGCGAACAGTCCGGCAGGGGGCGCCCAGGAGGACTCTTCCCGATGCTCGCTGGCGGAATGGCGACTCATGGCGGCGGCCCCCTCCTCATCGAGGACCCAGCCACTCTTGAGGCTGAGCGCCGGGCGAGGGAGGAAGAGCTGCGCCGGCGAGAAGAAGAAGTTCGCCGACGAGAAGACGAAATACGCCAGCGAGAAAGGGAAACCCAGGAGCGGCTTGACCGCGATATTCGCCGCGTCGAAGCTATGCTGGCCAGCGTTAAGGCTAATTCCGGCACTAGACCCTCGCCCGAACGGAACGCCGGCGGGATGCCGAGCCCGGCGCCAACCTCGATGCCGAGCCCGGTGCCGGACGACGATTCGACCCCGATCTAGCACAGGGGCCCGAAGTCGGAATTAGCCCGCCCCCTCTTTTGGGTCCCCCTCATAGCACGGCGGATGCAAACCCTGGCAAGAGTAGTTATCGCGGCAGTAGTCGTCATCGCGATCCTAATCGTAGCCGCGTTCGTCTGGTACAATTACACCGGCTGGCAGGCTTTCAGCTTCCAGACCGGGGATAGCGCGAGCTGGGCGCTCCCGGCGCAGGCGGACATCTCTCTCCTTCGGTTCAAAGGCTGCACATTCACGGTGACCCGCGGGGACGGTGTCACGCGCACGTACGACGTGACGCCCGTCCTCAACGGAATGGCCGCCGCCTACGCGGGCGGTACCAGCAACCCCCCCCTGCTCAAACTGACCCGGCCCCTCAACGCATTCAGCTTTGTTATCCCCGGGTTCAACGACAGCCGCACCGTGAGCGATCCGACGGTCCCGCCCTGGTGTTCGTCGCCCCCAGTGACCTGCGCCTCGGACTCCGACTGCCCGGGGGCCGCGCGCGGGTCTTGCTCGATCCAGCAGACGGGGTCCTGCAGCCCGGCCTGCCCCGCCGGCCAGGTCTGCGTGCAGGGGACCTGCCTCCCGCGCGGCGCCTGCTCGGGCTGCAAGGGGGCGGCGGCCGTCACGCTCACCGGCAGCTGGCGGATGCTGTAAGGGCCGCCCGGTTTTTTCCGTCAAGGATAGGAGTACCCGCCGCCGATGGAGGACCAGGAATCGACAACACAGGACACGAGCACGCCGCTGCCCGGCGGAATCCTCGACTACGTGCAGCCGGTCGCCGCGCCGGCAGGCGCCTCGCGCACTGGGGGCTGCGGCCCAGACCCAGCACCGGCCCCGGCCCGGACCGGCGGCGACGAGAGCGGGATGGGCTGGCTGAGAAAGCACAAGGTCGCCGCGATCGCGATTGCGGTGGTTATTGTCCTGATTATCGTCATCATTGCTTATCTCGTTTCCGAGCGCAGCCTCGCCCGCAAGCTCGAGATCCGCGGATGGACCGTTTACCTGAAGGACGGCTGCGGCTGGTGCCACAAGCAGATAGGCCTTATCGGCGGGTTTGGCCGGGCGATCCACTGCTCGAAAACGGGCGAGATCATCGGCGGGTTCACCCGTAAGCCCGCCAAATCCCTGGCCGACATCAAGGGGTTCCCCTTCTGGCACAATACCCTCACCGGCGAAGAGCGTACCGGCTTCCAGGACGCCTCGGCGCTGGATAAGATGGCCCACGCCTAGAGCGCCAGGCTTTTTTCGGGCGGCCGCCCGGGCGCCGCCGTCGCGCGGAATTGAAACAGGGCAAGGTGCTCATACCGCAGCACATTAAACGCCCCGTAATGGCCGCACAGAGACCCGCCACCGTCGACGACATAACCGCAGTCCTGCGCGAACAGAAGATCCCCATGCGGGCGCTCGACATCGCCCGCGAGCTTACAGTCAAGGGTATCATCGCCACCAAGGCCGACGTAAACCGTCTCCTCCCGCGCGGCCCGCACGAAAAAGTCGGGGACCCCAAGGAGCTCCCGCCGCGCTGGCAGATCAGAGCGAACACGCTCGCGCAATTCGACACCGAGGGCCTGAACCTCGTCCAGATCGACCGGGTCGGCATCTTCGGGTTCGTCACCTCGGTGTCGGACGAGCTCCTCGACGCCATCTTCGGAGCGCTCGCCAAGCACGCCGTGCCAGAAAACGCAAACAACGTCCGCTTCGGCGCCGCACCCGCCAACAGACGTATCAAAGAAGCCGCCGCCCGACACGGGTATAAGGTGGCCGACGACTAGTCGTGCCGCTGTTTTTCGGATTAATACCGGAAGTCCGCGACCTCGCGCGGGGCCCGTGGATCGAGGCGGAACGGGACCTCTATCACGACATCCGCCTCGTCGTTAGGCGCCGGCGGTTCGAGCCGTTTCCAGAACGTGTGAATCACGACCGCCGCGAGCTCCGGTGTCCGGCCCGACGTATCAAGCTGGCAGCGGGCGGAGTTCAAGTGGAAGCAGGTCTCCTTGTCGGTCGTAACGTGGGCGATGGCCCTCCAGTAGCCAGCCCCGGCGGCGGGCCTGAGGTACTGCGCCCGGTCCGCGGCGAGCGGCGAGGTGTTATCCACGACGATATCGCTGCCGTCCGCGATCGCCCGCGAGAACTCGCGCCGGTGGCCCGCGTCGCCCTGGCGATCGCGGCTGATGTGGCGAAATCCGAGGTTCTCCAGTTGCAGGGCAATGCGCGTCTTGCCGCTCGCCGGAGAGCCAACAAGGACTACCAGCTTCTTTCTCCCCGGGGGCGCGGCCGCCGCGACGACCTGGGCGAACTCGTCCGGGGTTTCCTCCTGGTCGGCGGTGCGCAGCCCCACGGCTGGCTGGATCTTGCAGCCATCCCGGGCCGGGTCCCTCCACGGGTCCGATCCGAAGAAGAGATTCTCCGGCGTGATAAACTGGGCGCCGATGTTGTGCGCGAAGGCGTAGTCCGAGTTGCTGTGGTCGCCCGGCCGGCCGGCCGCATCGCCGCAGACGACGACAAACCGGGGCGGGTCTCCACCGAGGTACGCGGAAACGAAATGTTCCCAGGTCCCGGTGTGCGGCTTGCGGTCGCGGTCGTGGGCCGTCGAAGCGTAGACGGTCACAGCGGCCTCCCCCAGCAGGTCGTCGAGCCGTTCGACGTACTGCTTCAGTGTAAGCCCCGTACCCGGCTTTTCCGCTTTGTCGGGGTCGCGGTTCGTGACGACGACAACCGTGAACGAGTCAGACAACTTCGTAAGGAAGCTCAGGCTGAGGCCTGTTTCGGGCCCCCGCCCCCGGAACGGGCGCAAAGTGCTATCGAAGTCAAACACGGCGACGGGCTGGCCGGCCTTGCAGGCCCCCGGGCTGTGGACGGTGTTCCGCAGCCGGAGCCAGGTGCGCTTGGTGGCCATGGCAGATCTGATAGACGGCTGGGCCATTCAATTCAAGACAGCGTGCCATCGGCATGCACGAAAGCCAAGAAATGGAGTTCGCGAAACAGTGGCTGTATGTCCTCCGTTGTGAGGGCGGGACATTCTACGTAGGGACGACGGGGGACATAACTCTTAGGTTCGGCCAGCACTGGGCTGGGAAGGGTGGGGCCTGGACACAGTCCCACCCACCGATCGAAGCAACCCTTGTCCAGGCCGACAAGTCGACCCTCGATGAGGATGCAATGGTGAAGCGCCTCATGAACGAGCATGGGGTCAGTTCCGTCAGAGGTGGGTCGTACCCACAGGTAAAACTCAATCAGAGCCAGCTCGAAGCCCTAGAGCGAGAACTCAACCATGCCCGGGGCCTATGTTTCATTTGCGGTCTGGACGACCACTGGGCAAGCGCCTGCCGCCTGTCTGAGCGGGCCGCCGGGACCCGGCGGAAAGACCCGGAAGCGCCGACTCCTCAAGACAAAAAGAAGGCATCTATCGGACAGCGACCCAAAACAACGGCAAAGCCCCCCACGTCAACAGATCTAGGGGTGGGCCCCGCGCCAGAATCGCCGGCACAAACGTCAGCACCTGAGGCTGTCGCCCCGAAGCCCGCCCCGCGCGGGCTGTATTGCACCCGGTGCGGAAGGAATACTCATCTCGCGGGCGCCTGCTATGCGAAATCCCATCTCAGCGGAAAACCCCTTCCGGCAAAAGAGGCGCAGGAGGAGGGCGTCACGGATGGAAGACCAGCAGCCGCTCCGAAAAGTCCGCAGAAGTCCAAAACCGAGCCTGACTTGAACCAGTAAACTGGCTCCGCGCGAAAAACTGGCACAGCCAGTAATATCTCACTTCGGCCGCGTCCTGTCGATCCCCTGATCAGGTTGGGGGGACATTTGACGCGCATCCCTGAGCGCCGCTCTGCGGCATGGCCTGCGCGTCCGGATCGCAGCTGAGAATTTTAGCGGGGAAACGGCCAATGACATGAGCGCGGAACCGCCCGTTCTGTTCTTCCCTATATTCGACCGACCCGCGTTCGAAGATGGCAGCGTCGATGTTGGAAATGTTTGTCGTGCCATAGAATATAACATTTTTGGGGTCGTTCGGGTTCCATACGGCCCCCGCACTTGTATAGACTAAGGGAACGCCCAGCTTGTCCAACTTCCACCTGGAGCCGTCATACACGCCGCCATTCGGGAGCGATTTTTCACTCACGAGTTTCAGGCGCCATTCAGCGTCGTGGATCGTAACATGGACCCCGATCGAATCCGCTATTTTTATTATATCCAGGGCCCTGGCCGGCTCGACGAGAATCCGGTCTCCCTCTACGGCGGTCATTATAATGTCGAGGTTTTCGATCGATTCAAGCTGAATCTGCAGGAGCCTGCCGACTACCTTCTGTCTTATTACGATAGAACGGGACTCGCGATCGATCCTGGCGAGACTGCCCTGGAGCGATCGCAGTTCTTTTTCGTTTTTCGTCCGCGCGGCCTGTATGGCGCTCCGCAACGTCGCCGCGCTCATCTCGGGCAGCCGCATATACAGGCCGAGCAGACACTTCAAAAATCGAGCACAACCGAAGGGGATGCCCACGCATCCGGTGGCCCGAGCATGCTTATCAGAATGGGCAGACACACAGATCGGGTCTTTATATCTGCCGTTATTGGAGATATACGGCAAACGCTATTACGACCACGGTCGGCCGCCACGCATGGATCAGACTAAAAACGAGAACGCGACGCTTGTGGCGCCACTATTCCCGCCGGCCGGACCCACGGCAGCCCCGACGGTCGTCCCCAGCGGCAGCCCTGACGAGGGCGAGCCGCCCGCGGTGGTATCATTCGGCATTCGACGTGAAGAATATGTCCCAACAGGCTTTGGCGCCCAGCCGTCATTCCTCCGCGATGTGTACTTGGCCTGGACATTCATTGCGCGAAGAGCCGGGCGCGGACGGAAAGTTACCAACCTGACGGGCCAGGCCTGTTTTTTCAGGCCCGGGCCGAAAAATGCCACCCAGGACACTTACCAGCGAGACTCTCCCGTCACCATCGCTTCCACCGGGTACTGGCGGCCTTGGATGTTGTAATCGCCGAACCCATGGACATAGTGCGAGTCCCACGTGTTGCCCGGCATGAACTTGTACGCGCCGAACCCGCCTGTCGTCGGGCCGCCGGCCGAGGAGCCGTTCGCCCAGCTGGCGTCGCCATCGGGCGTGCGGGTCGGGGGGCCGGGCTCGAACCGGGGGTCCATGCGGACGCTGCCGAGGCCAACCCTGGAGGCCGTCAGCGTGTTGGGCGCGGTCTGGCGGCGGCTCGTGAGGGCCTCCTTCAGCACCGCCTCGTCGTAGTAGCCGTCGGTGAGGTAGTCGCTGTCGACGTCCGTGCCGGCGAGGAGGCAGGACGGGCACCCGCCCGCGGCGGTCGGCGGGCGGCGGGCGACCTTCGAGATGAGGCTCATCGCCCCGTCACTCACCTGCTCCATGTAGCCGGGCTCGCCCGGCTGGTACTCGAAGATGTTGATCGCCTGCAGGGCCTCGTTGCGGCGGTAGCGGTCATTCAGCGCGCGGACCGAGGAGGTCTTACCAAGGCCCGTATACGGGTTGAAACTCTCGGCCACCTCGGGGCTCTCGGCGCTGCGCTCGAGGGATACCCGGGACTGGGTCGAATACGGGTCCCAGACGACTGTCCCAGCCGCGTTCCGGCTCGTCATGTCGACGGCGTAGTGGTCGTCGTAGGGGCTGCCGCACGTCGACACGGGGACGGGGTGGAACCCCTCGGCCGACTTCGCCTGGGCGCACCGGTAGCGGAACGAGAGGACGCCGCCAGGGACTTGGTTAAGCGCGGACCCGCTCACGGTGAATTTGGTTCCGATCAGCGAGTTGACCGAGATGATCGCCTGGAGTTTATCGGTGACGTCGGTTTTGACCCCCTTGGGCCCCCACACGTAGACCGCCCACACAACCTGGACCGTTTGGCCCGGCTGGCATTGGAGGCTGACCGACGCCCCGTCGGCGACCCCGGATACGAGGATCGTCCCGCGGATCTCGGTAAAGTAGTAGGCGGATACCGCGATCAGTACGATCGCGATCACAATGATCATAGCAACGATGAGCTTCCCGTTTTTGGACATGTTTGCGCGGCGTTTGCGGTCTGCGCGGTGCTTGTGGTTCTGTACTGGCGGGGCCGGCGCTACACGAGCTATACAGCGGCGCGAAAAACGGGCGGTCCCATCCCATCAGCGGCGGCGGGCCTGCGCAATCCTCTCGATGGCGGGCCAGACCCGGTCGAGCGCCGCCTCCAGATCCCCGATCGTGCCGCTGTTCGAGATCACGACGTCGGCCGGCTCGCCGTCAAGGGCTGTCTCGGACGGGTGGCGGGCCGAGCGGCCGGCGGCTGCCGCCTCGCGGTCCTTCTCGGGGCGCTCTACGAGCACCACGACACCACCGGCGGCCCGAATGGCCGCGCTCTCATTCGGGAACCGGGTGTCGGCGACAACCGTCGGAAGGCGCCCGCCCTGTTCCCAGTTCCGGTAGAACGCCTCAACCCAGACGTTCGCGCCGATGCGCTCGCGGAAACACTCCGTCCCGAGTACCTGCAGGAGTTGCCCGACGGTCATCCGGATGTTCATTGGCTTGCACGTGAGTGGGTTATCAGGCTCGTTCGCGTTCGGCGCCGGCCAGCCGGTGATGGTCGTATACATCTGTTTCGCCACGTCCGGGTTCATTACGTAGCCGGGGGGCACTGTCATCTTTATCGCGCTTCGGATCCTGTCAAGAAGGACAAGCGGGTCGTACATCTGGGCTGATAGGTCGCGCGCCTTATCTTTCTCGGTCTGCATGTCGCTCACGGGCAACCGCGTGATGGCAGACGCCGCGTCCCGGAGCGGGCCCGCGAATTTCGCCTCGGCATAGCCGTAGCGGGCGACGATTATGTCTTTGAGGGTGTCCTTCCCGGCCCCCATACGGCCGCGGATCCCGATGAGCGGCGGTCGTGTGGCCACGGCTGGTACCTTCGTCTCTGTTGTCGTCGTCGCTGTCGCCATCGTCGCCCTGTTATGCAGCGCCTGCCCGATCTCAAATTAAGCGGACGCGCCTAAGACGAGCCGCCGCCCAGCATGTGGCTGTAAAGATCGTATCCCGTCCGCGCCATGTCCGCGGCCGCTGTCGCAAGAGGGCCAGAAGAGCTCGCCGCGGTGTTGAGCGCCTGGACATCGGCGCTCAGGACATTCATCCACATGAGGATCCCTGGGAGCTGCACGATGCTCATCCCGCGCGCAGTAATCTCGGACTGGACCGTCGCCATGAGGTTCGCGATACCGGACGCAACGGCGGGAACGCTGCCCAGCCCCCCTAAAAGCTGGCCGGCCGCCGCCCGGGAGGCGGCGGCGACGGATATAATGATGCCCCCGGGCGTCGTTGGAGTGAGGGCGGCGATCTGCGCGCAGTAGCCGCAGGCGACGCTCTTGGTCGGATCGCAGCCGGGGGCGCGATAGAAATGTAGCAGTTTCGCCAGATCCGCAGCCCCGTCCGCGAGGTTCTTCTGGAGCCCGGAGGGGTCCGGCGTCGGCAGGCCGGCGGCGGCCGCGGCGGCGCTGAGGCCCGCGACGTGGGGGCCGTATGCCAGCTGGAAGGCCGCCGAAAGCTCCGCCAGGCCCGAGTAGAGCGCCGAGGCTGGGGCCTGGGCGGCTTTTATAAGCCCGCCGAGCGCGCTGTCGACGCACACGCCGCCCACGCAGGTCTGGGGGGGCGGGCATCCGGCGCCCGCGGCGCCGCAGGGTCCGGGAGGGGGATTTGGGCCCGGGAGGTTCCGCGTCGCCGCGTATACGGCGACGAAGGCGATCAGCAGTACGACAATGGCGGCAAGCGCGAGGCGCATCTCCTATCTCGGCGCGCAAAAGGGCGGCCGCCGGGCGGCCTACGGGGCCCGGTGCCGGGCGGCCAGGATCTCGTTGAGTTCTGGGAGGCTTTTCCACGGCTTGGCGCAGCCCGCCGGGCCGGGGTTGGCCTCGGCCCAAGGGCTATTCCCCCACACCCCGAAGGGGATCGTCCCGGTATAGGCGACCCACGAGCGGGTCGGCTCCTCGCGGCCGTGCTCGGTAAAGAAACCGTCGCGGCCGGGCGGCTTCGCGCGGGCGCCCGTGATAACGATGATCGCGATGATGGCGATCGTCAGGGCAATGATAGCGGCGGCGACGCAGGCCGTGTTGCGGACGTTGCCAGCCATGCGCAGCGTTATGGTGCCGCGGAGAAGGTCCGCAATTGGAAAGACTGGCGGGGGGAAGTATTGCATGTCGACCGGCGACCGCGGAACTGACATCTATCGCGCGATTGACAGCCTCGATGAGGCGAAGACCGTCACAGAGCTTGCCGCAAGAATCAAGCCGATTCTAGACAAGCTCGCATGGCTTGCTCTTCAGAGCGACGGGGCGATCCATGACGCCCACGAGGAGTGGCGCGAGGAGTACACGGACCGCCTGTACGAGGCGACCGGCCGGAACTTCCAGGCGTCGAATGCCACGAACCCGAGGCCGGCCGCCGCCCCGGCCCGCCCCCCGCCCGGGAAACAGAAGGGCCGGAAGGTCGGAGATCCTCCCGTGTTCCGGAAGGAGGCCGCCCCGCAGCCCCCCCCGACCCGCCCGCCGAAAGGGACACTCACCCCCGCCCTGCAAAAAATCCTCGACGGGAGCCACGAGTCGTTCACGGAGCGGGACGACTAGAGGCCAGACGCAACGCGAAGGGCGTTTAGCTCTCTTTTTGCGGCGGCCTGCTCGCCCCGGGCGCCGCCGGCACAGGTCCCGGGGGCATCCGGAGAGAACCCCTCGTAAATGTCGTCGCGGCGTATGAGTTCGAGTTCCCGGCCCTCGGCCGCCGCCGCGTCCTGCTGCGCGCTCGAGTGCGTGCGGGAGCCGAACCGGTCCGGGCCGGTGCAGGGGGCGGCCCCCCCGATAAAGCCCTCACGGTCGTCGCGGAAGGCGGACCCCGGATTGACGTCGGGGAAGCCGCCCATCGGATCCGCGGCCCGGTATGCCTGGAATCCCGACCGGGCCGCGCGCCCGCCGCACGAAAGGCGGCCGCCGATGACGACGTACCATCCCGCGCGGGGGCCCGCCCCCGAGAGCTCATCCTCGAGGCGCCGGATGCTTTCGTGGGTCACCGGGTACGGCTCGGCGATCTCGCGCCGGCCGCAGGGGGCGGGGGAGGTGACACTCCGGTAGGCCTCGATGCGCCCGCCGACCAGGGCAGGGGCGCGCCCGGCCCGCGGGCAGCCGGCCCTCCCGAGGATAAGCCATAGCTTGTGCGCGGCCCCGCTGACCGACCGCAGGGCGGGTCCCCCACTGGGGTCCGTGGCCGCGGCTGTGGGGCCCAGGCCCGGCCCCGTCAGGGGGGCGCAGGTGTAGTTGCCGGCCCCGACGAACGTCAGCTTGTCGAGCCGTTTTCCGCAGGCCGACTCGATGCGCGGCCGCTCGGACTCGATCTGCCGGGCGGCCGCCGGAGCTGGGACGCTCTCCCCCGGGCCCATCCCGGACACAGGGGTGCGGTAGCATCGGTTATAGAGGCCCGGCAAACCCGGGTAGACATCAACATGTCCCCGGACGTGGGCCACGTCGCCGGGCGCGATGCACCAGGGGAAGGCCGCCGCGGGCGTGGATCCCGCGGCCGTCCAGCGGCCCCCCCGGCGCTGATGGCGCATCCGGGCCGCGGCGGCGATGATGATGATGGTGAGAACGATAAGGACTGCGATGAGAAGGGGGCGCACGCGGAGGGCGGCGGCCTTTTTACTGGGGGCTGGTGGCGCGTTATCCATCGGCCGCGACGAGAGTATATAGGCGCGGAAGATGGCGCGGCCCTTTTCGGCGGGCCGATAGCGTTCGTGATATGTTCGACCGCGACCTGTCAATCGCGGTCCTCATCGCTCTCGTTATTGTTCTTGTCGTTGCCGTCGGGTGGCCGGGCTACCTCCGGGTCCGCGCCCGCCACCTCGCCGGCTTCTGGGCGTCCCAGGCGGGAGTGCTGTACGAGATCAGGCCGACGGGGGGCCGCACCTTTACCGTCCGCTCGTCGGACGCCGCCTCGCCCGAAACCCGGGGAACCGTCGTCGGCGTCCGCGGGGTCCGGGTCGGCGTGGGGCAGGAGAGCCGGCGGGGCAAAATGGAGATTGGGGGGCGCCGCATCGCCTGGGATGGCTCGGGGATCTGGAGTCGGCAGGGCGTCCCCCTGCGAAAGCGCGAGCCCGCCGCGAGCTCCCAGTAGTGGCGAGGGCTTCCCGCGCTCACTCCACATCGAGCGCGGCCCCAAGCCGATGGATCCAGACGGTGAGCATTCTAAGCTCGCGGCCGAAGGCCTTAAGGTTGCCGGCGACGTCGGCGTAGTCGCCGGCGGGCGGGCCCTGCGAGGTCCGGGCGATTCCCTGGTTGACTTCGTCCCCGGCCATTTTGAACGTGTCGGCCGCGTCCTGCATCACCGTGTCGGTCGATACGAATCCCCGGTAAATCGCGAGATAGTTGGCATACGTCGGCGGAATTGTTAGGAAGGTGGTTTTGGTCGTTTGGCATAGGTGGATAAGATTCTCGACTTTGAGGCGGACATCCGCGAGCGAAGTTGCGTCCGGGAGTCGATCTATCTGCGATTTGAGGGTCTTCCCGGTTTCGGCCAGCCGGTCGAGGCAGGCGAACAGGCCGTCCGCGGATTCCCTGAGCCGCGGGGTTGCGGGCGTGCTGTACGAGAACCTTTCCGCCCGTCGCTTCTTGATGAAGAACCATGCGAATGATGCGATGAGGAGGATCGTGATGACGATGATAACTGCAAGACAGAGACGGGAGGTCGACATGGGCGCTCGTGTATTCGGCCGCGCAGAACTTAGGCCAAAATTGAAGGACAGGGCCCCAGACATCACACGCCCCGCACCCCCTACCGATGGCGCAAACTGCCACAAACTGGAAACCGAAAAATGGCATTTACTGGTCCGAAATGGTCGACGAGTTCCCTGGGGAGATCGGTCGGGCGCCGGGTCCTGCCGGCCCGTTCGGCATCGATGACGTCTATCCCGGGAACACGGACACCGCCGGGCCCGCCAAGAAGTCTGCCGAGAAGTCTGCCGAAAAGCCCGAGCCGAATTCCGAGCCCGAGCCAAAGTCCGAGCCGAAGTCCGAGCTCGAGCCAGTTGGCGTTCACGCCGTGCCCGAGGCCACTCTCGTAGCACCCCGAGAGACCGAGAGCGGCCTCGGGTACGGCGTGCCTCCGATGGTCATCGTCTGGTGGCCCTCGGTTACAATCCCGAAATGTACGACGGTGATATTTAACGACACAACCCTCTACGGCATGATTTGCGACTTCTGCCGTACGCTGCAGAACATCGAAATCAACGAACGTGGGGCTGTTACCCGTACGCTGTGCGACAGTTGCCGGATTATTGTCGGCCGTTACGAACTGAACGCCTGCCGGGGGGTCTTCGACGGGTGCGAGTTGACGCGCTACGTCGATGAGGTAGGCGCGCTCGCACCTCTCTGCCGAAACTGCTACCAGTATGAGGAAGCCCGCCGCCATGCGGCCCGCGATCAATCCCGAAGCCGGGGGGGGCGCCGCAGACGGGGCGCAACAAGTTCGGTGAGCAAGTCGGCAAAAGGCGGCATTAAAGCATAATATGTTGGCCCAGGGTCTGGCGGCTCGTGCCCGATCTTTTTCGGGCCTAATTTGAACGGCTGGCGCATCCAGGTATTACCCTATGAACTGCCCGACAGCAATGACGAGCGACATGCCACACGCCGGCGCCGGTGCCAGCATTACGCACAGGAGCCTGCTCAGGACCGCGCTGCAAGAGATAGCAACAAGAATACACCTGATTTCGCCGAAAGACCCATCGGGCCCGACCGTGTATGCCATCAGGATACCAAGCGGGGGCGGCCAGGTCACGCTCGAAGGGCCCGCGATCTCGTCGCGGAGAAACACGGAGACATGGCCGGCCGTCGCCCGAGACACATCCCTGGCCGTGTTCGAGCGCCACTCGATTCGCCAGGCCGGCGCCGTTACTGTCATAGCGCTCATCGAGCGCGAAACAGCAACACACTGTATGCTTATCAGCCTGCCAGCACAGGGCTGGCGGATGGGGCAGGAAACAGCTGGCGAGCCCGCCGACTGCGCGCCCCATTCTGGCCTGTCGCGCGCCCGGGGGGCCAACGCCCTGGACCTAGAATAAGAACAGTATTGCCGTGTTTTTCCCGGCCCGGCTGCCCCCCCGTCCGCGCGGTCACCCAAGTGTTAGAGGTGCGGCCGCGGTAGTATACTGCACCATCGCACACTCACCGCAACAATGTCCATCGCACGCTCAAAGACGAAGGCCCCGTCTTCCCACACTACTTCCAGTACAGCAGTGAGGCCAGCCGCCCCACTTTCCGAGTTCCCAGCCCTATCTGCGGCGGTCGACAGGTTCATGGATCAGAACGCCTGCTTCAAGTCGTCGATCATCCTCGACGAACTCAGCAAGACACTCATGGGGTGCGACAACTACACAAGCCTATTTGAGGCCCCGCTCAAGGCACGGGTCCTGACCATGGAGGGGGCACTCCTCTGGGCCTACTTCCTCTCACAGGCGAATTTCGTCGCCATCGATGAGGGCGACAAACCGTTCTCACCCGGCAACCCGTTGAATCTCGAAAATGCCTTCCAAATGATCAACGCGATTTACGACCTCGCGACCAAAGAAGTCGTGCACGAGTGCTTCGAGCCTGACGAGGACGAGGACGAAGACGAGGGCGAGGGCGAGGGCGAAGACGAAGAGCAAAATTAACGCACAGATGCGGCTACTCTTGATCTGGGCCCTGGCGACGGCTCGGGGCCAAGGACAAGCTTAATGCCGGGAGAGCCTTTTTTGTTCTGGGGCTAGGCTCCGGCGGGCGAGGCCCGTTGATCCCGCCCGTTTGACCTTGGGCTGGCGGTGGTGCGGCGTTTTCGCCGTGCGGAATGCAGACGCTCTCCCCGACGGCCGCTACCATTCGGCCAACCAGATAAGCGATGCTGCTCTCACGGCCCGCGCCCGATAAAGGACGGAATGCCACATACGTCTCAACCGCGGCAACAAGCCGCGCGCAGTCGAAACATCGGCATAATCCTCTTATATATCCGGGCGGGATCTTGTGATCGTATAAGACTGTCTCCCGTAGCGTTGTGTTGACAAACGTCATTGCGTCGCGGAACCAGCGGGGGTCGTACTCGACCAGGCGCGAACCCTGCCATATAAGGAGATTTGCCTCTGCGGCGCCGGGCGGCCCAAATGGGCGCGTGAGGATCATGCCTTCTGGATACTCTACGGTGGGCGGCCCCCGGTCGGGGAACCTGATCCTAAGAAGCGCGGCTGCGGGGCGCATCTTTTCCCACCATACGTGCTGCCGGCGCATGTTATTTCCGATTTCCAGCTCGAACTCCTCCTGATAGTCCCCCCCACTCCGGACGTCGCAAACGAAGGCGGTTTCACGACTGCGCTCGGCCCATTCGATCGCCAGCGCCTCTGTAAATGGGGTCGCGTTTATGTGGATCCTATCGGCCACAGCGGCATACTCCGGATCGAGATCCGCCTTCTCCCGAAGGAGGAACGGCGCCGGGTCATATAGATGAAATTCGAGACTCGGAAACGCTTCCGCGAGAAACAGGACATGCTGGCCGGGAGCAGCGCCGGCATACACGATGTGCTTGAGGTGCGGGACGCGGGTAACCATAAGTGTGATGGCTTCGAGCCCAAGCGAGCATTGCTTCAGCTTACTCATATGAACCGCACGGCGTGGGCGCTCACATTCTGCGTCGGCCGACCGATTGATGGCGCTACTACGGATGTCTTTCTCCCGAATCGTACGGAGGTCTATTCGTATGTCGGTAAGGGGACGGACATCCCCTTCCGCTGTGTTCTGGGCCCCCTTCTGTACAGAGGATATCCTTTGGGGCCCAGTTAAGCGCGGGTCGTCCTCCGCGCTTTTCGCCGATCGCACAGGCGCAGATAAAGGCGCAGGCGCAGGCACGGGCACGGGCGCAGGCACGGGCATGGGCGCAGGCACGGGCCCGGGCCCATCACCCCCTGTAATCTCATCGAGGAATTCGCTAATATCGCCAGAAAGATCGTCCATGAGCCGCCCATATATGCTCATTGCCGCGCTGTTCAAAAAAACGGTGGGCTTGCCCCGCTATTCGTAGGCAACATGCGACACGAACAGCGAAGTAAGTACAGCGTGGGGTGCATTATGCAGCTTCCTCACACTAACACCTGAGGAACGGAATACCCATTCGAACGAGCCGCCCTGGGGCATTGTCGCGCACATCCATTCTGACGCGAGGAGACTCACAACTACGGTATGGCCCCCGACCTTAATGGGAGTGTCAGGATCCCAGTTCCAGAGATCTAGTGGCCATTCCATTTTCTGCACGTCGGCCGGGCTAACGGCTGCCGCCATGTCCCGCAAGACATCCAAATCTTGACCTGAGCCGCTATTCGGTACACGCGATTCGCCAGATGCATCAGGTTTGTTCGAAATTGCAATAGACGTGGCGCCATGTTCTGGCAGCGTCGCGGCGACGAAGGCTGTATTTCCAACAACAGCCTTGACTTGCCAGGGGTGCGCCCCTCCCCGCGTGAAGCAAACGCCGATGTCCCCACGCGAGAGCGGCCGGCGCGACGCCGGAGCCCCAGTGCAACGCTGAACAAATTCGTCGTACTTCCGAAGGAAATCAATAATGCTGGCGGCTCCCCTTGAAATATGGGCCTGAATCCGACGCGTGTCGAACGGAAGTCTACTGAATCTCAACTCAGTGACATCGTCGGTACCGCCAGTGGTGGCCATTTTCCAATGAATGGCCATGTTCAAATCCCAAATGGGAGAATACGTGGCTTGCGAAGCCTGGAGTACGCCGTCGAGGTTGGGCGAATGTAATCACGCTGCGGAAGGTCTCGCCAGAAGGCGAACTCATATACGTGAAACGGGGGGACTGATCCACGAAACTCGTCAAAGTCGCGGAGCTTATCGCCGGACAGGACGGGGCAGCGCCAACGATGAGCAAGCAAGGCCATAAAGAAATCGTCCCGGCCTCGTGCGCTATGCCCGGTAGTTCCTTTTTCCGCGGTGGGAGGGTCACGATAGCGCTCGACGACGTATATATAAATAGAATTGCGAACCGCGGCTGCTTGGTACGCGTCGTGCGCGGCTTCGCTGTTAAACACAGACTCACGGTCCTTGACGACGTACATGACATGGCCCGCGTACTTCTTCCGCAGGGCCGGCGCCGTTGCGTCGATTGCGGCGATGATCGAATCGATCGAAAGGGGGCCCGCAATGGTGCCGCGCGTAATGAGGTGATGGGTGAGGTTCAGCGTGTCGACCACGATATGAGGAGCCGCTGGCGACCCGCGCCGGACGGGTGCGCCGCCGATGATCTCCCTTTGCCACGCGCGGGCACACACGAAGGCGGCGAGGATAAGACAGATAAACAGAAGAATAACCGCGATCGCGGCGAGGGCTCCTTTTGCAACATGCATTGCCCCCTTTTTAGAGGTCGCAGCCCTTCCTATAAAGATGCTAAGAAACCTGGCGAGTTTTTATCATCTCGCGTCCGGCGTTGGCCGGAAGACCCGCCCCGAAGTAACAGGCCCAACGATTTACCCTAGACTGGTAAGAGCGGGCCGATCGGCTCATCTCAAAGCTTCCCGCAACGGCCTATACCCAGCGGGGGACAACAGCCATCAGGCATGTACGCATGGGATAGGCCTCCTGCCCGCTGGCGCCCCAATTGGCTGCCCTGTTTTGTTTTTGCGGAAAACTGAAGGGTGCCAGATCCCGATTCATATCAATGGAATCCGCACCCGCACCCGCACCCGCGCCCGCACCCGCACCCGCGCCCGCACCCGCACCCGCACCCGCGCCCGCACCCGCGCCCGCACCCGCGCCCGCACCCGCACCCGCGCCCGCACCCGCACCCGTACCCGCGCCCGCACCCGCGCCCGCACCTGCGCCCGCACCCGCACCCGCGCCCGCACCCACGCCCGCGCCCGTGCTCGCGCCCGCGCCTGTCGCCGAAGAGGTACCAAATCCCCGATACCCCCCTGAGCTGACTGGGTCGTATACGAAGGACTCAGTCATCTTCTCCCCGGCGGACTACCCGAAACTCCTCGCAGAGTACGGCCGATACATGGTCGCCGTTGGGGCCAACGACGATGGCGAACAGTTCTACTTCGCGGCCGTAGTCGCGATGGTTAAGATCGGGGTCTTCGGCCGGTTCGTAAAAGCGATTACCGATGCACAGACTGTCAAGATCCTGCTCGACAAGCTCGAAACGGATGACGAGCGGGCGCTATTCGCTGGCCGAAAGGCTATCCTCGTGTGTTGTCCCGCAGTCACCGGCTACCAGCTCACCCTTCTCGCCGAGCTTGCTCTTAAAGAAGAGCGATTCCTATATTCAAGGCTCGAGGTCATTAAGGGCCTCGACATGATTGGCGGCCTAAGCAGTTCTAAGCTGTCGCCTATCTGCGACGATATCGTCCGGTTCTTCATGCAAGAGATGCGGGACCACAAGATTCGCACGGCCCAGGCAACCCCGCCGACTGGCGAGTGGAATATCTACACGCAGCGGGGTGGCCCTCCGCCAGATAAACTGGCCAACGCAATCAAAGGGTACGCGTCTCATTCGACGATGGTCTTCCCCCCGATCACGCCGTACGACGAGTCGGAGATCGACGCGCTGTTCGCGATCCGGGAGTTGCTGTCGAATGTGGCTGGGGAAGACGGCAAGGACTGCCAACTTATGGGCGATCAAATCATCGCTGCCGCATTAACGTCCCCAATGGGGGTCCAGCTCTGCCACCGCAGGGAGATCCGTGATAAGTTCCACCTGATCCCTGCCGGGGTGGATCCGCTAAACATCCTTCGGTACCTCCTGTCGGAGGAGCTTACCCATGCGGCGGGGCGCCGGGTCCACGACCCCAAGCGTGATGAGAGGATCGCGAAAGCGACAAAGCGCTGGACCGAAGAATATGAAAAATTCAAGTTCAATGACCCCCAAAACTGTACTCGCTCGGTCCGAGCGGTCCGAGCGAATCGCCAAAGGATCGAGATTCCTGCCCGTAGCAGCAGCAAGCAAACCGATAGAAATAAGTCTGAGGCCGATCCCGAAGAAGAAGACTTGGGCGACGACCTCAAGGACGACGCCGAAAACAATGATGGCAAGCGATCAGACACGAACAACAACAATTTGGATACCGCAGGCTTCTCGATCGTCGTACCGGACCCTGCAACTTCGAGCCCAAAAGAGACGGCTAATGTTAGTCTGTCATCCAATTTCGTGCTCACTCTGAAAGAAGTTCTGGCGCTCGGGATCTTCCATGCGCCAGATTCTGAGCAGGAAGCCTTTGACCGTCTGAACATCTTCATGGGCGGGTACCTTGGTGACCTTGACCTGAGCAAAACCCTTATTACCGGGTCGGCCATCGCGGCAAGCCTGATCCTCACAAATCTCGAGGAGGAGTCCTTCGGAACGCAACGAATTCCTCGTCCGAACGAAGAAGTTTCGCAACCCGCGGACTCGATCGAGAGATCAATGAGACTCGAGAGGTTTAAGAGGTACGTCGATTCCCATTACCCACCTACGAAAACGGTGCCCGATGATCTTGACCAGTACCGGAAGGTGGCCAAATTATTCGCCACACGGCGCACCAACATTGTTTCAATGAAAATCTCTACCGAGGAGGCCGGGTTCTTCCTGAACATTACTTTCGCCGCGGCCGAGCCCACGGCGAAAAACAATGACAAGGTCGTAGGCGCCAAGGATGAAGACGTAGACGCCACAAAGGCGAAGGCCAAGGAAGTTGCTACGATGGTGAGGCTGAAAATAGAGCCGGGCGCCGATGTCGATATGGCGGTCGACGTTGGGACCGCCGAGGAATTCGACAGGATCGCCCAATCGCACTATAAGGTGATCCGAGCTAGATACCCAGAAGCGGTCCTTCGCAAAGTCACCCGCGAAGACCCGAAGGACCCGCGATACACGTGGTCGATCACAAGCAGCTGTCCCGGGTCGATCGCCACGTTCCGCCCGGTGGAGATCTATCGGGCAAACTTCAATCATGTTGTCACCCATCACGTCGGAATGGTGAGCGGGGCATTTACGGGGATCTTCACCGAAAAGCCATGCTTCGTTATGTCGAGCCGGCTCGCGATTTCGATGCACACCCTTGCGACTCCCAACTATTTCTACTTCGCGAGTCGCAAGCACCTCCCGCAGCATGTGATCATGAAATACATGATGCGTGGGTTCGGGATCAGCGCTTTCCCGAGTGGCATAAGGCGCGCGATCTGCGCCGCGAAATACCTCGACCCTTATTGGACAGACCAAAATAATTGGACCGAAGACATATACCCCGCAATCTCTGGACAAGGCCCGTTCAGCGCGTTTGCGCTTATAGCCGAACGTGAACTATACAATCCGACGATCATCCCGATTCACGAGTGATGCCTATGGCGCTCTTTTTAGACGGCTCCGTGAATCACTATTGAAGCCCATCCCGGCCTTACATCGACGTGAGCATGTCAGACCCGAAACATCTGTCCGGGCAAGGCCCCCCCCATAAACATGGCCTATCCGCCAATCCCAGTCCGCACGAAGACGAGGAATCGTTCTTCACTGACGATATCACCACACTTATCGATTCCCTGAATGATGAAGATGATGTGCTGGATTCTAACCTCGCCGGAAGCCCCCTCAGCGATCTGCCACAGACATCCTCGCAGACTCTTATGCCAGCTCCTATGTCAGCCCCCATGCCGGTCCCGGCGCTGACTCCGGCACCACTGATCTCACTGGTTACTGCCCAGACACTCGCACCGATGGACGATACCCCTCAACCGGTGTCCGAGCAACAGCCAAATAGGTTCGAACCCCGTTCCGATCATGACACCGAACTTAGTTCCGAACATCACTCCGAACCGAGCACTGAGCAAAGCTCTGAGTTCGACGCTAAACTGGACCTAGACACACAACAGCCCTCCACGCTAAACCAAAATCAGAGAGATCTGCGGCTGGCCGAACATAGACTCGACGACCTTCATCCAATCATCCAGCCCATTCGCCCGATACTGCCAAGCCCCGTTGTGTCTGTCTCCGCACAACCACCCCAGCAGGTCGCCGCGGTGGCCGCACAGCCCCCCCGCCAGCAGGTCGCCGCGGTGGCCGCACAACCGCCCCAGCAGGTCGCCGCGGTGGCCGCACAGCCCCCCCGCCAGCAGGTCGCCGCGG
>CAYUOL010000014.1:0-3273 GCA_964446345.1 uncultured Iamiaceae bacterium | reverse complement strand
TCGCCGCGGTGGCCGCACAGCCCCCCCGCCAGCAGGTCGCCGCGGTGGCCGCACAGCCCCCCCGCCAGCAGGTCGCCGCGGTGGCCGCACAGCCCCCCCGCCAGCAGGTCGCCACGGTGGCCGCACAGCCTCCCCGCCAGCAGGTCGCCGCGGTGGCCGTACATCCCCCCCGTCAGAAACCAGAAGCCCCTCCGACGGAAAATAATGTATCACCCCAACAGCCCGCCGCCGCAGCCGCCGAACTCCGTCAACAGCAGGCCGCCATGATCCGCCAACAAAAGGCCGCAGAACTCCGACAAGCGCAAACTGAGAGGCAAGCGGCCGAAATTCGCCAGCAGCAAGAAGCCGAATATCGACGACAGGAGGCCGTCGAGCGTCGTCGTCAGCAGGATATCGCTGATGCAAAGCTCCGCCAGCAGATGGCCGCTACCGCTGCGGAGTCCCGCCTGCAGCGAGCCGCCGCCGAGGCCCACCAGCAGCAGGCCCCCACAACGATCGAATCTCGCCAGAAGCCCGTTGCCATCGGGCAGCCGGCCCCAAACAAGAAAGAAAAGGGCCAAGACCAGCCCCCCAAGAAACAGGTGACATTTGCTCAGAACACCGTTCTGGCCGCCCATAATGGCAGATCAGCCGACAGGCCCCAGATCGACGAACAGCCGAGGGACCCCATCCGTCCGCAAAACGCAATGCTGACGGACGAAGCGCCGGAGGCGGAAACGTGTTTCGATTTGAGCACGATCCAGGATCGGGTCTACGGGGCGATCCTCGGACAGGCGCTCGGGGACGCTTTCGGCCTCCAGGTCGAGGGGAACGATTCATTCACGATCGCCGATCGCTACCCCGATGGCCTTCAGTACCCGTACAAGGGCAGCTACAAGGGATATGCGCCGAACGACTGGACCGACGCGACCGACTGTACGGTCCTCATAATGCGGAGCCTCGCCGCGTACTTCACAGGGGCCACCGACAAACCCGCGCACCAATTTGCGCATTTGGCCGCCAGCTGGTTCAAGCAGGGGTTCCCGGAGCTAGGAGATGTAGCGGGGCTTACCCCGGAAGCCGTCGTCCTGCGAGCAATTAATCAGGGCAGCGCCTTCCTGAACGACCCGATCGGAACAGCGACGGCGCTGAAAGGCCCAAAGGCGGATAATGGGGCCCTTATCCGCGCGATCCCTTGCGTGTTTACGATCGTCCCCGAGGACTGGGCCCGGCTCTTCTGCGACGCGACCCACTCCGACGACCGATGCGCCGCGGCGAACCTGATGTTCGTCAAGCTCGCCCACCAGCTTGTTCTCCACCCGGGGGGGCCGATCGACCCCAGGCTCGCGGTCGATCCCATCAGGCTGGGCGGCGAGCTGATCGCCGACCCGGCCCGCAAGGCGGACTACCTGCACCGCCTCACGAACACCAAGCGGATCGCGGACCTCGACCTCGGGGGCCGTGATAATAGGTCATACGTATTTAAGACCCTCTGCTGCGCGATGTGGGCGTTCCGCCAGCTTGTCGTGACGCCCCCGTCCCGGCGGGACGCCAAGTTCTTCCGCGAAGCCATCACGACCGTGGCAATGCAGGGCGGAGATGCAAGCGCGAACTGCGCGGTTGTCGGAGCAATCCTCGGAAGCGCGATTGGCCGGCAGAACTTGCCGGATGATTGGATCAGAGGGCTCCCGTACGGCGCGTGGCTGGAAATCGAGATTTCCAAGTTCGTCCAGGCCGCCGGCCCGACCTGGAGACTGTAGCCGACGCCGCGCGGCCGCCGCCTTTTTGCGGGCACCCGGCGGCAAATTTGAAGACAGGCAGCGCAGATCACTCTGTATCAATGGCGACGACAGCCGTGACGTCAACCACGGCGCCAATCGTGGCACCAATCGCGGCGCCAATCGTGGCGCCCAGCAGCGTAACTCTGAGCCCGACAGGCGCCCCGACGCCGCTCGATGTTGCGATCGAGCGAAAATTGTGCCCCCACAGCATCGCGGAAGGGGGTTGCCACTACGGGGACGCATGTCTCATCGGGCCCCACCCAAAAAGCATCGAAGCAGCGAAAGCCGAGTACGATCGCGTGCGCACCCTTGTGATGTGTTCGAGCCCCGACGACTGCGACCGCAAATGCGGTCGCCTCCATGTGAATGTCCTTCCAAGACCGACCCCGAAAAGACAGGCGTCCGTCGGGCCGACCCCGGACAAGCCCCCTGGGTGGGGTATGCCTCATGGCGGGAAGAGAAGAGCCCCTGGCACGCGCAGTGGTCGCGGTCGCGGTCGTGGCGACAACAGCGACGACAGTCATGACAGCGACAATAGCCATGAGGGGAACAACGAAAGTACTGAAGGGCGCCACCGCGCTGCCAATCTGGACGACTTACTTGAGATCGTGGGCGGCGTTCAATCGGATCGCGTTCGCGGCCGCGAGCGTGGCGCCGATCGCGGGCGTGGCGCCGATCGCGGGCGTATCGTCCGCGACGGCGGTGGCCGTAGTACTCCCGCCACTGCCACACGCGACCGCGGCGAACATGGCCGCGACCGAGGCCGCGACCGAGACCGAGACCGAGACCGAGACCGAGACCGAGACCGAGACCGCGACCGAGACCGAGACCGCGACCGAGACCGAGACCGAGACCGAGACCGCGACCACGGACGCGACCGCGAGCGCGACCGCGAACATGGCCGCGGCCGTGGTCGCAGCACTGACCGTGACCGCGGGAAAAGTCTTGCCTTCGGGGATTCGGCCATACAAGTTTACCGTCTTCTGCGCCAGATTCGTGCGAAGATCAGAGCCCTGAGCAAAATCGAGAGTGCTTCCCAGATTTATGCTGACACCTTTCCAGGATCCCAACTCGCCAAAGACTCTCAATTCCGGGCACAACAGGCGAAAAATATCCAGGCGACGGTTCTTGAGCAGCTCACGACATTCGTTGCATCCATCCATCAGCATATCGAGGCGCTCGCCCCCGAGACGAAGGAGGAAGGATCCGATGACGATAGCCGAGAATTCGACTAGATGTCAAGGTGTCTGACGACGTGTTTTTTGCATCAGGCTTACAATCCGTAGGGCTTGAGGGCTCCGTATGGGCAGTTTTCTTCGCAGTTCGCACAGAACGTTGATGATGCGTCGGGGTCAAGGTTGTCGCAAATGGCGCACCAGTCGCAGTAACCATCGTAGCCGACTACAAGACTATTTGCGTAGACCGGATCGGTCTGCCACCAGTACCACCATGGGTATCCGCCGAAATCTGTCTCCCACCAGCTCGGGCGGACGAATGGCCGACTGTGGAGGAG
>CAYUOL010000013.1:0-41861 GCA_964446345.1 uncultured Iamiaceae bacterium | reverse complement strand
CCCGCGCCCGCCGTCAGGCCGCCCGCGCCCACCGCCAGGCTGTCCGCACCCGCCGTCAGGCCGCCCGCACCCGCCGCGCCAGCCGCCAGGCCGCCGGCGCCCGCCGCCAGGCCGCCCGCGCCAGCCGCCAGGCCGCCCGCGTCTGCCGCCAGGCCGCCCGTGCCGGCAAAGCAGGCCGCACCTGCGCCCGCTGCCAAGCCAGCCACATCCGCGCTCACGGCTAAGCCGACACCGGTGGCGGCGCCATCGCACCCCAACGGGGAGCTCACAGAAAAAGACTCGATTGAAGCGGCGAGCAAGATCACGCTCAGTTCGATCAAGGAAGCCGCAAAGACGAAAGGGATGTGGGCGGGTGCGCTGAAACCCATCGAAATGCCGGATCTTCTCGGCGCCGTCCCAGCGGCCCAGAGCAAGGAGGGCCCCGAGGGCGACCCCGAGCCCGGCCCCGAGGATAACCCCGAGGGCGACCCCGAATCCGGCGCCAAGAAGGACCCCGCCGGCAAGAAGGGAAAGACGGCTAAATCGCGTTTAGTTCTCGTCGAGATCGATCGCGCGCACACCCCGGCGCTTCTCAAGATCATCGACGAGATCATCGTAAACGCAACAGACCACGCGACAGGCCAGCGAAACGCGCCGGCCAGCCAGCGTGTGACGTACATCACGGTCCAGTTCGACCCGAAACATGGGCGCATAACCGTCACTAACAACGGGCCGGGAATCCCGGTCGTCCCGCACGCCGAAGCAACAGCCAGCACTGGGCGAACCGTGTACAGCGTCGAGGTGAGCTTCGCATGGTTCCTCGCCGGCACGAACATCCACAAAGAGATCACGAACGTGAAGGGGGGTATCAATGGGCTCGGCGCCAAGCTCGCAAACGTCCACTCGACGATTTTCGAGGTCGAGACGGTCGACGCGGGGACGGGCCGATACTACCATCAGGTCTTCCGCAACCGGCTCGACGAGACCGGGGCGCCCACGGTCATCCCGATCCGGGGGAAGCACGGCCTCAGCCCGGAGCAGGTGGTGCCGCACACGACCGTCAGCTTCGTTCCGGCCTACGAGTCGCTGGGCTATAAGGTAGTACGGGTGCCCGGCGAGGAGCACCCGCGCCTCTTAAAGGCCGACGCCGACGACTTCGACGCCTGGCTACGCCTCCGTGTCCACCAGGCGGCCGCATACGTCGGCCCGAAGGTCGCCGTCACGTACAACGGCGACGAGTGCGAGACAACCGACGCCGCATCTCTGGGCCGGCTCCTGGCGAGCCCGCTGGGCGAGGAGGCCGGCCAGGCGATCGTGCTAAGCTCGCAGGCGAAGGCAACCGAGGAGCCATACAAGCAGCACCCGTGGAGCATCGCGATCGTCGTCCTCCCGCCCGGGAAGAAAGCCGGCCGGCGGGCCGCCGCGCAGAACATGACGATCATCAACGGGGTGCTGAGCAACAAGGGCTCGCACATCCAGTACCTCAAGCGGATGCTGAGCGACGCGGTCGAAGACAAACTGCGCAAGGCGACGAAGCGCGGACGGAGCACGGCGACCAAGCCCGGGGCAGCCACGGCGAAAGTCCTCGCGGCCGCGAAGAAAGGCGCAGCAGCGCCGGCGCCCGCGAAGGCGCCGGAGGATAAGAAGATGTCCATTACGGAGACCCTTGCCGGGGTCCGCCTCGTCGTGTGCGGGCGGCTGCCGGGCGCGGACTGGAGCGGCCAGCGCAAGGACGAGCTCAGCGCGCCGAAGGGCGCTCTCGAGCGGTACAGCCTCAGCGCGGCGTTCCTGAAGCAGGTCGGCGACACCGTATCCGAGCGGATCCTGATCGCGCAGGGGGCCAAAACCGGGAAGGTCGTGCACGACAAGTACACGAAGGCCCGCAACGCCGGAAAGGCGGCCACGAAAAAGAACACCTACCTCATGGCGGCCGAGGGCGACAGCGCGATAACATTCCTCCGCGCCGGCCTCACACAGGCCCGCGGCAAGGGGGCCGTCCCGCCGGGGGGGCCCTCGCTGGACTGGTGCGGAATCATCAGCCTCCAGGGCGTGATCGTCAACGCGGCGCGCGAGGTCACCGAGGTCGCGACGAGCTCGGGGGAGGTGATCAACGTCCGCAGCGCAAAGCTGCAGACGAACAAGCGGCTCCTGGCCCTCGCCGACGCGTTCGGGCTGCGGTACGACCGTACCTACACGACCCCCGAGGAGCTCGCGACCCTGAACTACGGGCAGCTGCTGCTGTGCGTCGACCAGGACCTCGACGGGACCGGGAAGATCGCGGCGCTCGTCCTCGTATGGATCTACCTGTTCTGGCCCGCGCTCATCCGGGCCGGCCGCGTCGGTCGGTTCATGACGCCGCTCGTCCGCGTGTACCCGAAAAAGGCCGGCGGAAAGGTCGAGGAGTTCTTCTACGAAGAGGAGCTCAAGCGCTGGCTCGCGGCCAACCCCAACTGGGACAAGACCCACCACGCGCCGAAGTACTACAAAGGGATCGCGGGCCACGACGGCGACGAGGTAAAGCGCATGTTTACCCCGGAGGCATTCCGGCGTAGCCTGTACACGTACACGATGGATGAAGGGGCGAAGCGCCTCTTCGAGGTGTACTTCGGCGCGAACGCGGCCCTCCGCAAGGAGGTCCTCGTGACGCCCGTCCAGCATCTGACGTACGAGAAGGCGGTGGAGCTCCACCGCCGGCGGGAAATCCCGGTAGGCGCGGTGCAGCTCGACATCGACACGAAGTCGTACAAAAACGACGCGATCAAGCGGCAGATCCCTAGCGCCGTCGACGGCCTGAACCCGGCGCGCCGCAAGATCCTCCTCGGCGCGATCATGCGCTTCGGCAAGGGCGGCTCGGACGGGGTGAAGGTCTTCCAGCTGGGGGGGTACGTCGCGGACAAGTGTTTCTACCACCACGGCGACAGCTCCCTGAACCACACGATTGTCTACCTCGCCCAGGAGTTCCCGGGCGCGCGGCAGTACCCGTACCTGATCGGCATCGGCCAGTTCGGGAGCCGGCACGGCGACGAGGCGGGGTCGGCGAGGTACATCAGCGTGAAGCTCAGTCCCCTCGTCGAGGCGGCCTTCCCGTCGGCCGACCGCTGGCTCATCCCCTACGTGTTCGAAGACGGGCAGCGCGCCGAGCCCTCGTACTTCGTCCCGGTCGCCCCGATGGCGGTGCTCGAGTCCTACGAGATCGTCTCGGAGGGCTGGAACCACGACAGCTTCGGCCGTGATTTCGACCAGACGATGGCTGTCGTCGAGGCCTACATCCGCGGCGACCCGGACCTCATCGCCGCGGCCGACCTGCTCCACAAGGCCCCCCTCGCGGAGGCCCTGCCGGTCGTCGACCGGCTCGCCAAGATGGCCTGGCCGCTCCCCGCCTCGCGGGCCCGGTACGAGGGCGAGGTGCGCCCCTACCGGGGCGAGCTGTATAGCTTCGGCGTCTACAGCTGGGACGCCGAGGCCCGCCTCGTGGTCATCACCGAGCTCCCCATCGGGGTGGCGACAGCGAAGTACCTCGAGTCCCTGGTGAAGCCCGGGCGCAATGCAAAGGCAAGCCCCCGGCTCGAATACATCGAAGACATCGAGGACCGCAGCTCGTCCGACAAGGTCGAGATCCACATCAAGCTCCAGCCCGAGGCGTTCGAAAAGATTTCCGCGGACTACGGCGACTCGACGATTGATGCGCTCGAGGACTTCCTGATGCTGCGGGCGTCGTTGCGCCCCCACCTTAACTACTACAGCGTCACCGGGGGGGTGCTGGAGTTCGCCCAAAACTACCTGGCCCCGCTCCTGTACTGGGCGCCGATCCGGCGGGATCTGTACGCCGAGCGCCTGACCCGCGAGAAGATTCTCACCGAGCTGAGAATCCTCGAGGAGACCGAGATCATCCGCTACATCGCGATGGCCGCCGCGCTCGACCTGGCGAACATCGAGGACGACAAGGTCGCCTCGGCGAAGCTCAAGGCCAACCTGTTCCCCGTGATTGACCACGGGCTCCTCCACCGTCCGGGCTACACGCCGTGCGCCGAACTGCGGGGGCTGATCACGGCCGGGCCCGGCGCCGACCACAGCTACATCCTCGACCTGCGCGACCGGGACCATCTCTTGAAGGCCGTGGAGAAGCGGCAGGAGACTGTCGCGAAACTGCGGGAGGACCTCGCCCGCACCGAGGCACAGCTTGCCGAGAAGCCGATCGCTGGCGCCAGTGTTTGGCTTGCGGAGCTCGCCGAGTTCCGCAAGGTCGTCAGTCGCGGAATCGCGACAGGCTGGAAGTTCAAATAGCAGAAAAATGACCGCCGGCGGGCGTGCGGCTATCAATGCTCGCCCCCGAAGATTGCCACGAAGCGCGGGTGGCCCCCGAGCGTGCCGCGCATTGAACTGTGCGCGAGTCGTGCGTTATGCGCCGCATTTTTGTTGGCGGGCGAATTGCGGAGAGTCTTGGCCGCCTGTTTCCACGCGCCTCGGGGGAGCGTTGTGGCCGCCGCCAGTTCTGCCGACACCCCCTGTCCGAGGAGGATGTCCTCGTCACTTACCTCCTGCAGAAGGTGAAGGGCGCCCTCGATCTGGACGATGAGGTTCTCGAGTTCGGGCGCGTCCGGGTCTCCACGTTCGGGCGGCATCGATCGGTTGTAAGCTTGGCTCTCGCGTTCAAACGCGCGCTCAAACTGTTTGTCGAACCTGCGGCCACGGCCATGGCCACGCCGTTCGCGGTCGCAACCGGGCTTCGAGCCGCCATCCTCGAGCGAATCAGGCTTATCGGCGAACCGCTCGGGGTCCGGTTCGAAGTCGGACAGCTCGTCAGGGTCAACGTCGATCACAAAGCCTGCGCTGTGGGATGACCCCCTACGCTGTACGGTGTACCTCCGACCGTCTGTATCGGCGGGGCTGCGGCTGCGACTGCGGCTGCGGCTGCGACTGCGGCCTTCGTCGCTGTCGAGCTCGCTTATTTCGACGTCGTCGTTGTCGTCGTTGTCATCGTTCTCGCTGCTGTCATCTTCGTCATTGTCATGGTGGAGCTCGCTGCCGAGCCTGCTGTCGCCGTCGGCATTGGCCGGCCCCCTGAGAAGTTCGTCGAGGAAATCATCGAGAAATCCGTTCTCACACTCGCTGACGCGGATAAGACTGCCGAGAACCTCATCGGGAAATGCGATGTTCCTGCGGTCGGGGACTCCGTTATCGGGCGGGGCGCTCAGGACAGGATCGAACGCCCCCCCAGTCTCAAACCTAACCCAAATCGCGTCGGCATCACCCTTTTCGTCCAGACGTAAATTCACGGAATAAAACCCTGGGCCAGGCAGGCATGCAACGCCTATGTGGCGCCCGTCATTTGCCCGAATAAGAATGGGGGCCATTCCCTCTTCATAGCTCGCCAGGCCGTCGCACGCCTGTCGTATCTCGTGGTCACTGGCCGTACCCGTACCGTCGTTAGAATTGTCTTCGTCGACGATCCCGCACATAGTCCCCGCGATGCCGACGGCAAACCCGGCCTGGACCCAGGGGGAATCCTGTCCAGGGGCCCCGCTGTCCTCGGCCCACGTAATAAGGCCAAGGCCCGTGCCCCTGTCGCCGACGAGCATACAGCTTTCCCAAGAGCCGCGGCGCGCGCTGACCAAGCCCCAATACAGGGCGGCCCGCCCGAGGAGCGGGTCCACAACGCGGGCGCGCCCTCCGCAGGACCATGAGCCCCGGGCGAACCGGTGCTCGGTATGGAACGGCGAAAACGGCAAGAACGGCGAATGCGGCAAGAACGGCGGGAGCAGCAAGGACGGCGGGAGCAGCGAGGACGGCGAAGCGAAACGGCTGGCTGCAAACATTGTGACAGATGGGTACGGACGCCCAGCTTCAATTCTCCACAAAAAGGAAGGCCGTCGCCGCTCTCATTATGCCGCCCCCATGATTCCATCCCGAATGGTATCGAAGGTGGCCATGCACGCCTGGGCTGCCCTAATGATGAGGTCCGTCACATCCGCCGAGGCGTGGCGGACGGTCAGCTTGAGGCGCTGCTCATGCGGGTCGATCGTGTAAGCCACGTATGCGACGTTCGGGTCCAGGTCGAAGATTTCCCGCTTGAGAAGTTCCCCGATCGTATGGGTCTCCCCGGGGACAACGAGGTTCGCGACGGTCAGCCCGCCCTCCAGCGTGGTAACCGTATACAGGATCCCGCGGGAGGCGAACCCCTGGGACACCCTGTGGTTGTTCGCGCTGTCGCCGATCGACGTCACGACGAGCTGGAGCCGGTCCCGGATGTTCTTGCACACGTCGGCGAAGACCGTCCGGACCTCTGCTGGGTTTTCAGATGTGGCGGGGATGACCGCCATGAACAGGTGGTGGCGCGGGTCGGCCACGAGGCTCGATACTTTGTACCCGCTCAGGTCGGCGGCGACCCCCCCGGGTTCGTGGGTCTCGCTCCTCGGGTGTTGCTCGATGTCGAGGTGCGTGTACCGCGCGAGGCGGGCGACGTTGAAAGCGCCCCTCCCATACCCCGACTCGATGCGGATGCCGCGGATGACGAGGCGCTTGCCCCCCTGCACAACCGCGATCTGGAAGGTCGGGTTGAACAGGGCCCCCGGCATGCGCCCCTGGGTGATCCTCAGGTCGCCGCTGTACGCTACGACCGGGTTCGCCGTCTCGTTTTTCACGTCAAGGTCGAACCGGAGCTCAGATACGACGTCTTCTGGAATCTGCGGGCGGAGCGGGATGAGCGCGATGCGTTGCTTCACGAATTGGGGGAGCATGAAAGGGTCGGTCGTCCGCTCGATGTCGAACCCGTCGGCCGGGACCTGGAGGGAGAAGCCCCGGATCTCATTGATCGAGGTCCGGCGGATGGCGTTAACCACGGCAGTTGAGACACCTTTCAACTCAATCTCGACGTCGCTATTGGCGAGCGGGAGACGATCGAGGCCATTGTAGATTTCCTGGAGTTCTGGGATGTCCTTCGCGGTGATTTCGTTCCGGCTGATCTTCATGCGGACGACCTCGGCCGGGCCCCGGACGGGCGCCGGGCGCTGCGCCGCGGCGGGGCGCCGCGCTGGCGGGGGTGCCTGGTCCATGCAGTATTATTGGGCAGCCGAACGTTCAGTTCAAATCCGCCGCGCCGCCGAGATCCGCCGCGCCGCCGAAATCCGCCGAGATCCGCCGCGCCGCCGAAATCCGCCGCGCCGCCGAAATCCGCCGCGCCGCCGAAATCCGCCGCGCCGCCCATTTCCGCCACGCGCCGAAATCCGCGGCTCAATACGATGGCTCACCAGAGGGGACCCGAATTTCGGCCACGCCCTCCCCACGCCCTGTTCGTCGCCCGGGCCGGCGCGCCGGAGGTCTCAAAACAGGCGCTCTCCTATATCGCGGGCGTCGCCCCGCTTCTCGCGAACCGAGGGGTGCGAATCGACATCGAGCGGGTCCGGAACTCGGATCTCCGAAATCAGGCGGTCCTAACGGCATTTCGCGCGCGGGGCATCGACAGGCTGCCAGCTCTCCTCGCCGAGGGCCGTGCCTACGTTGGCGTGCGGGCGATCCAGATCTTCTACGAATCTCTTCTGCCGGCAGTACAGGGGTCGCAGGATCCGCGAGGTTTGCCGCCCGCGTGGCGGGGATCGCAGCCGCCGCGAGAGCCGCGGGAACGGCCGTTTCAGCCTGTTGCGGACGGCGACCCGCTCGGGGGCCGGGAGCCTGCCACCGACGGGGGGGGCGACAGTGATGATGAAATCGGAGATCTCCTCGACAATTTCTTCCGCCAAGAAATGCGGGTGGGGCGGCTGGGCGGGGAGGTCGATGTGTCCGCCGAGCTGGGGGACGGGGAGGAGCGGCGGGTGTAGCCCAGCCGATTCTTTTGGACATCCTGCGCGGGAGGAATAACGATTATGGCGCAGCGCTTTCCCCCTGGGCATCTCGGCTACCCGCAGGCCTATCCGCCCGGCCACCCGCCGCCTGGCTACCCGCCGCCTGGCTACCCGCCGCCCGGCCACCCGCCCCCGCCCGGCTACCCGCCGCCCGGCCACCAGCGGGGGGCCAATCCCCCTCACCAGGGCCCGGCCCGGCAGCCGCTCGGGGTCCGGGGAGCGCCGTCCGGCCCACGGAGCGACCTATCGCAGGCTGACACCTCTGCCATTACCCACAACCTGTATGTCAAGGTCGTCCCGGCCGGCGACCCGGACAAAAAGAGCCAGGCCCTGACCCTCGATATGCTTCGGTATATCCACGACCGGCTCGTGATCTTCAAGCAGATGGGGATAATCGTGAAGGTGAACAAGGTCACGCCCAGAGCGCTGCAAGACCAGGCGCTCCGATCCGCAATGGTCAAAAAGGGGATAACAAATCTCCCAGCCCTCAAAACCACCACCAACATTTACATCGGGCTGAACGCGATAAAGGATCTGTACGAGCGGAATATCGAGGAATTCCGGGCGACCAACCGCCGCGGCGAAAAACCGGTCGAGGGCGCGGCCCCTGACGACGACGACCTCGACGTGTACTACAGGGACGAGATGACTTTCGAGCGCGCGGAGGAAGACGCCCAGGAAACGGGAATCGGCCAGACCGATGACATGATGGACGCCTACCGCCGGATGATGGAGCGGCGCGAGGCGTCCGAATCGACACGCCGTTCCTCGACCGGCCGGCGCGCGGCCGCGGCGACCCAGGTGACCCAGGACAGACGGGCGCCGCCCGCCCAGCGCCAGGAGCCCCCGCGGCGGCCCCCAGCGGCCTCGGCGCGTCCCGACAATGTCGGGGGGCAGCACAGGGCGCCCCGCCCCCAGACCGGCGACCCCGACGATGACGAGATAAACGAAACCATCACCCGGCTCGCGGCCGACATTGACGACCAGACACGCGAGCGCGCGTTCAGCGGCGGCGGCAATGACGAGGACGAGAACAGCGTCCAGGATGATCTCATGGAGAGAGCGTTCTACGGGCGGTCCCAGTCGAGCGATGCGTAACGCCGAAAATTGTGACGTGCAGCTAATTTTCGTTTAATATGCAGAGGTACTCGATGTAGCTGTCCAGCATGTCGATGATAAGCTTTTTGTACCGGTTCCTTTTGTCCTGGGGGAGGGTCCGGGCGCTCTCCTTCGCCAGGGGGATTATGTACGAAACGAGGTCAGCCTTTTCCTTGTCGACCGCCTCGCGGAGCTCCTTGTCATATGTGTTTTCAAGGAAGAACTGCTCAGACTGGTCCCCGTTGTTCTCCTCGAGGGCGTAGATCTCTTTCCGGTACTGGTAGAGGTATGGGCCGGCGGTGTCGATCACGAAGGTCGGGTCCGCGGTTATGACGGTCATGACCCGCGACTTGGCGCGGGCGATTTTTGCGTCCGTCTGGTAGCGCGCCGAAAGCTCGGTTACGAGTGTGCGGATGACTCGGTTGAAATTGTCGATATGGGGGGAGAGCATCTTCATTGCGTTTCTCCCGTTGGGCTTCGGGGGCGGCCCGGCCTGTCTGCTCAGGACGCTCATTGCATCCGACCCTGCAGGGACTCTCCAATTACGGGGCGCCGGGCCGCCGCCGGAGCAGCGAATTCCAGTTGGAGACACGACATCAGGCTGATAACGGATCCGCGCGATGGCTACCCGCGGGCCCAAGATCAAGACAAGAACTATCAAGTCTAAGACCGTCCGGTCGACCCTCAAAGACCAGGATGTCATGGGGATGTTCAACGGGATGCTGACCGGCCAGGGGGAGGGCGGCGACGACATCCCTGTCATCCACCAAAAATACGTGGGACTTCAGGAGCAGGCCGCCCGGTTTGCGAAGCTCCTCAAGGTCCTTCATGAGTCCACGACCGTGGGCCTATTTCCGGTCGTGGCTGACAGTCTCGGCAAGTACCGGCAGTCGGTCCAGGATCTGATCGGCAAGAGCTTTACGGCCCCGAACCTGGACGCGTACCTCGTGAAGGACATTGGGGGGACCCCCATTATTGGCTCGGACCGATATATGGCCGTCCCGTCCGATGTCGCCCAGAAGTTTGCCTCCACGTACAAGGAGGTGAAGTCCTGCGAGGTTGTCAACCTCATGATGGCGATCTGCAGCGAACTGAATCAGTATAAGACGTACTTGGCGAACATCGATAAGCTGAGCGCGAAATTCCTTGAGCGAGGCGCCATCAGCAGCAGTATTTGCCCGATTCCCGGCCTCCGGCCGCTCGACTTCAGGCATCTGTATATCGACGACCGCCTGGCCGACGACCAGCGGAGCTTCATCCTCATGATCCTGCACAAGCTGTATTCGATAGGGCACGCCGTGTACGATCTTGTGACGAGCCCGGACATCGACACGAAGATGTTCGTCGACTTCATCCTGCAAAACATTACCGAAGTCCAAAAAGTAATCCCACGGTGCGACAAAGCGTTCGCCAAGATGCGCGAAAGCATCTCCCTTCTGTCGGACAACTTCGGCGGGTATTACAAGGATTATATGGCCAGCAACAACCCTTCGATCATCATGGAAAACTTCGTGCTCGACGTGTCCAAGACGTCCACAGACCTGGAGACCACCGCCCAGTTCCGGAAGATCATCAAGCATTACAGGAAGCTTGCAGCGACCTCCGCAAAGGGAAACAAGTCGCTCGAAGCGATGTTCCGCCACGCTGACGCGAACTTTGACACCATTCAGAAGGATGGCGTCGGCGACGAGATCGACGACGAGGACGACGATGATACCGTCGACGAGAACAAACACACAGCCGCGACAACGACTTCGACTTCGACTTCGACCACGACTTCGAACACGACTTCGAATACGACTTCGAATACGACTTCGAACACGACCTCGAACACGACCTCGAACACGAGCACGAACACGACCTCGAACACGAGCACGACCGCGAGCACGACCGCGAGCACGATCGCGGCCCCGGGGCAGGAACCGCAGCAGACAGATAGGGGAGCGCCGCCCGCGCAAAGAAATGCCAATGGCAAAAAGAAACGGGCCGCGCCTGGGACGCAATCCCCAAGCCGGGCGCCTCACACCCATCCATCCGGCAAGAGCCCGACCGGCGAGAACCTGGCCGACGAGCTCGACAGGAACATAGACAGGCCATAATGGACTGCACGTTTTTCGGTTGCGCGACTGCGACTTCTTCCGTCTGTTATAGCATCCTCGTCGCGACCGAATGGAAAAGCCTGGCAGCCAACAGGGTGAGTCGCACTGGACATCCCGCGGAAAGGGCCCGAAACTAGACCAGGCGACCTCCTATTTCATTGCATTGACGATTGTCGTCATACTTGTTGTAATCCTTTCGTGCGCAGACAGGGCGACGATGTTCCTCATTGTCGGGCTTCTTGTCGGGATTGGTCTGGCGTATTCTACCACGGTCGGCGCTGGGGGCAAGCACGAACATAAAAGCGAAAGCCGAGATGGTTCGATGGAACACCAACGCCCGCGAGAAGGATTCTTTCCCGTTCCGGGCGCCCCGGCACCATATCCTGTGTCGGCCCTCTATCCGGCGGCGCCAGCGCCGGCCTACCCCAATCGCTATCCAGGGGCGATCGATACAGACGAGTACGAGACCGAGGCAGATTATGGTCACCGCGACAGAACAGAGGGCGACTCACAGGCCCTCCCTCAGGGAAACCCGTTCAATCCTGGCCGTGTGGCATTCCCGCCGGCAGCGGGACCCGAGGTCGATGACGAAGCGAACGACGCAGAGATCGACGCGGATGAGCTCAACACCTATCAGGGCCGTTCGCGCAACGACTCGACTCGTGTCACTGCGGGGACAATGAACCGCCGCAAGGATCTTGATAAGTATTTCCGGGAGGAACTCGATGAGGCCTATGACCGTGAATGGTGGGGCCGGGCCGAAGAGTAGGCCAATCCCCAAAATAGCATCGGTATGAGCCGCGCCGCGCCAGATTCTGGGCGCCGCCGTACGGCACTGGCCAACGAGCGTCTCATTTTCGGCTTCGGCGCTACGGCGTGACGTAGAACGGATGGACTGTGTGGATCTGGACGTCTCCATAGTTTCCAAGGTCGCTGACCTGGTCGCCGATGTTGAGGACGATATGGTATTTCATGTTGATCGTTTTTCGGCAGGACTCCTTGAAGGGGCGGATGGATTCGCCGGGGCCTGGGCTGTCGCCGTCCGGGCACATCAGTAGCCGGCTGTCTGGGCCGCGGGCCAGGGCGGCCTCGTCGAGAAGAGATCCATTCATCAGTCCGACGTATTTAAAGTTCTCGATGGTCTCATCCCGAATTGACTCGAGACGGCCCGTGATGAAGAATATTTCGATATTATGGGCGCGGAGCGTTTCAAGGAACAGTCGTGCCCCAGGCAGGAGGGGATTGAGCCGCAGGTCGTTCCGGGGCCACGGCTTGCCATTCGGCGCGATGAAGTAGTCAGCCGCGTGGAAGACTACAGGATTCTGTCCGTCCACGCCCGGAATCTCGCATACGTTCATATGGATATTGCTGAGGATCACCTCGTCGATGTCGACGGTCGCCGCGAGAGGTCGCGGATCGAGGCCTTCTGTTTTGGCGCGGTTGCCCTCGTACTGGTGGGCCTGCGCGACAAGTCTCGGTACTCCATTTAGCGCCACGTCCTGGAGAATACCGAAATGGGTCCAGGCATATCGTCCGGACGCCAAATACCGGGCGAGATAGGGATTCGAGAAATCTACGAAGACCATTTTGTGTTTCCTGTTCGGGGTGACCGAGCCGTACATAATGTAGTAGAACACCCCTTTTTGAATTGGGATGGATCTCTATTATAGGATGGGGCTCGTCTGCTGTCGTGCCGCGCCCGCGCCCACTCCCGCGCCCACTCCCGCACCCGCGCCCGCGCCCGCACCCACGCCCGCGCTCGTGCTCGCGTCCACGCCTGCGCCAGATCCGGATGACGAGTTTATCACAAATCTCATAAACGTGGTGCAGCCATCGGCGGCGCCGTTGGCCGTAACTGCGCAAACGCCCGTGCCGGTGCCATTCGACCGCGAGCTGTACGAGTGCAGCCGCGCCGAGAAGGACTTTTCATTCGAAGGGGAGACCCATATCGCGAAGGTCGTGGACATCTATGACGGCGATACGGTACGCCTTGCGTTCCGGTTCCGGGGCGCGATAATTCAGGTCAAGGCAAGGATGGCCGGATATGACAGCCCCGAGCTGAAGCCGAGGCTTTCCGCCCCAAACCGGGCGCTCGAAATAGAAGCCGCCAGGGCGGCGAAGTCGGCCCTCGAGAAACAGCTGGGTGAGGCCCGGCTCGTCACGGCTGTGTGCGGCCCGTTCGATAAATACGGCCGCGTCCTTGTGACGCTGTTCGTCGGCGCCGGCGGCGGGGCTCGCGGGGAGAGCCTCAACGCGTGGATGGTTGCCTCCGGCCACGGGCGGCCGTACGCGGGCGGCACAAAAGAGGTATTCCGGCCGGTCTGATATCATCTGCCGGGGTTCGGCCAGTACTTTTCGGCGGCGGCGCTCCCGATCGAGTAGCCGAGGATGTCCATGACGATGTCGCTCTCTTTCCCGTACCAGTAGGCGGAGTCGTTGCCGGTCGAATTGCCGTCGGAATCTTGCTCGCCGACAAGCTGGAGCCTCTTGCCGCTCACTTCAAGGTTGTTCTGCCCGAGGCCCGTCTCGATTATCTCCCACAGGATCCCGACGGTGAGGAACTGGAAATGGTGGCCCGGGTAAAGGAACCCCAGGAATCCGAAGAACAGGAAATGGGAAATGCTCCACCCATCGATCTCCTGGCAGATCGGATGGTGGTAAATCCGCTTTGCAAGTTGGTCCTGGGTCTTCGTTTTGCGGAGGAAATAGCCGTACATGATGATGACGAGGACAACAATGATGTAAATCACGACGCTCGGGATAACCACCCCACCGATCACACGGTTCGCGAACATAACGACGGCCAATGGCCTATCAGGCCCATCCTCAAACTGAAGGTTCTGTGCAGAGGCATAAGACATGTCCGGCGCCGCCAACACCCAGCTCCGGGCATACAGCGTCGGACCCGCGCCGGCCTCCAACACCCGCCGCCTTCATCTCAACGAGTTCCGCTTCAGCCATTCGTCCCACGTCCTAAAGGTTCTCGGGGGGGCGCTCGGCGACGCGTTCAACGAGTCCGAGCTTCTGACGAACTACCAGGCCGGGCAGGATCGAGCCCTTTCCGCGGCCATCGCGCACTACGCCGGCGCGCCGAGCGAGGCGCACGTCCTGATCGCGGCGGGAAGCGACGAGGTACTGCGCGCGATTCTCGACACCTGTGGCCATAAGACCCTCCTGATGGGCGTCCCGAGCTACACTCACTTCGAGCACAACGCCCGGCTGCGGGGGATGGAGATCGTCGCCTACCCGATCGGCCTCGGCACGCCGCCCGAGGACCACCTGATGTCCCTCGAGTATTACTCCGGCCTCTTGCAGGCCGGGTGTCTCGTGTACCTGTGCAGCCCGAACAACCCGACGGGGGACCTGTGGTCGGGCGAGGTCGTCGGGCGACTCGCCCGGCTCTACCCGGCTTCCCTCTTCGTGGTCGACGAGGCTTATATCGAGTTCGCGTCGGTTGTGAGGGCGCCCCCGGGGGACGCGGATCCCCAAACCCCAAGGTCCCTGGCAAACGTGTTTGACAGCCGGCAAGCCCGCGAGGCGCTCAACTTTCTCAGCGCGTCCAAGATGGCCTTCGAGCTCGACAACGTGGTCGTGACCCGAACCATGTCGAAGGCGTTTGGGCTTGCGGCTCTCCGCGTCGGTTATGCGCTCGCGACGCCAGGCCGCATCAGGAAAATCGCCGTGGCCGTGAGCCCAAAAGCCATGAACCCAATCGCGGCGCCGGTCGCGTGCGCCGCGCTCGAGTCGCTCGGCCATTACTGGCTCACCACGAGAGAAGCGTGCCGCGAGGCCGAGCGTGCCGTCGCCGCCCTCCGAAAAAGCGGCTGGTACGCCGTCGACACGCCCGGGAACTTTTACTTGGTATATGTGGGGCACACCGCTGACGCCGTGCGGAGACTCGCCGACGCCGGCGTCCAGGCGCGGGACAGGGGGGAGCTCCCAGGGCTTTCAGGGTTCATCCGGCTTACAGCCGGGACCCGCGCGGACAGCGATGCAGTTCTCAGCGCCTTCGCCGACCTGGCTCCGGTCAAGCAGCCGCCGATCCAAACGTTCTACACGCCAAAAGGGAAGATCGCCCAAGTGAAGGGCCTGATGAAACAGACATTCGAAGTTCTCCAGAAGAATCGCGTCGTCGTGTTCGCCCAGGGCGGGACGATGCTTGGCATGTTTCGCCACCGGGGCGGGCTGTTCCCGGGCGGCGCGATCCCGTGGGACGATGACGGGGACCTAGCGTACGTCCTCGGCCCGGACGGGCCGGACCCTCTCGCCGACCTCGTGGACACGTTCCGGCGCGAGGGGCTGACCCTGCAGCGGAACCGGACGGACGCATACTGGCAGGTCGGGACGAACGCCCCAGGTACAGTGATTTCGCCGGTCCACGTCGACATCTTCTCGTACGCGCGCGTGCAGGAAAAGCCCGGCGGGCCCTGGGCGTACGTGTTGGGGGACCCGCGGTTCCGCGACGAGGACCCCGGCTCCCTCCAGGCCCACTGCAACACGAAATACGCGGACGATGAGCTCTTTCCACTGGACGACAGTTACCGCTTCTACGACCTGCCGATCCCGATGCCCGCCAAGTCGGGCGCCGTCCTGCGGCGTGCCCTCGGCGAGGACTTTATGGTGAAGGCCCGGGTCCGAACGGGGGACGGTCTCGTCGAGTACGAGCTCGCGGACACGACCCCGGCCTGAGACCGGGCGCCCCCTTTTTGAAGACCGGCGGGTCCGTATATTGCACAGTCATGAGCGCGACCACGGGCCGCGAGAGAAACCACGCATCCCCCGCGCCGACCTGCGGCCGCATCTATGTCGACGGCGTCTTTGACCTCTTCCACGCGGGCCACGTCGCCTTCCTTGAAAAGGCTCGGGCCTTGGGCGGGCCGGGGGCGACCCTTATTGTGGGCGTGATCACCGACGAGGACGCGAGCTGGAAGCGCCCGCCTGTCATCGCCCACGCGAACCGCGTCGCGGTCGTCAGCGCGTGCCGGGCCGTCGACCTTGTCGTCTCCAATCCGCCTCTCGTTGTCGACGGCAAGTTCCTGGACGACCATCAGATCGACCTCGTCGTCCACGGCGACGACGACCGTCAGGAACGGTTCTTCAAGGCCGCGATCGACCGGGGCGTGATGCGGTACGTCCCTTACACGGCGGGGATCTCCACCTCCGAGATCATCGAGAAGGTAGAGCGCCGCACGGCCGACGAATTTGCGGCCTGGCTCCAGACCAGGGGCGCCGCCCACCCCGGGAAAAAGTGACCAGCCCGGGCCGCCCGTTTTGCGGCCTGTTCAAGGTTCTGCGCATCCTGGATATCAGGACGATGGCGACGAGAACCCCGCGCCGCCAGCAGCTCGACCTTCACGAGCTCCAACGCCGGGAGCTCCTCGACGACATGGCCCAGGACGAGATCGCCCTGCAGCGCCGCCCGGCCGCACCCCGCGGCCACAACCGCGCCGCGCCCCCCGGCCGCGCCGCGCTCCCCGGCCGCGCCGCGCCCCCCGGCCGCTCCGAAACCCCGCGGGGCCTGTTCGCCGCGCCCTACCGGCGGGAGACGTTCGCACAGTTTCCGCCGCCGACGGAGGCCGTGCGCGCGGCGGAGCAAGGCTGGGAGCAGTATGCCGACACACCCCCGGATCCGCCGTACGACGAGCCGCCGGCAAGAAGGCCGGGGGCGGGCCGCCGGAACGAGCGCGGGATCGGGATCGACGTCCACGAGCTGCTGAAGCAGGAAGCCTACGGTCTGCGGCCCTCGTACGGCGAGCCGTCCGAGAAGGACCACCTGGGCTCGACGGGGGTTTACGGCGTGAGCGACCAGTACATGGTCCTCGACAGCTTCAACAAGCTCCGCTCGTCGCGGATCGAGCAGGGGGAGTTCAAGTTCAACTTCATGGTGCAGGGCGTCACCGGCGACGAGGTCATCGGCGTGCGGGACCGGATCGATGCGGTCACCGAGATCCAGATGACATCCTTCACCCTTCCGATCCTCCAGGAAGTTCCGTACGTGCTCCGGAACGCCCCGCCCGCGCCGACGGGGACGAACCAGCTCGTGCTCATCAAGAACAACATTAATTCCTTCGCCGGCGGCGCGCCGATCCTCGTCCCGAACAACTTCCCGACGGGGGGGCAGTACCCGAACACCGTGCTCACGATTAACTCGCCGTTCTTCACCGTCCCGTGGATCAACAACCCGTACTCCCAGGTCCCGTTCGGCAACCGGCTGACCGTCCAGCTTGTCGAGGCGGGTCTCCAGTCGTTCAGCGACCGCAAGGGGGCGCGCCATCACTTCGAGTTCATCCTCAGCTACTTCGGCCAGGGCTCCGCCAGCAACAACCCGACGATGCTCCAGGCCCTCCCCCTGAGCGGCAGCCAGTGGGACACATTCAGCTTTACCGACCCGCTCAAGGATGTTCACGGCCTGACCCTCGTCTTCCGCAACCCGGACCAGCCGGTCTCGTTCTTGCCGGACGTCCTATACGACGTGGACGTTGTCAGCGATGGCGCCGCGTCCCCGGGCCCCTTCCTCAGGTTCGACTACCAGGACCACGGGCTTCAGGTTGGGGACCGGATTTATGTCAGCGGCTTCAACTCCGGCAACCCGGTCCTCGACTCGTACGTGAACCGGGAGAGCGGCCACGTCGCCTCGGGGAACCCGTCGTTGCCCCCCGAGAATCCGGGGGCATACATTTCTACCCCGAACAGCTTCTGGACCGACCCGGCGATCTCCATCATCGACATGACGGCGCCGGCACCCATTCTCCCCCAGCTCGTCACGGTTTACATCGCCAAGCGCCGCGTGCGTATCCCGATCCGCTTCCGCGGCGGGGGCAGCAGGTCGTCGAGCAACTGAAGCGACCGAAGCGACTGAAGCAACCGAAGCGGCCGGAGCGACCGAAGCGACCGCCGATCGCCAAGCGCTGTTTTCGGGGGTTTCGGATTCCGGCGGCAAGTCGGTCGGCTCGGCGTATTTGAACGGGCGAGCCGTACGGCATACGGACACAACTGGCTGCGGACGTGGACGAGACGGCTCCGATGGCGCAAAAACTTACGGTAGAGAATATAGGCAGAACGCAGGTAACTGTCATTTGCGGCCTGCTCCAGATCCAGGTACCGGCCGGCGGCGCTGCCCGGGTCGCGGCCGGGGGATGGACGCAGCAGGGGCAGGGCCGTGGTGGCGGGCGCGCGAGACTAAAGCCGGGCACCCCCGAATACAAGGCCGAGGTCGCCCGGCTCGATCGCGAGCTGGATGAATATATGGAGGTTGTCCGGCGGAAAATCGGGGGCTCCCCGATCGTTGGCCTAGAATGACGCGTTCAGTTTATTCTGATTTGGCGACGGCCCGTCTCGCGGCGGGCTTCGACGTCAGGGTCCTCCCAGTCCCGATCTGTAGGACCATCTTTTTGATGAAGTCCCCGACGTTGGCGTCGTCGGCCGGCCCGCCGCCGAGGGCGAGGCACTGGCGCGCGACAGCAACGAGCATCGAGCAGTCGTGGCAATGGTCGAGGCCGGGCAGGCTGACGTCGTGAACATAAGTCCGCACGCGCCCGACCGTGTTGTGGAACGCGCACTGCTCTTCGTACTCGGTGTTGTCGTACTCCCTTTCGGGGGCGTCGCTCTGTTCCTTTGTTACCAAGAGCCGGCACTCCGTCGAGGACGTCGGCGCGTAGACGGGAAGGAGGATCCTTCCATCAAGGTATGAGGTCTTCCCCTTGTTCCACGGGAGGCGGAACTTGAGGAGGGACGCCGCCGGCCGGATGATACGGACCCACGACTTTTGCAGATCCATGTCGGCCTGGACGTAGGTCTCTTCTTTCCCTGTGCGGATGTCGCATATGAAGAATGTCGGGTCCGTCAGCCCAGACAGGCTGTGGGCATCATTCTCGCTGAAATACTGCCGATTCACCTCGACATTCGTCGGCCGGCCCGGTCCAGTAAGGGCCTGGCAGAACTGGCGGGGGTCATACAGGAGGAACCGGGCCCGAGGGAAGAGGCCGGCCATGAATGGGATGTGGAAACCCTCGGCCGCGCCGGCGTACACGACGTTGTACGGGCCGTCGGCCGGCGCATTATCGCAGAGGAACTTGAGCTCGGAGAGGAGCAGCTTCAGCTGCCCCCAATGAAGCGTGGATCGTTCAGCGTCGGGGCGGGCTGTGTAGGCGGTGCGCGGGGAGTCCGGCGTGATGTAGATTGGGATCTGGCTCGGCTGGCGCGGGGCAAGCTCCTCGACGGAGCTGAAGTAGTCGGCGGCTGGGCGGTACAGGATCTGCGCACAGTGTGGGTTCTCGATAATATAACGTTTGCGGGCTCGTTCGTACTCCCAATCGTATTCATCTCGGTAATCGGTTCGCTCGGTGGCGGCGGCCCGCTCGGCGACGGCCCGCTTGATGGCGGCCCGCTCGACGGCGGCCTGCCCGGATTGTCTAGCTTTGCCCGGCGGGGGCAGGCGCAGGCTTAACGGCGCGGGCGCTGGGTTAGATCCCATGAATGCCTCGGTGCTCATTTTTTTTCGGCGTTCTGAATGTGCGCCAGTCTCTGATTCATTTTGGGCCCCGCCCCGGTGCGGGCCCCCGGCTGTCTCGCCGGCTTCGATCGCCTGCAGGAGTCTGGGGATGTCCTCATCGCCCGGGTCGACGGGCGCGTAGCCCCCAAGGTCCTTGCGGAATGCAAAGAAGCGAAAGCCGAGGGGCTGGCCCGGGTCGATCATGTAGTAGTACGTTTCGCCGTCGACACGAAGGGGGGTCGCCTCGACCTCGGTCTCGCGGCGGACTTCGCACGGGTCCGGGAGGCGGACGTCGAGGGCTGGGTCCGCCCGGAAGAGGGGGGCGCCCGTCGGCACACAGGTGCGACAGCCGCCGTACCCAAACAGCTCACACTCAAGACACACCTCGGCCAGAAGTTGGCGGAACGCGTTGCACGTCTCGTACATGGAGTCCGCCCGATGGGCGAACTGCTCGTCGATCGTCATCTCCTCCCGGTCGCTCTTGAGCATCTGGTCCCAGACGGCGCGGTTGGCGACCGCGATGTAAAGGTAAGGCTGCACTTCGCGCTCGGCGCGGGGCAGGTCGTCATGGCTCCCGATGCGGACGGCCCGCGATTTGACCTGATCGTCGCGAGCTTTGTCCCAGTACGGCTCGAGCTGATGGGTCTCCCGGATGTTCTTGAGATCAAGACCCTCTGCGCCTGTCTTCGACACGAGGAGAGCTTTGATCACGCCGCCGTGTATATTGGCGCGCGCGTTGAACGCCTCTTTGATGAGATCCCGCACTTTGGGGTCGACGTCGCCACTGATCACCGCGTAGACCTTGCGCGCGGACCCCCCGTTGGCCTGGGGCGGGCCCGTCTCCGTCGGCCGGGCATCCGTCGGCGGGGCGTCCGTCGGCCGGGCATCCGTCAGCGGGCCCGTCTCCGTCGGCCGGGCATCCGTCAGCGGGCCCGTCTCCGTCGGCCGGGCGTCCGTCGGCCGGGCGTCCGTCGGCGGGGCGTCTGTGGGCCGGGCGTCCGTCGGCGGGGCGCCCGTGGGCCGGGCGTCCGTCGGCGGGCGCCATTCGGTAAACCCACGCCGCCGGAGGTACCGACTCATCGGAAGAAGCCCACCCGCAGATATGAACTGGCTGTAAACGAGCACGGGCCCCGGGGCCTCGTCCGCTCGCCGTGCGATGAGGTCAAGTTTCGGCCCCACGCTCGCCTCGAAGACGGAGTCAGGCATACGGTCGACGGGCGTCCCGACCCAGTCGCGGGGCGGGGCGAAGTTGCTCAGCATGCGGGATTTCACATAGTAGGTCCCCATCGCTTTCTTTTCGCTTCCCGGGAGCGCGAGCGGCGGGGCCGACATGATCGCAACGGCCCGCGGCCCCCCCTCACCGCCCTTCCCCTCCGCCAGTTCCTTCTCGCGCGCGAGCAGGTACTGGCGGTACTGGTCGGCCCCCATTTCGACTCGCTCGATGATTGTCTGCCTCTCTTCCGGGAACCAGCCATCGTCCCGGATCCGCCTGGGTGCGGCGCGGCTATCGGAAGGCTCTAGCGGCGGATCGGTCGGCCGGCTGTGCGTGACATGGGAGACAAGGCCGACGATGCGGTTGGCGAGGTAGTTACGGTTGCGGACGGCGTGCCTCTCGCGATCGACGTACAGTTTGTTGAATGAGTCGTACTGGGTCGGGAGGAGGTCCGAGCCGGCCAGCATGTTGAAACACGGCACGAGCTCGAACGGGTTCTTGGCCGCGGGCGTCCCGGTCAGAAAGGTGATGCGCAGGTTGCGCGCCAGCATCGTCATGTCGTACACGCGCCGGGCGTTAGCATTCTCGGCGCTGCTGTTGATGATCGCCCGGAAGAAGTTATGGGCCTCGTCGACGATGAGGTGCTTCCCGTCGATCCCCCCCGTCGCTCCGGTAAGGTCGCCGCGCTTGACCCGCGTCGCCCCCGTTCCGACGCGGGCCATCTGGTCGGCCGAGTTGTACGCGTCCATCGACACGAAGGTGAATCGGGCGACCGCCTCAGTCTTCAGCCGGCTTAACTCTTCGGGCGGGGTATCGGCGTCCTGAAGGAGCTCGACCACCTCCTTGACGGTCTCCAGGAAGTTCTTCTGGAGGGCCCGCGCGAGCATCACGACGGGGGGGCGCGTGTCCCAGAGGGCCATCGCGACCGCGACGGCGCAGCGTGTCTTGCCCATCCCCATCGTGTGGTAAATGAGGAGGCCCCGGGCGTTCCCATCGGCGCCTATCCCGTACTCGGGGTTGCTCATGACGGTCCGGACGAGGTACTGGTAGTACTTCAGGGCCGTGGCCAGCCGGTGCCGGGGGCTGGCCACGTCGGCCCGCGCGGCTCGGTACTCGTCGTACAGAGCCCGCAGCTTGGCGGTCATCTGTGTCGGGAATGAGGTGTCGTTCCGGCGCAACGGGGCGCCGTCGCTAGGGGCGCGCCGGTGGGCACCGTTGGCCAGCGCCCGCCGGTCGGGCCCGCGGGCCCCTTCTCTGGCGCCGCCCGTTGCGGTCGGGCTACCGCCGTTCATGTCTGTGCGGGCGGCGTTTTTGCCGCCGCCGTTGGCGCTAGCGCCCGCGCCGATATCTGGCGCGATAAAGTCGAGGAGATTGGGGATATCATCCATGCGGCCGCAGTCCTATACGGGGACGCAAAAGAGCTCGCACTGTTTTCGTGCGGCTATGCCGTGACTGGGGGCTTAATGGGGGCAAGAACCGCTAAGGCGGCACTTGCAGTTGGCCGCGCACTGGCACCCGCTCGGGCAGCCGCATGGGCAGGAAGATCCTGAGCCATGGAATGATCCTTTCTCGTGGTGTTTCTTCCAGTACATGCTACCGGCGACGATGATGACGACAACGATGACGATGATCACGGCGAGGTAAATGTTTTTCATGGGTAATGGGTATTTAGGGCTGTGCGGTGGGCGGTGGCACGGTCGTACGGTGCACGGAGTACCAGTATACAAAAACGCAAAAGAAGGGCCGACCTATTTCCCGAGAATGTCGCCGATGTCGTCCGGCTGGGTCAGCAGAAGGGGGCCTGGCGGGACGCCGAGGATTGGGCCGCCGGACTCTTCCTCATTTTCCTCCTGGACATCATTTGTGCCGGCCTCCATGCCATTGTCACGGGGAGGCTCGCCGTCGCGGACGGGCTCGTCGCCATGAGCGGGCTCGTCGGGCCGACCGCTGGCGTCGCGGGTGGCCCTGGGGACTCCGAAACTGACACATACGTCGTCGAACATGAGCTCGCCCGAGGGCTCGTCCGGGGGGTCGCCCGGGGGATCGTCCAGGAGGAGCTTGCCCGGGGGCTCGTCCGAGGGCTCGTCCGAGGGCTCGTCCGAGAGCTCGTTCGAGGGCTCGCCCGGGGGCTCGTCCGAGGGCTCGTTCGAGAGCTCGTTCGAGGGCTCGTCCGAGGGCTCGCCCGGGGGCTCGTCCGAGGGCTCGCCCGGGGGGTTGTCCGAGGGTTCGTTGCTGGCCGGCTCCCGGGCCGGGCGCCGGGGGGCCGCGGGGGCCGCGGGCGGATCCGTCGTGTCCGTCCCGAGCGCGGCGGCGAGCAGCTCATCCATCGTCATGCTCGCCAGACCCTCGTCGATTCCTGGGGGCATGGCGGGGGCGGCGCGCGGCCGCTCAACAGGCTCCGCGTACTCTTCCCACGAGACAGCGATCTTGCTTATCGGGTAGCCCTTCGCCGTGTACGCCTTGCGTCTTTCGCTGATCTGGCTCTTTAGCCCCGTACGGACATCGACGATGTCAACGTACTGGCGGACGATGCTCTCGTCGGACCCTCGTCGGGTAATGCGCCCGTCGATCTGGTTCGACCCGTGGCGGCGGGGCGTGGCTTTCACCATCGCGGTCATTTCGGGGAGGGAGATCCCCCGGCGGCTGAACCCGTAGGTCGTAAGCACGATGTGGGCGCCGGCGCGGCGGGTCCGGTTCACGTCGTGCTTCGTCGCCCCGCCCCGGAGGATGCTGATGCCGCTGTTGATGCCCCCGGCCGGCCGGGGGCGCCCCGGCCCGGTCTCGAGCTCCGGCGCGAAGACCTCGTCCGGCCGCACCCGCTCGAGAAGGGCGGCCCTGAGCGCTGGGAGGTATTCCCGGTGCTCGGCAAACACGAGGACCCCGTGGCGCCGGACCTCGCCGGCAGGGTGGTCCGGCGTGGCGCAGGACTCGGGGCGCGGCCCCAGCCCGAGTGCCACAAGCTCCTCGGGGGAAGCGGTTTCATGCAGGCGGTACAGTCGGTCGACCTCCGCGGCAATAAACCGCTGACGGGCCTTGTCTTTCACGACGTTCCCGAGCGTGAGGATCGCCGACATCGTCCCGGCCGGCGTCGTCGCTGTTTCGCAGAAGTCGGGGTGGCCGGCGTACTCGACGACCCGCACCTCCGCCTGGAACTTGACGGCGGCGACGTCGAAGCCGGGGATCGTGCGCGGCAGGATCGGGGCGCCCAGGTGGAAATGGACGTAGCGGTCCATCCCGTCCGGCCGCTCCTGGGGGGTCGCGCTCAGGCCAAGGACGGCGCCCGTCTGCGACAGCCACAGGGCGCGGCTGTTGTGCTCGCTGTGGTACTCGTGCGCCTCGTCCAGCACGACCGTCCCAAACCCCTCGAGGAACCCCGGGGTCTTGTCCCGAAAGGTGTTGATGATGACGATGACGGCGTCGTGGGTCCGTGCGTTCGGGGGGGCTTTTCGCGAGGTCTTTAACGCGTTATGGTACACCTCGACTTTCATGCCGGGAAAGCTTTCGGCGAACTCGTCGACCCACTGCCCCGCGATCGCGTCGGTGGGGACGACCACGAGGCCCGGCTCACCCCGGCGGGCGATGACGGCGCAGCCGATGCGGGTTTTCCCGAGCCCGGTATCCATCTGCAGGTAGGCGACCCCGCGCCCGGCGGCGACGCTCGCGCCCCCGAGCGGGCCATTCTCCCCGCAAAGGAATTCCACGGCCGTCTCCTGGTTTGGAAACAGGGGCTCCTCGATCTCGCAGCGGTCGGCGCTGAGCCGCCGCGGGGCCGGGAGCGCGTCGGCGCCGGCCCGGATCCCGTCGAGGAGGGGGGCGCCGCCCGGCCCCCGCGCCCGGAGGAAGGGGGGGCCCTTGATGCGGGGGATGAAGAGGTGCTCGACCCCCTGGTCGCGGGTGATCCGGTACGCGCTCCGGGTCTTATGGGCCATGCCCCGTGGGCGGCCGGGCGTGACCTTCTCGGTGACGCGAAGGACCGAAAGGATCCGCCGCAGCTGGGACTCGCCCCCGACCCGGGCGCGGAACGGGCCGAGCGGGATTCGGAGCCCCTCCCGGCCGTACTCGGCGTATAGCTCTGTTCGTTGCTGCGCTTCCGGCTGTGCCGCCATCGGGTTGTCTTGTCACCGGCGGGGCTCGATGAGCGGGGCGGCACGAGTTCAAAAAGGCCCGGCGGCGCAGCCGGAGGGCGGCCTGCCCCTTAGATGTTCGTCGCCGCATAAATCTTCCGCCAGTATAGGCTCCGCCAACGATGTCACAGGGCGCCATCTTCAAGCTCGTCCTTCGCGACGAGCGCTTCGACCGGTTCTTCACCGCATCCGACTACCTGCGCACGCGGCTCGACGCCATCCGCCAGAAACGCGCGGCCGCCGGAAACAAGAACGTTCAGCCGACCTTTACTGACATCGAGAAGTCGCACATTCTTTACGTCCACGCGGCTTACCGCCCGTATGTCGCGGTTGCGACGGAATACGCCCGCGTCAAGCCGTTCGGAGACGGGACGGCGTCTATCGGCCCTTCGGGGGGGACGATCGAATTTACCTGGCCGGTTTACGGCCACTTCACGAGCGATCTCGTCCTTCATGTCCGCTTCCGGGCGATCGGCTCGCAGGCCGCCTTCGAGGCCGGGAGCCAGCCGACGCCTACTCAGCCGCTCCTCCGTTACTGCGCCTACCCCGGCCTGCGCATGATCCGGCGCGCCGCGTTCACGTCGGACAAGATCCTCATCGACGACTACACGACCGACGAGGCCGTCAGCTTCACGAAGTTCTTCGTCGACACGGACCACGTGACCGGCTGGAAGCGCTGCCACGGCCAGCAGGAGCCCCGCCTTGCGAGCTACCTCGGCAACGGGTACACCGGCTACCTTACTTACAGCGACGGCCCCCAGACCCCCAAGCTTTACCACGACAGCCTCGACATGTTCATCCCCCTCCAGTTCTGGCTCAGCAACGACGCCTCGCACGCCCTCCTTAACGATCTCATCCCCAACACCCAGCGCAGTATTACCTGCGAGCTCGCGCCGTTGTCGGAGATCGTCAAGGCCCTCATCCCTGACCCGAACAACCCCGGCGCGCTTATGCAGACGGCCCTTCCATTCTCGAAGCTGAACATGGACGTCAGCCTGTACGTCGGCAGCCTGTACACGAACCCGGAGATCCACGACATCTTTGCCACCCGCATCGGGTTCAGCCTCATCCGGGTCCACCGCCGCCAGGTCAACGGGATCCAGACCCCCACAGACGCGGTGCTGCTCGACCAGCTGAAGTTCCCCGCCGAGTTCTTCACGGTCGGCTTCCGGGAACGCGCAATGGCGAGCGACTTCGATCGGTGGTGGCTGAATGGCATCATCCCCCCGCGGACCAACGCGAACAAGCTGCTGACGCCCGCGATGATCTGGAATTACCAGGCGAACACCTGCCAGCTCGTGTGCCGCGAGGCGACGGAGACGGAGGCGCTCGCTAATCCGATCGACATGCTCGGCGTGACGGCGCACGGCGTCGAGATCTATCCGATGACACCCGCCCTGTTCTACAACGGATACCTCCCCATCAAGTACCAGAAAAGCACGTTGACGGTTTCTCCGAACGACACGTCGACGTTCATGGTCACATTCTGCCTGTACCCGGGCCAGTTCAACCCGAGCGGGTACTACAATCTGTCGGCGGGCCGCGAGCTGTACCTGAACTACGCGTTCAAGACCTGGTACAACCTTGCCCCGGGCGCGATCGAGATGGTCGTCGCGATGTCGGCCCTCAATTTCCTCATGAGAAAGGGGGACAAGGTGTCGCTCAGGTACGCCCTTTAAGGCCGGGAGACGGGCGGCGCCCACTGCCCATTTTGCGGCCACGGGCTGCCCGGGAGGGAAAAATCGGCGACGCACGCCGCTGGCTACCTGATCCGGACGAGGAGCGCCGCGTAAATGTAGAACGCCGAAGGGAGCAGCCCGTCTGGCGGCGAGCTGAAACGCAGGTCGAGCGTTATTTGCCCGTGGTGCTCGGCCGTCCCGTTCAGCCAGGCGGGCTCGGCGTATCCGGCCGTTTCGTTTGTCATGATATCGAAGGGGCGACTCCCGACCTGGAACTTGAGTTTTGCCCGCGATTCCCAGGGAACGTTCTGGATGAGAAAGGCGTACGCCAGCAGGCATTTCCGATTGCAATAGGGCCCGTCCCACCTTAGCGACAAGAAGATCCCATCCGGGTCCGCCGAGAAGCAGATGATGTTCGGATACGTCCGGTAGTCGGGGCACCGTGCCTCGGTCTCGAACTGTGCGCAGGGGCATGCCGCCGCGGTGCAGATCACCCCGGTTTGTTTCGGGTTCGGGGACGTCCAGTACTCCGCGGCGGAGACCGAGGCGTTCCAGTTGAGAAGGACTTCGGGCGAACGATCAAGCGGAGGCGCAGCGGGCGGATTCCACGGCAGGCGAAATCTGACTGCTAGAAGGAAGCCCAGGATCGTTCCGAATATTATGGTGCAGCCGCCTGGTAGTGGCATCTGCGCGGTTTCGATTAGTTATATCCACGCGCTTCAATTTGGCCCGGCAAAAGGAGGCCAGGTTCTCCTATCCGTCGGTCTCTGGAGTGCCGCCGTGGGGGGCGAGGATCCCGAGCGGCGGCCGCCCCGCCCGATTCGGGACCGGGTTCGCGACGGTCGGGCTTGATGTGCCGTCGGCCTGACGGCAGTCGCCAATACGATTCGAGTCTGTAAGCCCTGGAGGGGCCCTGTCGACGGCGAGCGGCTCCAACATCGGGGACTCGGACGGGGGCTTGTGAAAGTCGGGGACGACCGGGGAAACATCATTTGGAATAGGGCCCGGCAGTTCGACGAGGAGGTACGTATTCCTCGGATTGATCTCGATACTTGGGTCGAGGATTTGGGCGGCCACGTTCTCCGCGCTGATGCCCATAATCGGAGACACACCTTCGTCGATTACCGCCAGGGCCCCCTTGCAGATGCGCACCTGGTGGGAGTGCGCAGCTTTCGCCATCTCTTCGACCCGGATGTTCGGAGCGACAATGATATAAACGACGAATTCGTCGGTATCGCCCGGCTCGGAGGTGTTCATACTGTACATGGCGAACTGCCGCTCGAGTTCTGGAGGGGCTTGGATACTGGGAAAGATCGTTCGTTCGCACTCAAGAACCGCCTCGTGAATTGATTTGGTGTAGTCTTGCTTCGCGACGAATATGAAGGCTGGATCGGCGATTCGGAGCTTCGGGACCGCTGGGGGGGTGCCGCAAAGCATCGGGTCCTCGCTCATGGGGCACAAGGGTAACCTTAGGCTGCCGGTCTTCAAAAAAAAATGCCGTCGTGCGGTGAGATGGCGACTCGCATCGGCCGCCGTTCCATACACTGGCTATCACTGTTTGTCCTTGCCCTCGTCCTTGCCCCCGAGGCCGCGGCCGCGCAGTGTATCCCTTTCTCTGTCCGCGAAGGCCTTCCGCAGGCGGTCGAGGACCTGCTCCGCGGGGACCTCAAAGGTGCCGGTGACATCCCCGCCGCCGCCGGACGGGGCGGCGACGAAAGTCAACGTTCCGTTCTTGAGACTGATACTACCGTCCCCGTTGCCGCTATAGAGACTCATGTGCGTGTCCTGCCCCGCCAGCAGGGGATCCCAGTAGTACAAGTACGGTTCCTCGACGTCGAACCTGTATTTAAGCTTGAGGCTGGGAACGCCGATCTCAATCGATAGTGTCCACAGCGGGTCTTCTTCCAGAGAATTTTTAGGCTGGTCACCGTCTAAGACGTGCACTTCGATTGTCATGATGGTGGCGTCCGTCATTCCTGGTTGGCGGTCGGTAATGGGTACCTATGCCCATATTCATTTTTTGGGCGGCGGTAATAATCCTTGAGCTGCCACCGAGATCGCCCGGGGAGCCCGGATCGGGCCCGGCACGCAATACACACCCAACTGGAGATTTGTCCCCGCCATCCATCGGATGGCCGGCTTTTACATCGCCCACCATGCCTGGCTTGACCGCGAGTTCGGGCCCGGCCAGCTCTACAAGGTAGGACATACGGGGAGCCTCGGGAACCGTCTGAATGACGGCGCGTACACAACGTGCTTCCCGCCCGGGTGGAAATACGTGGCGACGTTCGAAACGCCCACGAAGGACGACGCGTTCCTCGTCGAGACCGCCGTTCTGTACTGCTGCCGCCACCGGCGGCTCGCACCAAGGGAGCTCGTCCGGGTGCCCGCCGCCGACCTCGTCCGGCTCGCGGCGGATGTGGCGGGGATGCTCGGCGTCAAAGCGGTCCGCCGCGATCAGCCCGAGTACGTAAAGCCGGTGGCGGGGCGCCCCACCACGGCCGGGGCGCCCCGGCCGGCGCAGGCCGGCCCGCCCGCTGACCAGGCCGCCGAGCCCCCTGCCTGGAAGGCGCGCCGGATGTTTGTCGAGAAGTTCACGATCGCGCCATCCGCCGACCCGGCGGATCTCAATGGGATCACTGACACTTTGCGCGGGCTCAAGATCGGGGAGGCCCCCACGGTGTTGGCGGCTCCCGGCGGCGTCGCCGCCGTCAACGTCGACGATGCCTTCGTCGACGAAATAATGGGGTGGGACATCGTCGCCCCCCCGCCCAAGCCGCTCGAGCGCGCCCAAACGCTTCCGGTCGTACCCTCGACGCCGAAAGCGCCGGCCAAGGTAGTCTTAGCGCCGAAACTGCCGACCAGGGCCGTCTCGGCGCCGGCGCCCGTGCCCGTGCCAAAGAAGAATGCCCCGCCAGACGATCTGATCCTCGGGGAAGTAGATGACAGCGTCCTCGCCGGCGCGATCGACGAGGCCGAGAAAGACCTTATGGAGGGGTTCGTCGCCATCGGCGCCACGGGCGCGGGCGCGGGCACGGGCGCGGGCACGAGCGCTTCCCCGTTCGATCTGCCGGCGGCGCGCCCCGCCTTCGCCCCGCGCGACTACCAACGGGACGCGGCCGCCCTGTGCGTGGCCGAGCTGCGGGCTCGCGGCGCGGCGATCCTCCAGATGGCATGCCGCTGCGGTAAGACGCCCGTCGCGTTCTCGGTCGTCCGGGACGTCCTCGCGGCGCACCCGGCCGAGGACAAGCCTGTATGCGCTCTCATCCTTGTCCCCGGCCTGTCACTGCTACGCCAGACGGCCCAGAAGCTCGTCTCCTATGGGGCCAACGAGCCGATCCTCCTCGTCGGCAGCGATACCCGGCCGGTCCCCCTCGCGGGCGGCCGCGAGGTCACGATGACGACCGACCCTGCGGTCATCCGCGCCTTCGTCGCCGAGCGGGGGCGCCGCCTCGTCATCAGCACCTACCAGAGCTCGCCCCAGGTCCCGACCGACGCATTCGTGATTACCGTGTTCGACGAGGCGCACCGCGTCTGCGGCGGCCGCGCGCCCCGGCCGTTCAACCACTTCGTCCTCGCGCCGAAGGCCGGGGCGCGGCTGTTCATGACGGCTACCCCTGCCTACGACCCCCTGGGCAGTGGGATCTCGATGAAGGACCGCGCCATGTTCGGCGGGGTCGCCTTCCGTTACCACCTTCGTCAGGGGATCGCCGCCGGCCACGTCAACGACTTCCGCCTCGAGATCGTCGCCGCCCCGAGCGAGCGGGCCACCCCCCTCGCGGAAGAGGCGGCGGCGCCGGCCCAGCTCCTTGCGGCGATGGCGAAGGTCGACAAGCTTCTTGTCTTCTGCCGAGACATCGCCCACGCGAACCGCCTGTGCGAGGTCCTCCGCGCCACCCCGCGCCCGGCCGCCGTCGCCGAGTTCGAATGTCTCGTCGCCCACTCGCGGATGGGGTCGGGCGGGGCCGCCGGCGCGCTGCGGCGGTTCGGGGCCCCCGGCGCCCGGGCGGTCCTGTTCAACTGCCGCCTCTTCCAGGAGGGCGTCGAAATCCCCGCGCTCAACGCCGTCTTCTTCGCCGCGCCCCGGCATAGCCCCCGCGACATCATCCAGAGCCTCTGCCGCCCGCTCAATCGGATCCCGGGGAAGCCCCCCTCCGTCATCTTCCTTCCCGTCCTCCACGACCCGAAACGCAAACCCGAGGACCCGGTCAACCTCAAGCGGTACGCGTCGATCGTCCCCTTTGTCGACGCGCTTCTCGAGGAAGACCCGCGCCTGTACGAGCACCTTCTCGATCCGGCCGCGAGCCCCTACCCGATCGACCTCCTCGGGACCCACACGCTCGGCATCGCCGACGCGAAAGGGCGGGGCGCCCTCCTCAGCGCCGTCCGCCGTGCTGTCCGCTATGGCGCGAGCACCGCCGGGCGCCCCGCCGAGCGCCTCCTCCGCGTCGAGAACGTGCCGTGGGACAGGGGGTTCGCCGAGATCCGCCGCATCGTGACGACCTGCGGCCGCTACCCGAAGACGACCGACGCCTGGGTCGTCGGCGAGGCGCGCGTATGCCTCCACCGATTCTACCGCTGGGCCGCCGACGAGTTCGCCGCCTGGCGCGCCGGCCGGCCGTCGAAGCTCGAGCCGCACCAGGTCCACGACCTTCTGTCCCTCCCGCACTGGGAGCCCTACGGCGTCGAGGGGCCTTACCCCTGGAAGCTGTGCATGGACTTCCTCGAGCAGTGGCTGCGCGAGCACGGCGGCGTCCCCCCGATGGTCGAGGTTAACCGGGGCGGGTACGTCGGCCTCGAGGCTACCGCGATCGAGCGCCTGTCCGGGGCCCTGACCTGCGTCAACCAGGCCGACGGCAAAGGGCGGAAGGGCAAGGACCCCGGGTCCGGGTACACTCTCAGCCCCGAGAAGCAGGCCGACCTTGAGCGCATCTGCAGGCCGTACGGGCTCCGCTGGAAGAAAGAGCGCGACGGGACGGGCGCGCTCGTCAAAGACGGGGAGCCGACGTTCGTCCAGGAGGCGTACGCGCGGTTCAAGGCCTACTACAAGGCACACGGCGCAGAGGGCGATTACATCCAGCGATGGTTCCCCGGCTACCCCGGGAAGCACCAGCGCCAGGAGAACCTCGAGGTCCAGGAGAAGGGCCTCGCGCCCCCCCGCTGGCGCACCGGCCGCAAAAAGAAGACACCCAGAAACGACGATAACGACGATAACGACGATAATGGCGATAATGACGATAACGGCGACGATGCCGTCTGATCCGCGAGCCGCCCGCGGTCGGGCACGCTCGCACGCACATTTGATTTTGGCGCGAGGGGTATATTGCAGTAGCGGGCACGGCCATGAATTCGCTGGCTCGGCTCCTGATGAGTATCATGCAGCCCGTGAGACAGGGAGACCTTTCCGCTACGCGCCAGCTGTTCGATGCAATCGAGAACGCCGAGCTTGCCGGAAGCATCCGCGATGATAGCTATATGTCGAGGGTCCTCCTCAATGAGGCTCTGCACTTGTGGCAGCTGAATTGCCACCAGCATGTCATGATATGGGTCCTCAAGACCGCCGAGCTGAGGGACCCCCTGTCGGGGGATGCCTGTGAGTATAAAGGCTTGACCGATCATTATGAGCAGATGATCGCGTGGTGGCGCGGGCGGGCCGCGATCCACCGCGCGATCCGGGCGGCGCCATTCCTCGACTAGCGCGCGATTGTTGGTTGGTTGGGCCGACTTTTCGACTGCGGCGCGGGCGTGGGTGCGACGCGGCATAGATGCCATAATTGAAATCGCGGCCGGGTAAACCATCAGATCCGCAACATGGCCCGCCAGAACGAATTGCCCGTGGCGCTCATCGCCGCAATAAGGCGCGGCGATCTCCCAGCCGCGTGTGTTGAACTCGCGGTCGGGCTCTCGCGGGCGGACGAGGCGTGCGCCGCGAATATCTGGGGCGTCCTCGAGAGAGAGGCCAGGATCCTGCGGCCAAACACGCGCCAGCATGTTGCGATCATCAGATGGATCCTTTCTCTCCTCTGGACGAAAAACCCAATATCGGGGGATGCCTGCGAGTCCGGGGAGCCCCCCGTTGGCCAGCAGGCGCTCGACTGGCGGCTGGGCCCCTCGGGATGAATCGATCCGTATTTTTCGGGCCGAATTTGAATCGCGCCGGCGTTATGGCATACCCTCGCTGAACACGATGGCTTCCTCAGCAGAAGACAAGAAGACCGCCCAGGCAAGAATGACCGACACAGACCCCACCGCAAAGGGGTGGCGCCGGGTGGAGCTCCCGGCCATCCCGACGGAGCTACGTGGCAAATTCGAAGCGCACAGTGTTACTGCGGCGTCCAACGTCCTAGATATGTCCGTTCCGGCCTTCTGCTGGAACGAGCTACCGGCCGGCCTCCTTGACGGGCCCACAGAGATGGCGGTACGGGAAGCGTACTCATACAGGCCCAGCCCGGGAGATTCCCAATTATGCGCTCAAATCATCATTCCTCTCCTGGCGGACATGCTTGATAAGCCGGCGTCTAGCGGCACACGCATCGTCGTCTTCAGAAACGGGACGCTTATTCGTGTCGAACTGGATTCGCCGAGCGTCGAATTTGGCGGATTTGTTCAGAAAGCCGGGTCGAGCGGGTTCCCGTACCGAATTCCGGTCCATCGATTCCAGCAAGGGAAAGGCGAAGGGCGGGTGGCCCTCCAGTGCTACCAGGAATGGTACGACTCCATGATCGAGAGCAGGGCCGAGTGGAAGCCGGCCATCGACCGGGCGCTCGTGTTGCTCACCGCCTCCGACTACCCGCGCCCGGGGACGGTCGACTCAAACGCCAACGTGATTAAACTGTGGAGGAAGGCCGACGAGCTGCTCGGGCTGGTGGTGTGTGGGGCCAAGTACGGCGGGTTCGGGTTACTCGGCACCACTGCTCAGCTCCGCTTCGCCGCTGCCGCTGACCCCCCCAGGGATATCACCCTGGCGATGGTCAAGCGTGTGGCGGACACCGGGCGGGACGGCCTGCGGCTCGACATCTTAATGCCGCTCGTCGTGGCGGTCGTCAACCCGCTCCGGCCGGGCGACGCCTAAAATCCTGCGGAATGGCTTCCGTTTTTCCCGCGGCAGTATACAGCGGGCCCGTGTCCAGCCCTGCGCTCACGTATCTACGTACCCGTATGCGTATTGCTGCGATTTTCATAATCCTCTTGGCTGCGATGGCCATCACGCCCGTTCCCGCAAAACTGTGCCCGGCCGGGACCTTCTATTGGGTCCGCAACGGGATCGACTACTGCCAGCAGTGCCAGCCCGGCTGCGCCTGCCCCGGGAACTATACGCAGTGCCTCGGGTGTTCGGCGGGAACTTACAGCGCGGCGCCCGGCGCGGCTTCCTGCACGGCGTGCCCCCCCGGGACGACGACCGACGCCATATTCAACGCCGGCTGCGAGCCCGATAACATCATGACCCCCTGCGCCAACCAGTGGGGGCCGCTCGGCTTCACGAAGTGCTACACCCCCCCGCCCCCGGCGACGACGGCTTTCACGGCGCCATCCGGCGCGTTGACGGTGCCCCCGCAATACCTCACGCCTACGCCGCCATACGTGCCGAACGTCCTCCCGCCGTCCCACGACATGGACGATAAGCCGTTCCTCCAGCAGAGCTACTGATTGATGGCGCAAAATGCTGCCGGTGGGCGTCCGTGACCCCACCCCGCACCTCTCTGCTGCATACACGTTCACGTGCACGTGCACGTGCACGTGCACGTGCACGTACAGCGGCGCGCCCTTGGGCGCCCGCTAGCAGGGGTCCGGCATACAAAGGACAAGTCTTTTTCGCCGCTTATTCGCCGACTTGCGCGTGTCGAGGAAACAGAACATATCCGTGAGGCCGACGCACGGTGGGCACGCGGCCTGGACACGCCCAGCCTCGTCGTAACCGAGCGAGAAGCACTCGTTGCATCCGGGATGCCCATCCCAGTGAACGTGCGGGCAGTCCGATAGCCAGGCCAGGAGGGGGTCCCCCCTTGCCTGGCCCGCCGGGTCGATCAGGGCGCAGATGTGGGTGCCGTACCGGTCCCCACAGAAGAAACACAGCGTGCGCTCTCCCATGGTAAGTGCCGCGGCGCTCTCCCCGACTATCGCCATTCCTGGGAATGATCGCACTCCGTTCTTCCACATGAGGGCAGGCAGCCGCGCCGGGTCCCCGATCGGGTACCGCGCCTCAACGGGAGGCGGAATCCCGGTTTCGGTCGAGGTGCGTTGGGATTCGACCTCGATTGCAGTTTTCGGCTCGGTCATGGATGTGTGCTGCGGCGGCCGTTCAAATGCGGCGGAAAGAATTGAACTGACGCGGGATTGATATTCATTCAGACCGATGGCCGACCGCCGCGATAGCGATAGCGATGAAGACATCCCCGTGCAGATCAGGGCCGCCGCAGCCGGCGCCCCGCCTCGGCCACGCCACCGGCGCGGGATCCGCGACGCCGCGCTCGAGCGCGAAGAGGAGGGTTTCACCCCGGCCGACGGGGTACCATGGGCGAGCGCCGAGCACCCGGTGTACGCCCCGCGCCTCCTCTCGATCGACGACCCCCGGAGCCCAAATCCGCCGGGGTTTAAGGGAAACCTGTTCCCCCCGCAGGCAACGCTCCTCTACGCGATGCTTGCGCTCGAAAATCGTCCTCTCCTAAAGGCCCAAGTGTCTGGGGTGGCGCAGCTGAAAGGCATTGTCTCAACGATCCAGACGAAGTACGGCCGAATCTCCGAACGATTCTCGTTCGGAAAAACCGTCATGTCATTGGCGCTTATCTGCGCCCAGAGGGTCCCCCGCCGTCTTCCGGAAATCTCGCCCATAATGACGTTCCCCGTCAGCGGGAAGGCCGCACGTACGTTGAATCGGGCGTACGTCGTCCACACTCCGACTTTCAGCGCGTTCGAATATAAGGGGGTTGTTACGATTCCCCAGCTCGAGATTCGTTATACGCGGTTTCTCCCGCTCACGATCGTCGCTGCGGCGGCCAATGTCATCTCTCAATGGGAGGATAACACGAAGCGGTTCACGGATCTCCGGTACCTGATCGTCGAAAACGTTCGTAGCCTGCGCGAATTCGAGACAATGTACCGCCTCGGGCAGATTGCCGATTACGACCTTATCTTCGTGAAAGCGGGGCGAGTTACGACAAGCTTCACCGTCGACGGGGAGCCCAAGCCGCAGGGGAAGACGAAAAACCGCTCGCTGTTCGAGGCGCTCGTGCGGATCCTCGAGGGGGTCGTCGTCGGCCGCCTCATCATCGACGACTATGACACGCTGAAGCTCGGCAGCGACGATTGTTTCATCCCAGCCCTCTTTACCTGGCTCATTTCCGCGACCCGGCGCCAGACGACTTCCAAGGTCATGATACACAGCCGGGGCACTCTGGAGGAATTCCTGCGCGACAACTCGCCAATTACGTTCCCGATCCTCGGAATGGCCCTTGATGACATCTTGAATAAAACCTTCAGCCTCCATTGCGCCCCTGAATATGTCGACGCCCACATCGGATCGACGGCCATCAACTTCCGGCGCATCTTCGTGCAAGGCGGTGCCGCGGCGGCCATCCTCCGCGACCTTGATGTCGCAGAGGAGGTCGTCGAGATGGTGAATGCGGATGCGGTCGGCACCGCCGCGCAGAGCCTCGGCCTGGACGCACGCAGCGTCGGGGACGTCGTCCAGCGAGTCGTCGGAGGCCACCTCGGCAAGCTTCGCCACGCGATCCGTACTCTTAAGCGTATCGCGCGCATCCGGCAGGAAATTGCGGGGGGGCCTGCCGAAACAGATCGTGCAAAGGTGAAAGACTTCCGTGCCATCGTCAAGGACGGCACCGACGCCGAGTTCGAGGAGTCCCTCAGTGAGGTGACCGGCCTCGGCAGGCTTGCTCTCGAAGCCCTCGAAGCCCTCGAGACCTGGGCTGGCGAGCAGCAGGAAAAGTACGGAAAAACCCTCGGCCGGATGCGGGACAACATCCGCCAGGGCACTTGCCAGTGCTGCACTCTTCCCTTCGAGAAGGGCGAGGATGCGGGACCTGCCTATGTTCTGGCGGGTTGCTGCCAGCTTATCGTATGCGAGCCATGTATCGTGAAGAATAAACGATTTATCACCCGCTGCCCGAATTGCGCCCGTGACTTGAAACTCCCGGCGGGGCTCGTCCGCCTTGGGGCTGAGCTTGATCTCGAGATCGCCCTCAGCGACGAGGCTGTCCTTGAGGATCCCGTGCCTGCGGCCGTGCCCGCGGCCGTGCCCGCGGTCGTGCCCGCGGCCGTGCCCGCGGCCGTGCCCGCGGCTGTGCCCGCGGCTGTGCCCGCGGCTGTGCCCGCAGTCGTTCCCGCAGTCGTGCCTGCGGCCGTGCCCGGCGCCGCGGCCGTGCCCCCCGACATAGATGATCGGATCGCTGCGATCGAAAACCACAAACTTCGGGCGCTGATCCAGTTGACTACCGGGCGCCCGATCGGATGCATCAACGATGTGGCGACTCCGCCATATGTCCAGGGTCTCCTCTTCGGCCGGCGGGATATCCCCTGGCCTGACGCTCGCCCGCGGAAGTTCCTCGTCTTCACGATGCATAGCGAATCGACGCGGCTGATCCACGCGGCTCTCGCTGAGCTCCATATTCCTCATTGCGTCCTATCCGGTACCCGCGCCCAGAAGGACGAGGCAATCCGTCAACTCCGGGAAGAACTGTCCATTATGCTTGTGACTGCCCCGAAGGACTGCGGTGGGCTCAACCTTCCGTTCTTATCGCACATCGTATTCTACCACAGGGTCCTTGACCGCAACGTCGAGGCGCAGGTCGCCGCCCGCGGCCAGCGTCTTGGGCGCGAGTTCAATCTCCAGATCGTTACGCTTCTTAACGAGCTCGAGGCCCGCGAAGTTGTCTGAAGACGCGTGCGCTTTTTTGGCGCACATATAGGGATCGGGCGATGTCACTGGGACGGAAGCCAAGACCGAAGTCAGGCCCACGGGACAGGGGTGCCCACCTGGGCAACATCTTCCCGGACAGCGATGCTGGTGGCAGCAACAATGGCACGAGCACAGGCACGAGCATAGGCACGAGCACAGGCACGAGCACAGACACGAGCACAGGCACAAGCACAGGCACAAGCACAGACACAAGCACGAGCACAAGCACAAGCACGAGCGCAGGCACAGGCACGGGCAGCGGCGCCATCTGCTATATGGACAACAACTCGACGACGCACATGCCGGCGGAGGTCGTCGACACGTACGTCCGCTGGTGCAACCGCGGGAACCCCTCCGCCAGCTACGGCAGCGCGGTCGAGGCTCGCCAGATGATGGAAAAGTTCCGGGCGGAGATCGCGGTCGAGTGCGCGTTCGAGCTCTCCGAATTCGAAATCGTGTTCACGAGCGGGGGCTCCGAGAGCAACAGCCACATTATCGCGAGCAGCGTGAGGGCGTTCCTTAGGCGGACGAGCACGCTCCCGCACATCATTACGAGCGCGGCCGAACACAAGTCCCTCCTCATGTGCTGCCAGCAGCACGCTGAGGACGGGCTCTGCCAGCTCACGGTCCTGCCGGTCCGGACCCAGGGGCCAGCCATCGGCACCGTCGATCCAGACGAGCTTGCCAAAGCGATCCGCCCCAACACCTGTCTCGTGAGTATCATGGCGGCGAACGGCGAGACCGGGATCATGAATAACATCCCCGCCCTTACGGCGGCCACACGCAAGCATAGGGGGATCCCGTTCCACACGGACGCCGTCCAGCTGTTCGGCAAGTCGGCTCTCCGTCCCGACATCCTGGGCGTCGACGCGTTCAGCGCGAGCTTCCACAAGCTCCACGGGCCAGCGGGGGTGGGTATCCTTGTTATCCGCCGCACCTTCGCGACCGGGTACGGCCTGGGGCCCCTCATCAGCGGGACGCAGAACCGGGGGCTGCGCGGCGGGACCGAGAACACGCCAGGGATTGCCGCCGCCTTTACCGCGTTCCGTCTCACGATGGCAAACCGGGGCGCCAAGACCGCCGCGATATTGCAGCTCCGCGCCGCGATCAAGGCGGCCATCTCGCGGCGCGTCCCCTGCTTCCCGCTCAGCGCCCACCCCGGCGACCCGCCGCCCAGCATCGACGGCGGGATCACGCCCCCGCCCCCGGCCCACAGCGGCACAGCCGAGGCGCGCCGGGCGATCGCCGCCGCGGAGAAGGCAGACACGCCGGTCGTCTTCTGGATCGCGCCCGACGACGACCGCGCCGTCCTCCCGAATACTATCCTCCTTGCTGTCCGGCGGCGCGGCTTCAGCAACCGCGCTGCCCTCGCGGCGCTCGCACGGCTGGGCGTCATCGTCAGCCTCGGGTCCGCCTGCGACGCCGCCAGCCCCGCGCCGAGCGGGGTTGTTGTCGCGATGGGCGTGCCCGTCGCCCTTCAGTCCGGAGTCCTCCGCGTCAGCCTCGGAGACATGAATACGGCCGAAGACGTCAAGGTGTTTATCCGCGCCTTTATTTCGGTCATCAGCGGCGACGCCTGCCGGCCGTCCGAACAATAGCGGGCGGAAAAATGGGCCGATCCCGCGCCGCGGGCACGCTCGCCGCTTATTTTGCGGTGGCGGGTTTCTCAGCGATTGGCTTTTCGGCTGTTGGCTTCTTGGTCTCGGGGGCCGCCGCGGCTGCGGGCTTCTTGGCCTCGGGGGCCACCGCGGCTGCGGGCTTCTTGGTCTCGGGGGCTGCCGCGGGCTGCTCAGCGCCCTCGGCGGCCTTCTTCTTGGCCTCTTCCTCTTCGGCGGCCTTCTTCTTGGTCTCTTCCTCTTCGGCTTTCTTTCGGTTCGCCTCGACGATGGGGGCCAGGGCCGCGGTTTCCGTTTGGAGTTCGGCGGCTTTCTTGGCGGACTCTTCGGCGCGCTTGCGGGCGACCTCGGCCGCCTTTGCCTTGCGGGCGAGCTCAGCCTCGAGCTGCTTGCGCGTCTGTTCGGCTTTCTTCTCGGCGGAGAGCGAGCTTGCCTTGTTCGCCTTTTCGGTCTGGACGTGCTTTCTGTACAGCGCGAGCTTCTCGGCGACATAGTCGGCGATGACCTTGATCTGTTCCTCGGAGCGGCCCTCGTCGATCATCAGGAGGTTGACAGCCGCCATGATGTGGCCGGCGTTCATCGTGCGGACCTCGGCGACCGTGGTCACGAGCTGGCGCGCCAGGACAGAAATACGCTTGAGGGTTTCCTGGATAATGTTGCTGAGGTACTCGCGCACCCGGTTGCTGACGCGCATGGCGCTGTACTTCGGGTTCTCCTTTTTGATGAATTTCAGCGCGTTCTCGACGTAGGTGACGAACGTCGTCTTGCTGTGCTCGGCGTGGGAGTCTTCTTCGTCCTCGTCCTTGGCGGCGGGCTCCGCGTGGTTCGCCTTGTGGGGGGCGGCCTTCTGGGGGGCGGCTTTGGCGCCGGCCTTCTTCTCTTCGGCGGCCTTCTTTTGTTCGCGGGCCTCCTTGGCCGCCTTATTGGCCGCCATGCGCTGGGCGCGCAGGTCGTCCTCGTGTTCTTCGGAGTAGTCGGCCCAGGTGGGGCATTTGTTGAAGAGAGGGTAGTAGAGGATGGCCGTCGGGGCCCCCTCGTGGAGGTCCTTGACCTCGACGAGTTTGGTTTCGCTGGCGATCGTTTGGTCCATTCCGTGGCGGACGATCTCCTTGACCATGACGTCCATTATGGCGGCGGTGGCGATGGGGCACTCGGCGCTCAGGCGCACCAAGTTCTTCGAAAGTTCCGCGATTCGCTTTTTCAGGATGTCGACCTTGACGGTGTCGCCGGCGGCCTTCGCCTTTTTGAGGTCGGCGCGGTGGTCCTTGATCTGGGTCTCGATGGCTTTGTCCCCGAGGTCCTGCTTCAGGTGGGTGTTGACGCGCGCCGACGAGATGTTGATCTGTAGGACGCTTGTGGCCTGCTGGCGGGATTTCTTTTTCTCCTCAACGCCTGCGCTCTTTTCGGTCTCCTCGACGACGGGGTGGGCCTCCGTCGGCTGGGTCGCTGGGGCTTTTGCGGCAGGTGGGGCTGCCTTGGCGGCCAGGGCCGCCGGCTTGGCGGGGGCCTTTGCGGGCGCGGCTGCCGGCTTGGCGGCGACGGGCTTTGCTTGGGGGGTCTTGGTTGCTGCTGCTTTCGAAGACATGTCGGTCGTGTTTGGGGTTAGAGTATGCTGGTTCGATGGCTCTCGCGGGAATAGGCCTTTGGCGGCTTTCTTTAAAAGGCAATTCGAGTGGGGTGAATTGGGGGTGTCCCCGGCCTTCAAACTTGCCGCCGTCCGCCGGGGTCTGGGGGCCTGGCGGCTTCCGCCACCGGGTGCCCACGGCCCCGTCCCAGCATTCGCAAAAAGGCCGCGCCCTGCTCGGGGCGTCTGCAGCTTGGCTTCGTCTGGGTTACGGCCCCCGGGCCGCCCCGTTCTCTAGCCGCTCGCTGCGATCTCTTCGTCGAGGGACGCGACAAGATCGGCCATATCCTCGTCGGACGTGCGGCTTCCCCCCCTACTGTCCTGCGCGTGGCCCGGCGCCCGAGAGTACTGGGGGCCCTCCTCCAGCTGTCGGGGTGTCTTCGGCTGCTGGGGTACCGATGGCTTTCGGGGCGCTGCCGGCGCCCTGGCTGGAGATCGGAATTGCGACTGCGGGCTCGGGTTCTGGTTCGGGTTCGGGTTCTGGTTCTGGTTCGGGTTCTGGTTCGGGTTCTGGTTCGGCTGCAGGTTCTGCGGGTTCTGCGGGTTCTGCGGGTTCTGGTTCGGCTGCAGGTTCTGGTTTGGCTGCGGGTTCTGCGGCTGCAGGTTCTGGTTCGGCTGCGGCTGCGGATTGGTGTGCGGAGCTTGCGCCAGTGCTGCTTGCGGCGCGAGATTCGCCGGCGTCGGCTGCGCGGGCGTCTGCTGCTGTATGGGCCCGCTTGCGCCAGCAGCTCGGGCCTGTCGGCGGGCTTCGCGGAGTTTCATTAGCTCGTCCATATTCGCTGCCTCCGGCGTGCCTGATGATGGGTCCCCGACCGCCTCGTCCTTGTCCTTGTCATTCTTCCTTCTCTTCTTGTCCCCGCGGCGGGTCATGTATATGAACATCACCACGATAATTATCAGAAGAATCACCACGGACAGGATTATGGCAAGCTTGTGCTCCTGTATGAAGCTCTTTTTCTCTTCTGCTGCGGGCGAGGTGGCTTGCGGGTCTGGGTTTGCCCCGTGGGGGGCACTGACCTGGCCGCCGTCCCGTCCCCGCGCTACCCTTCCATGGGCGGCAGGCTGATGCGACGACTGGTGCGGCGCATCCTCGTTCTGTGCGAGATCCTGGTCGGTGATCCTCGGCCTGACCGAGTGCCACTTGCTGCTTTCTGCCATGTTGGAAGAACCTGATCGGCTTTATAATTC
>CAYUOL010000012.1:35405-42697 GCA_964446345.1 uncultured Iamiaceae bacterium | reverse complement strand
TCGACGAGCTCGAGCTCGCCACGCTGTCGTGGGTGCACTGGTTCAACGAGGACCGTCTCCACAGCCACTGCAAAGACGTCCCACCCGCAGAGTTCGAAGCAGCCTTCTACGCTGCCCAACAAGCCGGCCCCATCGGGGTTGGAAACCAATAACCCGAGCCTCCACCAAACCCAGGGCGGTTCACTCTGCGCGTGGTCGCACGCCGGCCGCTGCCGCACCGAAGCCGCCTTCGCCAACCTGGCGGGCGTCGCCCCGATCCCCGCGTCGTCCGGCCAAACGACCCGCTATCGGCTCAACCGCAGCGGGGACCGCCAACTCAACCGCGCCCTGCACGTGATCGTGCTCGCCCGCCTGCGTTTCGACCCCGACACCCAGACCTACGCTGCCCGCCGCCGCGCCGAAGGCAAAACCGACCGCGAGATCAAACGCTGCCTCAAGCGCTACATCGCCCGCGGTCTCTTCCGGCAACTCGAAGCCGGCCCACCCCCGACCGAACCCCTTGACGAACCATAGGAGCGTCCGGGCGGGGTGGTGGATCGGAGCGGAGGGGTTCGGGTGCCACGTCGCTGCGACACCCGAGCACGAGCATGCGGCGACCGTGGCCCGCGAGCTCGATCAGCTCACGTGGGACCTGCACCTCGGCGTCGATCCGCCGTCTTCGGTCGCGGACGTCTTCGACGTCGTCGATCCCCAGGTCTTGGCCCGGATCTCCGCGCTGGCCGGCCCAACGGAACGGGTCGTGGCCGGCCATGACTTCTATCCGATCAGCGTGATGGTGCATGGGGTTGTCGAGGAACCGCTGTCGATCAGGGAACGGGTGGCGGCCTACGAACGCGAAGCCCGCGCCTGGCATGCCCGCTACCAGCGACCGTTCTGGGTGGCCGAGACCTCGAACCTCGGGCTCGCCGTCGACGACGGTCCGTGCTGGCTGGACGAGCTGGTCGGTGCGCTCGACCGGTTGCGCGCGGATGGCCTCCCGGCCCGCGGGGTCTGTTGGTACAGCCGAGGTGATCAGTTCGATTGGCACACGATGCTGGCCCGCCCGGTCGGCGAGGTCACCGAGGTCGGCCTCTACGACGCCGCACGCTGTCCGCGCCCGGTGGCGCAGGCGTACGCCGCCCTGGCGACCTCTGCCCGGGTGGGTGTCGCCGCGTCCGGGCAGTAGCGGAGGTGCCATGTCGCGGGGCCTCGCCGAGGTCGAGCAAGCGCGTCTCCCGAGCGCGACCATGACGGCGTGACCGACGAGCGCGAACCGGTGAGGATGCCCGCAGCTTTCGTCGGGCACGGCAGCCCGATGAACACGCTGGAGCAGAACCGCTTCACCGAGGCCTGGCGCGCCTTGGGTGAGATCGTGCCCACCCCCAAGGCCGTGCTGTGTGTCTCCGCGCATTGGTACACGAACGCCACCGCGGTGACCGCCATGGCCCACCCGCGGGTCATCCACGACTTCTACGGGTTCCCCCAGGAGCTGTTCGACTTCGACTACCCCGCGCCTGGTCACCCCGAGATCGCCGAGCTGGTCGCCGAGACGGTCAAACCGCGCTGGGTCGGGCTTGACGTCGACAGCTGGGGTCTCGACCACGGCACCTGGTCGGTGCTGGCCCACATGTTCCCCGTCGCCGACGTTCCCGTCGTGCAACTCTCGATCAACGCGCTGCAGCCCTTGGACTACCACCTCGACATCGGCGCCCGACTCGCGCCGCTTCGCGATCAGGGTGTGCTGATCGTCGCCAGCGGCAACATCGTGCACAACCTCCGCCGCATCGACTGGAGCGAACCCGACGGCGCCACCGACTGGAACCGGCGCTTCGACGACGCGGCCGCCACGTTGTTGCGCGAGCGGCCCGGCGACATCCTCGAGCTCGTCGCGCACGCCGACTTCGAGTTGGCGGTGCCCACCCCCGACCACTTCATCCCGATGCTGTACCTCGCCGCCCTGGCCGCGGCCGCCGACGACACGCTCGACGTGTTCGTCGAGGGGGCTGCCTTCGGGTCGATCTCCATGACCAGCTACACGCTCGGGGCCGACTGCCCTCCGTCGACGAGCAGCGACCCCGCGCCGTTTACGAGGTCCGCAACCGCGCCGCCGGAGGAGACCAACCTCTGACGCCGACCCTGAGTTCGTGTGGCCGACCCGGGTGGTTCAGGGGCGACGGTGGGTGTCGAAGAAGTCGAGCATCGCCGTGGTGGCCTCGAGGTTGGTGGTCATGTGACCGGCGACGGCGACCACGTCGACGTCGGCGAGGTCGAGGAGTCGCTGGTCGCTGGCCAGCTCGGCAAGGCGGGCGCCGTCGACGTAGTTGAGCATGCCGGGCCAGGTGTGGCCGCCACCGAGGACGGTGTCGAGCTCCACCGCGGTGCCCGGCTGGCAGCCGGTCCAGCGGCGGGCTTCGATGTCGTCGAAGGGCTTGGTGGCCTCGGGGTCGGGTTGGCAGCCGGCGGCGGCGGCGAACTCGCCGGTGCGGGATACGACGGAGGGGTTGGCGGTGTCGACGTTGGCCGCCGACCCGCCGTTGTAGAGCACGAGCGGGTCGGTGTCGCCGTGGAACGCGATCACCGAGACGGGTTGGAGGTCGTCGCAGGGGGCGGCGAGGTTGATGCCTGAGACCGGTGCGATCGCGGCGAGGCGACCGGGCAGGGCGCAGGCGAGCGTGGCGGCCATGCCGGCACCGTTCGAGTTGCCGGTGACGTAGATGCGGGCGTCGTCGACACAGAGCTCTTCGGCGGTCGACTCGATGAGCTGGGTGAGGAACCCGACGTCGTTCTGGGCGCCGGGGATGGTGGCCGCGCCGTCAACAGCCAGGTTCCAGTACGGGGCGCTGATGTCCTGTCCGCCGATCGACAGCGTGGCCGGCGCCGCCTGTGGAGTGATGAGGAGGTACCCGCGATCCGCGGCCTCCTTGGGGAGGTCGGAGAACAGGTTCTGCTGCTCGATGGTCGAGGTGAACCCGTGGACGTTCACGATGAGCGGGCGCGGTGTCGTGCCGTCGTAGACCGGCGGTATGACCCGCTCGTAGACGCGGTCGACGCCCCCGTAGGGCACGGTGATGCGCTCGGTCCCCGCGGTGGGCGGGGTGGCGCGACGACACCCCGACGGCACGGTGGTTGCCGTCGAACCCGGATCGGCAGGTCCGGTGGTAGCCGACGGCCCCGGCTTGGGACCCGCATCACCGTTGGGGGAGGGGTCGCTCGAACACGCCGCGGCGACGGCAAGCGTGAGAACGACCAGGAAGGCGAGCCGGTGACGGCGTGTGGTTGTCACAGTCGGGTGGTCACGCGACCGATGAGCCCGGAGCGGCCGGGGTAGAGGCGGGTGAGGAGGTCGACGGCTCGGGCGTCGGGGCCGACAGTGATGCGGGGCTGGTCGCGTTCGATGGCACGGACGATACGGCGCGCGACCGTGCCGGGTGGGCGCATGGCGAGCGGAGCGAAGCGGGAGTTGCCCATCGATGCCAGCTGCGCGGCGTGGCTGCCGCGGGCGGCGTTGGTGATGTCGGTGCGGATCGCGCCGGGGTACACGACGGTGACGCCGATGTCGGTGGTGACAAGCTCGGCGCGGAGGGCCTCGGTGAACGAGCGGACGGCGCCCTTGGTGAGCGAGTAGGCGGCGTTGTGGGGCAGGCCGAGCAAGCCGACCATGCTCGAGAGGTTCACGATGTGGGCTTCCTCCGCGTCGCGCAGCGCCGGGAGGAACGAGCGGCAGCCGTGGACGACACCCCAGACGTTGATGTCGACGATCCAGTGGAGATCGTCGAGGGACTCGTCCTCGAAGCCCCCGGCGGAGGTGACGCCGGCGTTGTTGACGAGGATGTGGCAGCCACCGTGGATCTCGACGACCTCGGCGGCGACTGCGTCGAGGCGCGACTGGTCGCGCACGTCGGCCACATGGGTCGAGGCACGTCGGCCCAGCGACCGGATCAGCTCGGCGGTGTCGGCTGCTCGTGCCTCGTTGGTGTCGACGACGGCAACGTGCGCACCGTGGCGGGCGAGCGCCTCGCTGGTCGCGCGGCCGATGCCGCTGCCGGCGCCGGTCACGACGGCCACCCGGTCGGTAAAGGACCTCATGCGCGGCCCGGACTGTTGAGCACGCACTGTGTGCCGCTGTAGATGGTGGGGAGGCACTTGTTGCAATGGATGCACAGGCCGGACCTGGTCTGGTGGTGCTGCATGCGGTTGGGAAGATCTGGTTCCCGGAGCAAGGCCCGTGCCATCGCGACGAACTCGAAGCCGTCGTCCAGCGCTCCGGTGATGGTGTCGAGCTCGTTGACGCCGCCCAGCAGGATGAGCGGCATGCCCAGCGCCGACCGGAACTCCCGCGCGAAGGGCAGGAAAAAGGCTTCTTCGAACGGGATGTGCGGGAAGATCCGCCGGCCGGCGACGCGCAGGCCGAGCCCGACGAGCTTGGGTTGGGTGGCGATGAACTCACGCATCGGCACGTCACCACGGAAGTAGTACATGCCGTTGAGCAGCGAGCTACCACCGGTGAGCTCGAGCGCGTCGAGGTGACCGTCCGCCTCGAGCAGCCGGGCGATCGGCAGGCTCTCGTCGAGCCACAGCCCGCGGGGGACGCCGTCAGCCATGTTGAACTTGGCGATGACCGCCATGCGCGCCGGTGCCGCCCGCCGGACGGCTTCGACCACCCGGCGCGGGAACCGCGCCCGGTTCTCGATGCTGCCGCCATACTCGTCGCGTCGCTTGTTGAGGTTCGGGCTGAAGAACGAGCTCAGCAGGTAGTTGTGGCCCAGGTGGATCTCGACGCAGTCGAACCCCGCCTCGGCGGCCAGCTCGGTCGCGCGCACGAAGTCGGCGACCACCTCGTCGAGCTGTCCCTGGGTCGCGCCGCGGACCAGCCCCATCGCGGGGGCGCTGAGCCGGGTGGACGGCGCCAACGTGGCCTGTCGGTTCGATCGCGTGTTGGCCACCAACCCGGCGTGACCCAACTGCGCGGCCGCAGCCGCGCCGTGCTCGTGCACCGCGTCCACCAGGCGAACCAATCCCGGCAGAGCTTCACGGGACATGACGAGGGTGTCGCGGTGCACCCTCCCACCAGGTGACACCGCGCAGTAGGCGACGGTCGTCATCGCCGCCCCGCCCGCCGCCACGCGCTCGTGGAACCGCACCAGGTCATCGCTGACCGCACCGCGCGGCATCACGCCCTCGAAGGTGGCGGCCTTGATGATGCGGTTCCGCAGTGTCAGCGGACCGAGACGGGCAGGCTCGAACACAGCTGTAGGCAACGCCCCTCCAATGCACGCTCAGTTCCGAGACCACTGGTATCGTATCAACGTGGCGTCGACCGGCCAAACAGTCCCCACGAGAGGGGGGCGACCGCGCGATCCCGCGATCGACGACCTCGTGCTCGACGCGGCTCGGGAGCTCCTCGTGGAGGTCGGCTGGGAGGCGACGACCATGCGGGGCGTCGCCGCGCGGTCCGGTGTCAGCCGCGCCGCCGTCCTCCGCCGGTGGCCCTCCAAGGCGCACCTGGTGCTCGACGCGGTCATCGGCTCCACCCCCGACCTCGCACCCTTCGACGGCGTCGACGCCCAAGGGTGGATCCGCTGGGTCGCCGCCGCCAGCGTCGACATCTTCGCCCGACCCGAGGTCCAAGCCGCCGCACCCGGACTGCTCGCCGCGCTCCGGGACCAACCCGAACTGCGCGACGTCCTCTGGCGCACCTTCACCGCCGAAGCCGTCACCATCTACCGCGACCAGCACACCACCAGCCACGACGACGCCGACCTCGACGCCAAGGCCATCATCGTCCTGGCCGCAGGCGCCGCCCTCTTCGCCAGCGCACTCGCCGGCGAAGACAACTCTCCAGAACTGCACGAGCGCATCGAGAAGATCCTGCTCCTCGCCGCCGCCGAGTCGTCATCTGCAGCACCCTCATCGCCGTCGGCCGTTGGGCGCGGTCCTCGACGGTAGAAGGTGAACCGTCAACCCGCCCGGCTCGGTGCCGACCAAGGACTCGCGTCATCTGCCTGATCTGACGGCCACCCTCCCGACCCGGCGAGGGTGTCGACACGTTTGTCGAGGGCCATGCCCGGCTCTACCAGACGCTGCGCCGGCTCGTGGACGAGGCGCTCACCACACAGCGGCGCCCGGGCGTCGCGCGTCGGGACGACCAGGTGGTGACGAGCCCGCTCGGCGGGCTCTTGCAGGCGGCCGCCCAGAGCACCGTCGCCGGCGCCGACCTCAAGCACGTCCGCCGAGAGCTGCGACGCGCGTCGTGCAGCGTGCTCGCCGGAACTACCGTCGAGCAACGCAGACGACGAGTCTCGTAGCATCCGAGGGTGGACAGAGCGGTCGAGACGCTCTTCGGTGGAGGCGAAGGGATCGGGCGAACTGACGCGCTCATCGTGTCCCAGCGCGGTGAGATCGTCATCGAGCGCTACGGCGACGCCATGGATGTCGCGACCCAGTTGCGCTCCTGGTCGATGGCGAAGAGTGTGCTGCACGCCGCCGTCGGCATCCTTGTCGCCGACGGCGCGCTCGAGGTCGACGCCCCGGCCCCGGTCGCGCTTTGGGCCGACCCCGACGATCCGCGCCACGCCATCACGTTGCGGCACCTCCTCACGATGCAGTCCGGCCTGGACTGGTGCGAGGCCCCCATCCAGGGCAGACGCTCCGACGTCGTTGACATGTTTTACGGCAACGGGCGCCGCCCGTTCCCCGACACCGCCTTGTGGGCCGCCGACCGGCACCTTGCCGACCCTCCCGGCACTCGCCTCAACTATTCGAGCGCCAACAGTGTGATCGTGTCCGCGATCGTTCGCGAATTGGTCGGCGCGGGAGACGCCTACGCCGCCTGGCTACAGCGGATGCTGTTCGACCCATTAGGCATCGCGGCGCCGCGGCTGCGCTTCGACGACGCCGGCACGTGGCTGGCCTCGTCGTACTGCTCGTGCACCGCCCGCGACTTCGAGCGCTTCGGTCGCCTCTACCTCCAGGACGGGATGTGGGAGGCCGAGCGGTTGATCGCCGCCGAGTGGGTGGCCACTGCCGCCGCGGAGACCGGCAGGGACGAAGAAGGCCGCGTCCACACGATGCACTGGTGGCGATTCGGCGACAACCCGTGGGGTGCCTATTACGCCTCCGGCTTCCTTGGTCAGTACGTGGTCGTGGTCCCGGCGTTTGAACTTGTCGTCGTCCGCATCGGCGAGACACCACTCGACCAGCGAGACCGTGTCGCCGCGACTCTCACCGACCTTGTTGCCTTCTTCGAGGGTTGAGCCCCCGAGTTCGGGGCGATTGGCTCAGTTCGTTCGAGCGCCTGCTTCACACGCAGGAGG
>CAYUOL010000012.1:0-35305 GCA_964446345.1 uncultured Iamiaceae bacterium | reverse complement strand
GAGCGCCTGCTTCACACGCAGGAGGTCGGCAGTTCGAGTCTGCCATCGCCCACTTCGCTGCCGACCTGCCCGATCGCAGCGCGACCACGGTGCGTGGGATGGCGCGGGAAAATGGCGCGGAAATGGCGCGATCGCGCGCTGATCGGTGGTGGTGGTCATGGAGCGGCGATGCCGAGGTCGGCGTCGGTGGCGGGGCGCATGACGCCGTTGTCGTCGACGACGATCTCGAGGCCTTGCTTCGCGAAGCGCTCGAAGAGGTCGGCGGTGGATCCGGACAGGTTGTCGGGGAGGGCGTAGTACTCGTCGAGGATCTGGCGGGCGATGGGGTCGTCGACGACCGACGCGTCCCAGGTGATCTCGTCGTCGTGTTCGCGGATGTCGAAGTCGAAGAACGCGCAGCATGCCTTCTCGCGGGCGGCGAGGTCGCGGATCTCGTCCGCGAGGCCGTCTCGGGCGGAGAAGCGGAATCGGATGCCGGTGTCGGTGCGTTCGCGGCCGATCAGATCCCCGCCGAAGAGTCGGTGGTACTCGGCGAGTCGTTCATCGGTGGTGTCGGGGGCGTCGGTCATGTCGCAGACGATGGGGATGGGCTGGTCAGCCACGGGTGTGCTCCTCGGTTCTGGGTCGGCGGGCGCCGACGGGACGACCGTAGAGTCTTGACATAGGTCCAGAGTCAAGAGAATGTTCGGGGATGAAGATCGGCCAGGTTGCGGAGCGCGCCGGTGTGAGCGTGGACACGGTGCGGTTCTACGAGCGTCGTGGTGTGCTCCCCGCGCCGGAGCGGATGCCGTCGGGTTATCGCACCTATGCGCCGGCGACGGTGGAGCGGATCCGTCTGGCCCGCCGGTTGCAGGCGCTCGGCCTCACCCTCGACGAGGTGATCGACGCCTTGCACGCCACCGACCAGGGCGACGCCACCTGTGCGTCGGAGCGGTGGCGGCTCGAAGCAGTCCTCGAGCGGATCGACGCCAAGATCACCGAGCTACGTGCCGTGCGACGCGAGGTCACGAAGGTCATGGGCGCCTGTGATCGCGGGGAGTGCGTGTTCGCGACCGACGAGATTGGTGCTTGACCTTCGACACGGACGCTGACCGTACGGTCCGAGCGACAGCCGCCAACCGGGCGGCCGACCGCCACGGAGGCACCTGACATGACCACCATCGACTCGTCCCTCGACCAGCAGAGCGACGCCTGCGCAACTGACCGTTCCTGTGCGGATTCGGGCTGCGGCTGCAGCGCTTCCGCTGGATCTGACCAGTCGTCGTCAGCGACGACGCGGCGGGGACTCAAGGCTGGGTTGCTGGCCGTCGCGTGCGCGGTGGCGTGCCTCGCGGTTCCCTTCGCGGTGGGCGGGGCAGCCGCAGCATCGGGTGCGTTGGCGGGGGAGTGGTGGCTCGTCGCGGGCCTCGCCGTCGCCGCGATCGTCGTCGGCGTCGCGGTGGTGCGCCGTCGCCAGGCCGGGAAGATCTGCTGATCGTCGGGGCTCTGAGGTCGGACTTGACCTTCGACCCGGGTCGAACCTTTACGGTGGGGACATGGACGGCTATTCGATCTCCCAGGTCGCCGAGCGCACCGGCTTCCCAGCGACCACGCTGCGGTTCTATGAGCAGAACGGGCTCGTCCGGCCCGAGCGCACACCCGCCGGATACCGGTGCTATGACGACACCCACATCGAGCTGTTGTCGTTCATCGGCCGGGCCAAAGGCTTCGGGCTGTCCCTCGAGGAGATCACCGAGCTGCTCGGCCTGCTCGACGGCGACGAATGCGCCCCCGTGCAGGGCCGTCTGCGAGACCTGATCGAGACCAAGATCGCCGCCGCCCACGCCAAGATCGCCGAGCTGCAAGCGTTCACCGGCGAGCTCCAACGGTTCGCTGACACCCTCGAGGTCCACACGCCGGACGGGCCCTGCGACGACACCTGCGGCTGCACCGCCGACGACCAGCTCACCCTCGCCGCGCCAGGCCGGAAGCGGACACCGTGAACGCCCGCCAGGCGCTCGGACGGGGCGGGTTCGCCGCCGCGGCGTGCGTCGCGTGCTGCGCGCCGCCGATCATCGCTGCGCTCGGTGTCACCGCCGGTCTCGCCGCCACCGTCGGGATCTTGCTCGGGCTCGCCGCCGCGATCGCTGTGGCTCTCGTCGGTGGCGCGTGGATCGCCGCCCGCACCCGTCTAGTCACCTCGCAGCGCCGAGCAGTGGACACGCCACGCGTTCCGGTCGCGTCGCCGACCCGACCGGGACCCTCGTGATCGGCGCGCCACACGCCCGCGCCCGCGTGCCTACCCACCAGGTCCTTGACGAGCAGGCATCCCAGGACCGGTGGGCCTCGGCGGGCAACCTGTCGGGATGAGTGTCGCTCGGGCTGTCGCGCTGTTCCTCGTCGCCGCGGTCGCGGAGATCGGCGGTGCGTGGCTGATCTGGCAAGGCGCCCGTGAGCATCGCGGCGTCGCCTGGATCGGGGCCGGCATCGTCGCACTCGCCGCCTACGGGTTCGTCGCCACTCTCCAAGAGGACAACAACTTCGGCCGGATCCTCGCCGCCTACGGCGGCATCTTCGTAGCCGGCTCACTCGCATGGGGCATCGTCATGGACGGCTTCAAACCCGACCGCTACGACTACCTCGGCGCCACCATCTGCCTCGTCGGCGTCGCCGTCATCATGTTCGCCCCACGGGCGTAGGCCAGTTGCCCGCTGGGTCGTAGCGACAGCCGCCTACTGGTGACCGTGGGCCCGGCATCGCCCACGAGGTTCTCGGCACCTCGTCGCCTCCGGGGAGACAGGTCGCTGAGCGGTAGCGTCCCGGTCGGGTACCTGGGGTTCCGGCGTGATCGACTCAGGTCCCATGTCGACAGATTGATACGCCGGGGATCAGAAGGACCGCCGTCGGAGAACCATGAGCGCCGATCAACAGGGGAACGAGAGCGACCTCGGCGATCGTCGCCTGATGGTGCTGTTGGCGATGGCGATGTTTGTCCTGGTCGTGGACACGTCGTTGATGAACGTCTCGATCTCCGCGGTGATCGCCGATCTCGACACGTCGGCCAGTGGGGTGCAGTCGGCCATCGCGCTCGAAGCGCTCGTGTCTGCCGCGTTCATCCTGATCAACGGCAAGGTGGGCGACCTGATCGGCCGCAAGCGCGCGTACGTCATCGGCCTGTCGGCGTACGCCCTCGGCGCATTGGCGATGACTGTGGCCCAGAGCCTCCCCGCCATCGTCTTGTTCTGGGCGCTGATCGGCGGTCTCGGTGCATCGCTGCTCCTGCCGGCGATGCAGTCGCTCATCCACGGCAACTTCACGGGTGCCGCCCAGAAGCAGGCCTACGCTCTGGTCGGCGCGGCCGCCGCGATCGCCGCGGCCGTGGGACCGTTGCTCGGCGGGTTCGTGACCACCTACCTGTCGTGGCGGGTCGGCTTCGGGCTCGAGGTCGTGATCATCGCGGTCGTGCTCAGCCAGATCAGGCTCGTCCGCGATGTCCCCTATGCCGGATCCCGCAAGTTCGACATCGTCGGCGCCGTCCTGTCGGTGATCGGCATGGGCGGTGTCGTGCTCGGCATCCTCGTCTGGCAGGAAGGCGGCGAATCCGTCGTCGCGCTCATCGCGGTCGGGGCGGTGGCGATGGGCTCGCTCGCATGGTGGCTGATCCGACGCAAACGTGCGGCGCGCGTGACGCTCCTCGATCCAGACCTGTTCCGACACGCCAACTTCACGGCGGGCATCAGCGGCCAGACGCTTCAGAACATCACGCTGGGCGGAGCGATGATCGCCCTGCCGCTGTTCCTCCAGATGACTCTGGAGTACAACGCGATGCAGACAGGCCTGTCGCTGATCCCCTTGTCGTTCACGATGTTCGCCGCCGCGATGATCGCCGGAAAGCGGGCCGGCGACCGTCGCCCTGCTGCCATCATCCGGATCGGGTTCTTGCTCTCGGCAGTGGGCATGGTCGCGATCATCCCGCTCGTCCCGCGCATCGACAGCGGCTGGTACCTGGCGATCCCGCTGATGATCGCCGGGAGCGGGCTCGGCCTGCTGGTGTCACAGCTCAACAACTACACGCTCGCCCCCGTGGAGGAGGACCGCATCAGCGAAGCGGCAGCGGTCAACTCCGCCGCCGGCTCGTTCGGGCTGTCGTTCGGTCTCGCCATGGCCGGCGGGATCCTGTTGGCTGCGCTGTCGTTCAGCTTCACGAACCAGACCCAGGACAGCACGGTGATCCCGCCTGCCGAGCAGCAACAGATCGCCGACGTGCTGGAGACCGACGCCGAGGTCATGAGCAACTCCCAGCTTGACGCGGTGATCACGAACCAACCGCCAGCCGTCGAAGCCGAGATCCTCGCGATCAACGAGCGCGCCAGGAACCGGTCGCTGCAGATCGCGCTCCTGATTCCGCTTACCGCCGCCCTGCTCGGTCTTGCCAACTCGTTCCGCATGATGCGACTGCCCGACCTGAAGCCCGCCGCTCCGCTCGACGGGTTCGACCTCGGGTGAACACGTCGGCGCTCGGCACCCAGAGTGACCTGCGCTCGCGCCATTTTCGATCGGCCGATGGCGCGGCGATGGCGCGAAAATGGCGCGAAAATCTTCCGCCAGCTTCCGCAGAGGGGTCATCGTGGGCTGTCGACCTTCGATCCAGGCATGCGGCCTGACCTGCGGATTCATGGCCCTTGGTGACCCTTCATGACCCGATCGAGGAAACGGCGACCGACCGTGGACGTCACTTCACACGGCAGGGGTCGCTGGTTCGAGTCCAGTATCGCCCACCGAGAGAAACCCCTGCTCAGCGGGGGTTTCCTCGCGTCTGGGGTCGAGCGCCGTTCGTGTCGATCGGGCCAGATGCGCGCGAAATGCGCGCGAGATCCTTGACGGGGCCCGCGAGCGTCGCTGGACGGCGGGCCGTTCATTCCTCGACCATCACGGAGTGAGCGATGAACGGACCTCGGCGCTTCGGGGCGCGATGTACCGGCGTGACGGCCGTGCGGTGGTCGAGCTCCTGTCCGACCGCCTCCTCGAGCCGGATCGGCTCCAGCTCGTCGGTGATGGGCTTCGGGTTGCGATCGCCACAGGTGAGCCGGGCGCCGACCAGCTCGCTTCGGACTGTGCTGGCGCACTCCGTGAGCGCGATTGGCCCGGCGACGAGCTGCTCGCCGACCACCTCGACCCGCTCGCCCGCCGAGGTCCGGCCGCCTTGCTGCGGCCGCTCGCCGTCAGCCTCGACGAGTTGAGCGAGATCCTCGAAGGTGATCCGCTCAACGGTGGAGGCCGCATCGACCGGCGCACCGGCGAGGTCTGGCATCGTGCCCAGATCGACTACGCGGTCGAGATGGGGGAGGAGGATCCTGACGACGACGATCCCGATCGGTGGCTTGGGGTGGAGTGCGTGGGATCGCGCTCGGGCTACCGCGACATGGAGGACTTCATCGCCACGGTGACCGACCCGCACCGGGCTGAGCTTCTCGCCGTGGCCATCGAGGGCCGGGGCGCGTTCCGGCGTTTCAAGGACGTACTGCACCGGTGGCCCGACCTTGTGGATCGCTGGTACGCGTTCAGCGACGACCGTCGGATAGGCCGGGCCCGTGAGTGGCTGGCCGACGCCGGCTTCCGGCCCGCTGACGCCCGCTGACCAGCGGTCGTCGGCTGCTTCAACCGGCCGCTACGGTGCGATTCGTGCCCCGTCTCGACCCCACCGCCCGTGTGCAGAACCACATCGAAGAGATCCTCGCCGAGGGCCCGGTCTCGTTCGACGACCTCCTGGACGCGCTCGTCTCGCGAGGGCTCGAACTCGGTCCCGAGCCCGATGAGCGCCTCGACGACGTGCTCGGGACCATGGAGCGGATCGACGTCCTGCACATGCACGACTCCGACGAGGCCGACGACCACGTCGACCTGTGCTTCGACCGGCGGGCCCTCGTCGACGGCACCACGTGGACGGTGCCGATCACCGAGCTCGACCTGGCGTCGGACACGGTGCCCACCGATGCGCTCGGGCTGCTGTTCATGCCGCTCATCAACGAGTGGTGCACGCTCGACGGCGGCGACACCATCGACATCGACGCGCAGGACCGCCGCCGCCAAGCGGCCGAGGCGCTCGGTGTCGAGTCGCGTGGCGGCATCGCCTTCCCCGAAGGCTGGCTCGTCGACCACGGTGCCAAGGCCGGCGGTTTCCTGCTCCTGCGCCTCGATGGCGAGGTCGTCGAAGCCCACGGGGCCGATGTGGCACCGACCGCTTCGGTCGCTCTGATCGACGCGCTGGTGGGGGCGCTGGGGTCGGAGTCCTCCTCCACCGCATGCCGCCACGTCGTGCAGATGTTGACCGAGGTCTTCGTTCTCCATCCCGAGCTGCGCGGCACCCAGATCCCGCCCCTGGCCGACCTGATCGAGGCCGCGGGTCTTCAGCAGGACGGGAGCTACCTCGCCAGGGCCGGATTCGACTTCGAGCGCGAGCGCGTGCGCCGGCAGGTCCAGGACGTCGCCAGCAAGTTCGAGTTCCGCGATCCGGAGGTGCAGGCGTACGCCACGCTGGCGATCGCGTGGCACGGGTGGACGACGAAGCGGGACGAGGTCGAGCCCGAACTGCTCACCGCTGCGGCCCACGCGCTCGATCTCATCCCAGTTGCCACCGCCTTCGTCGACGACGAGTGCGACCCCGAGGAGCCCGAGCGGCTCGACGACCTGGTGGCGTTCGGTGAGGCGCTCATCGACGCCGCGTCCGGACGCCATCAGGCCGGCCCGGCGTGGCTGGTCGCCCAGGCGCTCGGTGTGGCAGCACAGACCCATCGGTTCGAGGAGTGGATCGATACCGCGCTGCTGTTCGACAGCGATCACGTGCTGGCGCTGTACGACAAGGCGTGGTTCGAGTTCGACCGCGGCGAAGCGCGCAAGGCCAAGGCGCTGCTCACCCGCATCGGTGCCCGTGCGTTCGCGCACGACGTCGCGATCCTCGACGCGGTGCTCGCGCCGGCCCGGCCGGCGGCGCGGCGCAACGACCCGTGCCCGTGCGGCAGCGGCCGCAAGTACAAGCACTGTCACCTCGGAGTCGACGAGGTGGCCCTCGATGCCCGGCTGACCTGGCTCTACCGCAAGGCCAACTGGTGGTTGGAGCGCCGACATCGACCCGAGGTGGACTCGATGGCATGGCTGCGGGCCCGCAACAGCGCCATGTCGCCCAGCCGGCTGCTCGAGATCGACCCTCTCATCGCCGATTCCGTCCTCGCCGAAGGAGGCCGGTTCGACGAGTGGCTATCCGAGCGGGGCGCGTTGTTGCCGTCTGACGAGGCCATGCTCGCGGGGCAGTGGGCGCTGGTCGAGCGGTCGGTGTTCGAGGTCACCGAGGTGCGTCTCGACGAGGGCATGACCGTGCGCGACGTGCGCACCGGTGACGTCATCGAGGTGCAGGAGCGGCTCGGCACGCACGACATCAAGGTGGGCTGGTACCTCCTCGTCCGTCCGCTGCCCACCGGCACCGGAGCGAACCAGTTCTTCGGCGGCATCACGATCGTTCCCGACTCGATGCTCGACCGGTTCATCGAGCTGCTCGACGACGAGCCCACGCCGCCACAGCTCCTGCTGCTCGTGGCCGAGGCCGAGGCGCCGCCGACGCTGTCCAACCGCGACGGCCACGCCACCGTGTTCTGCGAGACCACCTGGACCGTCCCCGACATCGAGACAGCGACCGCGGCGCTCGACGCGGCGTTCGAACCCGGAGACGACGACGGCCGGTGGACCTGGCTCCAAGACGGTGAGGACGACTCGGCGCTCACGGTCCCCGGCGGCCGGACCGTGCTCGGCACCCTCGCACTCGACGGGGACCGGTTGACCGCCAGCACCAACAGCGTCGAACGAGCCGAGGCCGTCACCCAACTCGTCGAGTCACTGCTGCCCGGGGCCGAGTTGGTCGAGGATCTGCGCTCGGACGTCGACGAGATCCGCAACGACCAGGCCTACGAGCGCCACGTGTTCGGCGAGGACGACGAGCCACCGGCGGGCCTGATCGACCCCACGCAGGCACCGCCCGAGCTGCAAGCGATGCTCCGCCAGCAGATGGATCTCTACGAGGAGCAGTGGGTCGACGAGTCGATCCCGGCCCTCGGTGGCGCCACCCCGCGGCAGGCGCTCGATGACCCGACGCGGCGCGACGACCTGTTCCGCCTGCTCGATCGCATGGAGGAGATGGACGCCCGCCAGTCACCCGAACAGCGGGCGCTGGGCATGCGGACCAGCCGCCTGCGTGAGCTGCTCGGCCTCCCGCCCGACGGCGGTCTCCGCCCGCGAGGGCGGTAGCGGTGGCCGGGCCCCGACCCTGGAAGAAGTCCGGCGGGTGGGACTTCCGACTGCATCGACCATGAGAACCGCACGGTGTGGATGACGGATTGCTCCGTCGGGCACCCGAAGCCACCGAGGAGGTCGCTCGGAAGCCTGACCTGAGGGGGTCAATCGAGGAGGCCGGGGTCGGTGTCGAGGATGTCTTGCCAGATGGGTTGGAAGGCGAGCCAGCCGGCGAGCGGGAAGCCCGACTGATCTCGGCTGAAGCGGGCGTTCTCGGGATCGATCCGGGTGGGTGTGCCGGCGGCTTCCGCGAGGAGCTGGGACTGGCAGCTGCGCTCCATGGTGATGTACCACCAGGCGGCTTCGTCGACGGTCGCGCCGACGGTGAAGTGCCCGTGGTTCTGGTGGATCCCTGCCTTGTGGGCTCCGAGTCCAGCGGCGATGGCCTTCCCCGACTCCACCTCGAACGCCACCCGTCCGGCGGCGTCGGCGATCACCACGTGGTCCTCGTAGAAGACGGTCGCGTCCTGGGTGATCGGATCGAGCAGACGACCGAACGCAGACCAGGTCTTGCCGTAGATCGAATGCGCATGGGCGACGGAGATCACGTCCGGCCGGGCTTCGTGGATGGCCGAGTGGATCACGAACGCGGCGCGGTTCACCGGCCTGGAGCCCTCGACGACCTCACCGGTCGGTCCCACGAGGAGCAGGTCCGAGACGCGAACCCGGCGGAACGACACCCCGAACGGGTTGACCCAGAAGTGATCGGTCACCTCCGGGTCGCGGGCGGTGATGTGGCCGGCAACCCCCTCGGCGAAGCCGAAGCGGCCGAAGATCCGAAGCGCCCCGGCCAACCGCCGCTTCCGGTGCAGCCGCTCGTCGTCCGCGGTCGCGAAGGTGGGCGGGAAGTCGAAGTGGAGCTCAGACGGGGACACGCTGGTGGGCATCGTCGGCCTTTCTCTGGACGGAGTCCCATCGTCGATGTCTCGGATGGGACGGGCAACCGCCCAAATGTGCAGGCACCTCGGATGCACGGCGCGGGACGTGCAGGAACCTGTACAGCGGGCTCCACTCGTGCAGCAGCAGCACCTCACCCGGAGGCCGGCGTCACTGTCGCAGCCGTCGACCTTGGGCGGCCACGTCCGCTGCGGGACCTGGTCGGAACCAGGGTGCGTGTGCGCGGGTCGACGCACGGACAGCCCACCGTGGGCGTCCGGGGTACGGGACGTTCAGGTCCGGAAGAGCCCGTGCTGGAGGACGGCGAGGTTGCAGGCGCTGCGGGCCTGGACGATCGCCGGGTCGAACGCGTCGACGCCGAGGCGGGCCTCGATCTGACGGTGGAGCAGGACGGGCCCGAGGATGATGAAGGTGGCGGTGTAGGAGCGCCACATCCGGTCGGTGCCGGGCACGAGGTGGCCTCGTTCCTCGAGCGCGGCCAAGCCGGCGTCGACGAGGTCCATGAGCGCGCCGAACAGCCGGTGGCTCGCGGGGTTCGCCTCGAACAGGCTGCGGGCGAGGTAATCACGAACCGACGCGTTCTCGCCGATCAACCCGGTGAGCTCCACCTCGAACTGGCCGGCGACGTCCTGGGGCGGGCCAGCCAGGTCGACGGACTGCAGTGCTGCGGCGAACGCGCCGATGACGGCATCGTCGACGGCGTCGCGGAGGCCGGTCTTGGTGCGGAAGTGGTGCACCACGAGCGAGGGGGACACCCGAGCCCGGGCGGCGACGCTGCGCATCGATGTCGCCCCGATGCCGTCCCGGGCGAACAGCTCGAGGGCGGCCTCGCGGATCCGGGCCTTCGCGGTGAGGTCGTCAGGCTGCACGGTCACTGCACGACCGTACAGCTTCTTGCACGCGCGAGCGGGCAGCCGTTCGAGGCCCCTTGGCCGCCCCAGTCGGTCGACCTGGCGGCTGCATCGGAGGTCGAGGTCGCGTGCCTCCCTCGCTCCGCCGACGTGATCCCGCACCTCGCGCTGACTCGTCCCGGGGGGCGTCGGCGTCGCTGGGGATCGCCGCGGTGTGGTGTGGCCCCGGACCCTGGCCGTCGCTTCGGCCTTCGGCACCGGTTCGGTCGCCGGTCAGCGTTCCCGGGCGCGTGCCTCTAGCAGCTGACACAACACGTCGGTCACCGCCTCGGGGTCGATGCCGTCGGGGTCGGCGATCCAGGCCTGGGCCAGCCCGTCGTAGAACACCGCGACGAGGTCCGCCAGCGCTGCGAGCCCGAGGCCGAGGTCGGCGCCGAACCGGTCGTACCAATCGGCGCAGGCGACGCGGGCCGCGTCTCGCTGGGTCCGGCCGAGCTCGGCGGCCAGATCGGCGCGACCGCTGCGCAACGCCCACGAGATCAGCTCACGAGGTGCGAGCCGGGCCCCGACTTCCTGCTCGGACTCGACCTCGAGCGCGGCCCGGAAGAGGACCCGGGCCGCTTCGCCGGGGCCGGCCTCCGTGGTCGGATCGCCGGGAAGGCCCGCGGCCGGCGACGTGGCGTGGCCCATGCGCTCGATGTGCCGTCGGGCGACCGCCTCGACGAGGTCCTCCTTCGAACCGAACCAGTAGTGGAGGGTCCCGAGCGGCACCCCGGCCCGCTCCGCGACCTTGCGAGTCGTGAGCCGCGCCATCCCTTCGCTCGACAGCACCTCAGCCGCACCCCCGCGCTCGGCCTGCGCACCGGCCAGATCGTGCCAATGCGCGACGCACAGTTCATCACCGAGCCCCTGACCGACGAGCAGTTGGCCCGCATCGGCTGGAGCGGCGGCGAGGGGATCTACACGATCCACGAATCGCTCGAGAACTACCGCCAGACGGTCGACCGGCGCATCGTCGGCGGATCCCGCTACGTCAGCTACCGGTACGGCAGCCGCCTCGACACGGATCGGGCGCCCCGGGCCTTCGCCGGGATCGAGGCCCGCTTCCGCGATCGCTTCCCCGAGATCGGCGACGTCGCGCTGGCCGGCTGTTGGTCGGGCCACGTGGCCATGAACCTGAACTTCCTGCCCTTCATCGGCCCGACGAGCGACGCGATCACGTGGCCCCGGTCGCTCGGCTACAACGGCCACGGTCTCGCCCTGGCCGGCCTGCTCGGCCACACCGCCGCCGGCATGGTGCTCGGCCGGACCGAGGCCCCGAAGGCGCTCGCCGCTCGACGGCGGATCCCGCTCCCTCCCGAACCCTTCCGCTGGGCCAGCGTGACTGCGATCAATGCGGCGACCGGCATCGCTGACCGGCTTACCGATCGCAAGGCGCGACCCCGCCGGTGAGGTGCCGAGCGACGATCGCCTCGACGAGGATTCGATCGGATCGCTCGAGAGCTGGCCGCGGCCGTGGAGACCGTTGCGGGACTTGTCGATGGCGGTGAGCTCGGTGCGGAAGCGGTGACCACACCTGGTCGGCTTGGGAGTGCGGTGCGGATAACGCACTCACCTTCCTCGGAGGGCTCGTCGCGCTTCTCGAGTGGCTCGTCGTCTTGGTCGTCGCCCGTGTGCGTTCGGGTGAGAACTTCTCCGCCCTTTGGCGGAGGTTCCGGGCGTCCACCTGGCCCACGATCAGAGCCATGACGACGAACACGACCGACACGACCGAGATGAGCGCCGACGAGCAGCTCGCCCGCCGACTGATCGACGACATCAACCGGCGCGACCTGGAGGCCGCAGCCGCCCTGCTGTCGCCGGACTACCGTGTCGAGTGGCCCGACGCCGAACTGGACCTCGACGGGAGCTTCGGCCGGGAGATCACCATGCTGACCGGCCTTCCCGACACCCACTTCGGCATCGACAACACGTCGTGCACGGCCGACGGGCGAGTCCTGGTCGAGGCAACGGTCACCGGGACGCACACGGGTGTGCTCGAGCTTCCGCACGGGGTCGTGCTCGATCCGACCGGTCGGTCGGTGTCGTTGGCCTTCGTGCTGCTCATGCGGTTCGTCGACGGGCTCCTCATCCACGAGCGGCTGCTCTTCGACCACCACGAGCTGATCCACCAGCTCGCCGCTACCGAGTGAGCTACCGGCTCCCGGCCAGGGGCATCCGGGCCATCCTCCGGTCCGGGGATCCGAGCGACCGCGAGACGCGGGTGGCCGTGGAGGCGTACGAGACCGTCGGCGCCGCCCTTGTCGCTGGGATCTACCAGCTTCGCGTCTCGGTGAGCGCCGGGCTGAGGGCTGCGGTCGACGTCGGGGAGGTCGAGCTGCCGGATGGCACGCCGCTGCCCGCGTCCCACACCCGCTCCGTCGCGCTGCTGGGCGCGGCGGGTGCGGGCCAGCTCCTCGTGTCGGGTGCGGCGGCGGCCATGGCCGAGCAGCTCCCGGAGGGCGTGTCCCTCGACGATCTGGGTCGCCACCGGTTCCATGGCGTCCCGACGGTGATGGCGGTGTTCGAGGCCCGAGGCACAGGGCTCGTCTCGTCATCGATCCGCACGATCGAGACCGTCGGGAGCTCGATACCCGTCCCTTCCACGCCGCTCATCGGCCGGCACGAGCTTCTCAGGCACCTCGTGTCCGCCATCCGCCGCGAACGAGTCGTCACCCTCACCGGATCGGGAGGCTCCGGCAAGACACGCTTGGCCATCGAAGCCGCGTCTGCCAGCGTCGGCCTGTTCGACTCGATCCACTGGGCCGAGTTGGCGCCCGTGGGCAGCGACGACACGCTGGTGGACGAGTTGGTCGCGCTGGTGGGCGTCGAGCACCAGGGCAGCGCTGGTCGTTTCGATGCGCTCATGGATGCACTCGGTCACGGGCGGCGCCTCCTGGTGCTCGACAACGCGGAGCACGTCATCGATGCCGCTGCGGTTCTCGTCACCGAGGCGGCAGCTCGATGCCCAACGCTGCACCTGCTGGTCACCAGTCGAGAGCCACTCGGCATCGGGGCCGAGGCAGTTCGTCGGATCCCGCCGCTCTCGATCGCGGACGATGACTCGCCGGCGTCGATCCTCGCGAGCGACGCCGCCGTGTTCCTGCTGGATCGCCTCGGCCGCGCCGGGGTCGCGACGCCGCTCGACGATCACACTGCCTCACAGCTCCACCGCATCTGCACCCGACTCGACGGCATCCCGCTGGCGCTCGAGCTGGCCGCCGCACGCGCCAGCACCATGCCACTCGCCGATCTCGCCTCGGGCCTCGACGACCGGTTCAGCCTCCTGTCCGCAACCCGTCGCGACGCGCAGCCCCACCAGCGCACGCTCGACGCGTCCATCCGGTGGAGCCACGACCTGCTTACCGATGACGAGCGCATCACCTTCCGGCGGCTCGCAGTCTTCAGCGGGGCGTTCGAAGCTGCCGACGCGGTCGAGGTCGACGGCGGCCCGGCCGGGCGGGTCGCCGAGTGCCTCGACCGCTTGGTCGAGCGGTCCCTCGTCGGGCCTGCCCAAGACGGCAGGCTTCGTCTGTCGGAGACGGTACGAGCGTTCGCAGAGGACCGCCTGGACGAGTCCGGCGAGACCGGCTTCGTGCGCGACCGCCACCTGGCCTGGGTCGTGGGCAGGGCTGCTGGCATCGCTCCGGACTACGACGGTCCGGATCCGGCGAGCGCGGTCGATCGGTCGCGTCGCCTGCTGAACGATGCCCGTGCCGCGATCGCTCACGCCGAACACAATGGCCGGGCCGACGCCATTTGGAGCCTGGTCGACCACCTGGCGTTGTCGTGCTTCTACGACGGGCGCATCGACGAGGGCCTCGAGTGGGCATCACGCGCCACCACGATCGACGACGGCACCGATCCGCGGGCGGCTGCACCGGGGCTTGTCGCCGCGGCGCTCCTCGCCACCTCTCGGGGAGACCACGACGAGATCGTCCACGCGGTGGCGCGCGCTGGCGCCGCCGCCGAGTCAGCCGATGACCGTCGCTCGTCGGGTCGCGCGCTGGTCCTGGGCGCCGCGCACGACAGCTGGCATCGCCCGTCGGAGTCCCTGGCGGCGCTCATGGAGGGCAGCGAGCTCTGCGCCGCGAGCGGTGACCTCGCCTGGTCAGCCTGGGGGAGTTGCGGCGCGGCCCTCGCCCTCACCTTCCTCGGTCGGCCCGCCGACGCCGTCGCACGGCTCGACGAAGTCGACGCGGTAGCGTCCACGCTCCGATTCCGGCGCCTCGCCCTCGACGTCGCCGCCCGCCGCTGCATCTGCGAGTACCAGCTCGGCCGCTGGGGAGACGCCCGCCGCACGATCGAACGAGGTCGCCGCCTCGCCGAAGGCTTCACCTCGATCAGCGTCACCGCCTGCTTCGATGCGGTCGAGGCCTGGCTGGCCACCGCGCGGGGGCATGCGGACCTCGCCGCGACCGCGATGGACCATGCCATCGACAAGTACCTCCGCGCCGGCGAGCTCCAGTTCATCCCGCTCTTCGTGGATGCCCGCTGTCAGGCCGCGATCGCGGCCGGCGAGCCGGCGAAGGCAGTGGAGGACATCCACGCCCTCCGGTCCCATCCCGGTGTCGAATGGGCCGCGATCTACCGTCATTGGCTCGACCACACCCTCGCCACCGCCCTCCTCCGACGAGGTGACAGCGAGGGCGCGCGCGAGGTCGCCGAACGCCTGGTAGCCGACGCCGAAGATGTGGGGAACCGGCTCGACGCCGCCCGCGGCGACCTCCTGCGCACACGAGTCGACGCACTGGAAGACGGGCATCGCCGGTTTGACGAGCGGACCGCCGACGCGCTCGATGAGCTGTGGCAGCTTCGTGCCGTCCCTGCGGTGCTCGATGCACTCGAGCTCTCGGCGCTCGCTGACGAGATCGGCGGACGCGGCGACCGAGCACGAGCGCTGGCTGAAGCCGTCGGTGAGGCCCGGGCCCGGCTCTTCGCCGGGACTACCCCCGACATCGCGGATCTCGTCGAAGTTGCACGACGAGGACGGGGTGATCGTCGACGACCGGCATTCGGCTGGGACAGTCTGACCCCGACCGAGCTCCTTGTCACCGAGCTGGTCGCGGAAGGCCTCACGAACCCACAGATCGCGGAACGCCTCATCATCGGGCAGGCGACCGTGAAGACCCACGTGTCCAACGTGCTCCGCAAACTGGACATGACCCGACGCACCCAGGTCGCAACCGCCTATCACCAACGAGCCGACAACCGGCGCCCGGGCTGACACCGAGCAGCCTCGAGGCCCCCGAACGCCGTCCGACTCCGCGGAAGTCTCGGGGGTGCGGTGCGCTCACGCCGGGTGTCGCAGTCTCGCTCGTGTGGTCGGCTCGTGGCGATCAGGACGAGATGTCCCCCTTTCGGGGGATGAAGAGGCGTCGCGCTCGGGGTACACCGACATCATGGTCGAATGGCGGTTGAGCAGGATCGCGGGGGCGTGTGCGCTGGCCGCCGCTCTCGCAGGGTGTGGGGCCGCCAAGGATGGTGCGGACGGTCCGGTGGCCACGGCGACCTCGGGCCGCGAGGTGCGGGGCGATGCACCCGACGACGCGACGGCGGGACCGCCGCAACCCAAGGCCTGCCAGCCGCTCCCACCATCGGACGTCGCTTCTCTCATCGGCGGCGAGCTGCGGGTCCTGGTCATGATGAAGGGGGCTGGTCTGGCTTGCGGGTATCAGGACGACACCGGCCGAAAGGTGACGGTGCAGGTCAACCAGTTCGACGTCACCCATCCCCCCGGTGACCAGACCCCGCCGGTGGTGGGCGAGGAGGACCACATCGCGGCGGTGACCGAGGTCAGGGTGGGCGGGCGCGACGGCTGGGTCGAGCAGTACGGCGGTTCGGTGGACGGGGCCCAGCTCTACGTCGGCGACAGCGAGTCCGAGCTGATCGTGCACACCAGCACCGCGCTCAGCCCCAACGGCACCGACGACGTCGCGTTGCTGGTCGAGATCGCCAAGCTTGCCGATCAGCGGTTCTGACCGGAGCGACCACGTCGATGGCAAGCGGGACGAGACAGACAACCCGGGGGCGTAACCGACCTGCCCGGCGGTCGTTCGCCGTTGCCGCGGTCGTGATCGGTCTCACCCTGCTGCTGGCGCGCTGCAGCCCCAACCTCGAGGCGGCCGCCCTGCCCAACTGGCCGACCTACCGGGCGATCGGGTCGCCCGCGTCGTCGACCGGAGCGGCCGCCAACCGCCCGTCGGGCGGCGCTCCTTCGTCGGGCGAGGACCCCACGCTGGGGGACGGCGCGATGAGCACGGGATCGACTCAGCGAGAGCCCGGCTCGCCACCGCGCGACGGGGACGCGTCCGGCGGTCGGGGCGAGGAGACGACGACCACGACCGAGCCGTCCACCCCCGAAGAGGTCTCGTTCTGCCGCCACCTCGGCGAGTTCGTGGCCCCGATCCGCGAGCTGGGCCCCGACGATGCCCGTTCGGTCCCGAAGGAGATCGCCGACGAGGTCGAGCGGGTCCACGCCGGCTACCGCGACGACCCCGACTTCGACCGCCACGATGGGGCCGAGGACATGCTCGCGATCTGGCGGTGGGCCGCCCGGCGCTGCAGCGAGCCGATGGCCGGTCAACCGGCCCGCTTCCGGCTCGTCCAATTCGAGGACCAGCTCGCGGGCCAGGGCCCGATCGACGTGTGCGACGCGCTTCCCGGCGACGACGTTGCCGCGGCATTCGCACCGCTCACCTCAGTGACGGTGAAGGCCGCCAAGCCGAGGACCAGTCGCCTCTCGAGCCAGTGCACCTACACCGTCGACTTCGGAGGTGGCAAGACCAAGGACCTCTCGGTCACCGTCGACGACCGGTGGGGGATCATCGAAGGGAGCTGCGTGGGTCGGTCCGGTGCCCAGGAAGTTGACCTCGAACCGGCGGAGCGAGCCTGCCGGGCGTCGAGCCGACCGAGCGGCGTGTGGGCGCTGTTCGCCGAACAGCGATCCCGCACCGTTTCGATCGAGCTGCGCTGGCCGATCCTCGACTCGAAGGCGCCGAGCGACGAGCAGGCCCATGCGGTCGTCGCCGACCTCTACCGATCGCTCTCGCCGTCGATCGTGCTCGGATCCAGGGCGCCGCGATGACCACAGCGGCGGCACCAAGCGCGGAACGGCGCGCCGATCGCCGCTTGGCGGTGGCCGGGGCGTTGGCCATCGCCGGAGCGATCGGCGCGGGCGCCGCCCGCTCGCTCGGGGCGGTGCCAGAGGGTTGGGCGGTGGCTGCCGTGCTCGCCGCCGGCTCGATCGCTCTCGGGCTGCTGGTGCGCTACCTCGGCACGCGGGCATCCGTCGAACAGCGGGCCCGGGTTGCGACTCGCATTGCCACCGTCGGCGTCGCCCTGTCGGCCGTTGCGGTGGCGACGGTGCTCCCCGGTCTCACCCGCGACGCCGGGTGGTCGGTCTTCGGGCCCGACGTGGTCGCCCAGCTGTGCGGCGTGTCGGCGCTGTTCCTGCTGGCTGCACCAGGCCGCACGCTGGGATGGCGGGTGGCGCTCAGCATGGGATTCGTCGGATTCCTCGCCGTTCCGGCCATGGCCCGCGTCGTCGGCGTGCCGATGCTCGCCCGGCTGGGCGAGGACGATCCGCTCGGGCACTCGTTGTGGGTGCCGCTCACCGAGAACTTCTTCCTCGTGCTCCCGGTGCTCGTCATCGCGATCGTCGCCGCTCGGCGACCACTGCGGCCGGCCGCTCTGGACGCGATGCTGCTCGGCGCCTGGGTCGGCCTCGGGTTCGCGCTCAACGAGAACGCCTTGTACGGGCGCGGCGGCCCGAACTGGTCGTTCGCGGCGCCGCTCAGCTGGGTGTTCCCGAGCGCCCACGGCGGCGACATCCTGGACACCTGGTGGTTCGGTGCCGGCCACCTCGTCGCCGGAGCGGCGATGGGCGTCGGGGTCGGCATCAGCGCCCTGTACCGACACCGATACCGCTGGGCACTCCTGGCGGCGCCTGTCATGTACGTGGTCACCGTCGCGGAGCACTCTCTCAACAACCTGATCGCGTCCCAGACCGACACCGTCGCCACCGACGTTCTCCAGGCCCTCACCCTGCGGGGAACCCTCTCGTCGTTCCTGCTGCTCGGCGCAGCGGGCTGGCTGTTCCAGGTCGAGCGCACCGAAGCCCTGAGCGAAGCGCTGCGCCACGGGCTGTTCCTCCGCCCTGCCGTCGTATCCGCCCGCATGACCGAGCTCGGGCGACGCCAACGCGCCCCCGGCGCCGACCCCGCAGGACATGGCCGATGATCCGCGCCGCCGCGGTGGACGCGTGTGTCAGCTGCTCACCCGCCAACTCGTCACTGAACGCCGACCTCGCGCTGTTCTTCGCGTTCTTCTCGCTCATGGGAGGTCTGGCGGGGTTAGCCGCCGCCGCGTCGGCTTCCGCGGGTGCCGGCTCGGCCGGGGCGTCGGCGCCATCGGGCCCGGGCAGTGTCCCGAACGCGGCCCCCTCGGCTGGAGTACCAAATGGGGCGAACCCGCCGCCCGGCGCGGGGACCAGTTCGGCGACCAGGAACCCCGACGGCTCCCTCGACCTCACGTTCCCTGACGGACGCAGCATGCACCTGCCGCACTCGCATTCGACGCAGTACTTCAGCAACGAATATGCGTATGGGAACTACACCGCGCACGAGTACCCCGGCGGGGAAACCCGCGAGTATTCGGACGGCACCATCATGACCCGGTTCTCCGACGGAACCTGGATCGGGTCGAGCCCCGACGGGACGTGGTGGACGAAGGCCCGTGACGATGCCGCGCCGATCTTCCACGATCGGGATGGCAGTGTGATCAACACGGCCTTTGGGCATAGCCCGGCGGGCAAGCCCGGCGGATTGTCGGGGTCTGTCAACGATGGAGAGGGCCGAACATCGTCAGGAACGGTCCCGGCGGGACAAGAACCGGACGGTTCAACCGGATCAGTCCCGTGGGACGACCCGTTGTGATCGAACCGAGCGAGCTCGGTGATGCGTCAATGGTGACGTGCGGCGGACGGGGGGCTCGAACCGCGGCCTGGGGAGTTCACCGTTCGCATCGCCCTGTGATGCTCGTCGTGGCGATCGTGTGGGCATGGAGCTGGAAGCGAGTGACCGCCTGCGGTGTGGTGCGGTCGACGGGCAGGGCCTCGACCGAGAGGGCGTGCACCGTGAACTGGTATCGGTGGGGTCCGTGTCCCGGGGGCGGGCAGGGGCCGCCGTAGCCGATGGTGCCGAAGTCGTTGACCACGTGCAGGGCTCCATCCGGCAATCGCATGCCGGTTTCGTTGCCGGCCCCGGCGGCGAGCTCGGTGGTGTCGGCGGGGAGGTTGAGAAGGATCCAATGCCAGAACCCACTGCCGGTGGGGGCATCGGGGTCGTAGCAGGTCAACGCGAAGCTGCGGGTCTCATCGGGGGCGCCGCTCCAGGACAGGGCCGGGGAGCGGTTGGCGCCGGAGCAGCCGAACCCGAACGGCTCGGAGAGCAGGTGGTCGACGGGAAGGTGGTCGCCGTCCGAGAAGTCGGTGCTGTTCACGGTGAAGGTCATGGGCTCGGTCCTCGTCGGTCGCGGGTGCAGGTCTGTGTCGGCTGGGCCGACTCGGCTCGCTGGGGAGCCGCGCAACGAGGATCGGTGAGCGGGCGGCCGGGAACCTCCCCCATGTGACGGATGTTCGTGGTCATGTTCGATCGACGTGGTGCCGATCCTCTGGGGGGGCGATGGCGTGGAACGGACAGAGATGACAGGTCGACTGATCCTGCTGTGCGGGGTGGCGGGCGCCGGCAAGACCACGCTCGCCAAGCAGCTCGAAGCCAAGGGCGCCGTGCGGATGTGCCCCGATGAGTGGCTGGTCGCGCTCGGGTTCGACGTCTACGACCGGGACGGCCGGATCGCGGTCGAGACGCTCCAGTGGACGCTCTCCCAGCAGTTGCTCCGCAGGGGGATGACCGTGGTCGACGAGTGTGGGGTCTGGCAGCGCCGCGAGCGGGATCTGCGTCGAACCTGGGCCCGCGACCACGGCGTGGCCGTTGAGCTCCGATTCCTCGATGCACCCGTGGCCGTGCTGACCGCACGGGTGGAGGCGCGCAACCGCACGCTGCCCGACGGCGCCCCGCACATCGATCCCCGCCTCGTGGCCTACTGGGCGACGCGGATCGAACGCCCGGATGCCGAGGAGCTCTCGCTCTACGACCCGCCCGCCACCTGACCATCGCCAGAGGACGGTCCGCAGCGAGGCGGAGCTCCCCCAGGTGGCGGATGTTCGGTGCCTGCGCCGGGCGCACGCTTTCTGCCATGCGACGACGACTGATGGCGGCGATTGCCGCTCTGGTGATCACCGGTGCAACTCTCCATGGTGCTCGAGCCGAAGGCACTGGGCTGCCCGACGGCTCGGCTCGCCCGTCGGCCGACGTGGGCGCGGCGCAGACGAAGCCGCCCACAGGGACGACGCGGGTGCCGGCAGCGGTGGACGCCGGTGGGCTGCCGGCCGGTCGGCCCCGTTCGGAGGAGCCACGGTGAACCGTGACATCGCGGATCCCCGCGGCGCCCGGTCTGTCCCGTTCGATCTCGCCGGAGTCCGGGTGGGGGTGGCGACCGACGAGCGGGGACCGACCGGCTGCACCGTCGTGACGCTCGATCGACCAGCGGCGATCGAGCTGGACGTGCGGGGCGGCGCGGCGGTGCTGATGAACCCCGAGTTGCCGCGCGCCGAGGCGATCTGCCTGGCCGGCGGCTCGGCCCTGGGTGTCGCGGCCGCAGCAGGGGTCGCCGACGAGCTGTACGCCCGACGCGAGCGCGATCCGATCCGGTTCCCCCTCGTGATGGGCGGCGCGATCTACGACTTCGCCGAACCGGGACGGACGGGCCGGTACCCCGATTGGGAGCTGGGCCGCGCTGCGCTCGTCGCCGCGCGAGCAGGGATCGTGCCGGCGGGCCGGGTGGGCGCCGGTCGTGCGGCGCGCTGCGGCAAGCTCGGCCGCGACGGCTGGTCCGAACCGGGCGGCCAGGGCGCAGCGTTCGGCACGTTCGGCGGCGCTCGGCTCCTGGTGATCGTCGTGGCGAACGGGCTGGGCGTGATCGTCGACCGTCGCGGCGAGGTCGTGCGAGGCAACCGGGACCCCGTCTCGGGGCGCCGCGGCCACATGAGCCCGGAGGACTTGGTGCACGGTCAGCGCCGCCAGGTCGAGCTCTTCGGTTCGGCCGGGGCCGCGATCGCCACGACGCTCACCGTGGTCGTGACCGACGCTCGTCTGGGGCACCGGGATCGCCGGAGCCTCGCCCGCCAGATCCACGCCTCGATGGCCCGGGCGATCCACCCGTTCCACTGCTCGCTCGACGGCGACGCACTCTGGTTCGCGACGACCAACGAGGTCCTGGCTGACGCAACGGCGACTGCGCTGGGCACCGTGGCCTCGGAGTTGGCGTGGGATGCCGTCCTGTGCGCCGTCGACGCAGGGAACCGCTGATGCTCGCCTACGACGAGACGGGCGCCGGCCCTCCGGTGGTGATGCTCCACGGCCTCGGAAGCAGTCGCCGTCGTTGGGAACCGATCCAGCGGCACCTCCCGGACGACCTCCGGTGCGTCTGCGTTGACCTCCCGGGCCATGGCGACTCGCTCGACGAGCGGTGCGATGCCATGTCTGCGGTCGGTGCCGTGCACGAGCTCGTCGAGGCGCTCGGCCTCGAACGGCCCGCGGTCGTCGGCCACTCCCTCGGCGCGATCGTGGCGCTGCTGTATGCGGCGACGCATCTGGTCCGGACGGTCGTCGCCGTCGACCCCGTCGGTCTGCACGTGGCCGCCTTCGCTGCCACGCTCGCGCCCTACCGCAGCCGCATCCTCGATGGTGACACGCTCATGGCGTTCCGGTCGTTCGAGACCACGCATCTCCCGACGGGGACCCTGTCCGCCGAGGCACTCAGCCAGGGGCTGACGCCTCGGCCGGAAGTGATCCGCTCGTACTGGCGGGGACTCTTCGCCGCCCCGAAGGTGATCGCCGCCGGCCAGCCCCACTTCACGGCAGCCCTCGCTTCGATCTCGGTGCCGACGCTGGTGCTGCAGGCCGGCCCGCCCAGCAGTGAGGACGCTTCGGTGCTCGCCGCCATGCCGTCGGCCATCGTCGAGACGTGGGAAGGAGCCGGGCACTGGCTCCATCTGGCGGACCCGCAGCGGTTCGTCGACCGGCTGGTCCCGTGGCTTCTCGAGCACGGCCGTTGAGCCAGCCCCGATCTGCAGGCGCTGGGCGAGGAGGGTGCGACGTGGACGATCATGGACCGATGGAGACGGTGTCCTCCTCGCGGCCGATGGGAATCGTCGCGTTCGTCCTCACCGACCTCGAGGGTTCGACCGGGCAGTGGGAACGCGACCCTGGTGCGATGGTGGCCGACCTGGCCCGGCACCTGAGCATCGTCGACGAGGTCTGCGAGCGATGGGCCGGCTGGCGCGCTCCCGAGCAGGGTGCTGGCGACAGCACGGTCTCCGCCTTCGCCCGGGCGTCGGACGCGCTGGCCGCCGCTGTCGACCTGCAACTGGCGATGCGCTCCGAGGTGTGGGCGGGACCCGAACCTCTTCTGGCCCGGGTCGCCGTCCACGCCGGCGAGGTGCACCTCGACGACACCGGGCGCTACCAGGGCCCCACGATGAACCGCGCCGGCCGTCTCCTGCAGGCCGGCCACGGCGGCCAGATCCTCGCGTCCACCACCGCCGTTGAACTGGGACGCGCCGGTCTCTGCGGTGCCGTTGACCTGTTGGACCTCGGCCCGCACCGCTTCCGGGGCATCGGCGAGCCGGTCGGCATCGTCCAGGTCACTCCCGACAGCCACCGGAAGTCCTTCCCACCCCTCCGGACGGTGGGCACCGCCGCCGCCACCCTTCCCCACCCGGACTCGTCGCTCGTCGGTCGCGAAGACGTCCTCCGCGCCCTTGCTGACCTGTTGGACCGGCACCGCGTCCTCTCTGTCGTCGGGGCCGGCGGGTGCGGCAAGACCCGCCTGGCCATCGAGCTCGCCCACGAGACCATCGGCCGCTTCGCCCACGGCGCCGCCTGGGTCGACCTGGCCCCGATCACCGACCCCGACGCCGTCATGGACGCCGTCGCCGCTGCGGTCGGACTGCACACCACCGCCGAGCTCACGACGGATCGCATCGTCGTGCACCTCGCGCCCCGCGCACTGCTGCTCATCGTCGACAACTGCGAGCACGTCATCGATGAGGCCGCCGCGACGATCGCTGCGATCCAGGCCGGATGCCCGGCCGTGCGCATCGTCGCAACCAGCCGCGAGCCGCTGGCGCTGCGTGACGAGGTCGTCTGGCGAGTCCCATCGCTCGCAACACCGACCGCACCCGACGGCAGTGACCTGCTCGACAGCGACGCCGGCCGGCTGCTCGTCGACCGGATCCGGCGCGTCCGACCCGATTACGAGCCTGACGGAACGGACTCGGAGGCCTTGGCCGCGGTGTGTCGACGCCTCGATGGCATCCCGCTCGCGCTCGAGCTCGCCGCGGCCCGCAGCGCGTCGATCCCACCCCAGGATCTGGCGGCCCGCCTGACGGAGCGCTTCGCGCTGCTCGCCGGTGGCTCGCGCGACTCCGTCGCGCGGCAGCGCACCATCGAGGCGTCGGTCGCCTGGAGCTACCAGCTCCTCGAACCCGACGAGCAGCGCGTGTTCCGACAGCTCTCCGCGTTCGCCGGTTCCTTCACCATGAGCGCGGCGGCCGCGTTGCTCCTCGACGTACCCGGCGTCGACGAGGCCATCGAACGGCTCCAGCGCTGCTCCCTGCTGGTCGATCGCCCTGGCCCTGTGCGCCGACTCCACCTGCTCGAGCCCGTTCGCTGGTTCGCTCGGGAACGGCTCATCGAGGCCGGTGAAGCCGACGACGCGCTCGGCCGTCATCTTGACTGGTGCATCGCCTCGGCCATCACCTACGGCGCCGCGCTCGAAGAACCCGAGGTCCTGGACGCCCTCACGCAACTCGACTTCGACCTCGACAACTTCCGTGCCGCGATGGACTGGGCCCTGACCCACGGACGACCCGCCGACGTCGCTCGCATCATCGCCGCCACTCCCTGGTTCTGGATCTGGCGGGGCCGGGCCCTCGAGGCACTCCGCTGGCTGCGCCGCAGCGGCGACGACATCGGTCAGCTCCTCACGACCGAAGAGCAGATCAGACTCCTGTGGGCCGGCGCGTCGCTGGGGATCAACACCACCTCCCGCAGCTGGCGCGATGCCGCCAACGACGGCATCGCGCTGGCCCGCTCCCAGAGCGACATCCGTTGGGAGGGCCGCTTCCAAGTGCTGGTCAGCCAGGCGGAGGCGTTCCACGACCCGCACACCGTGCTCGCTCGAGCCGAGGCCCAACGATCGCTCTGCCTCGCTGCGGGCGAGCGGTTCTGGGCCGCCACGAGCCTCGTGAGCGAGTCGCTCGCCCAGATCACCCTCGGCCGGTTCGACCTCGCCGAGCCGTGCTGGACCAGCTGCGCGTGGAATCCGACGCCCTTCGACACCCGCAGCTGCTCGCCGACGAGATCGCACGTCGCGTCTTGGTCGACCGCCGCTTCGGCCGCTACGACGACGTGCATTCGGCTGCCGGGCGGATCGGCCAGGTGACCGCGTCGCTGACCGAGCTGAATGCGCAGGCCCTCGTCCATGCCCAGGCAGCGCTGGTGGACGTCGCCCGGGGCGACGCCGCTGAGGTTCTCGACTCGATGGAGGCGCTGATGCGTCGACATGTCGACGCCGGCGAGTACGGGTACGTCCCTTCCATCGCCCTGCCGATCATCGACGCCCTGATCGACCTCGGTCGTGCGGATGAAGCGGTCGATCGGTTCGAGCCCTTCTGGGGCTCGTTCCAGCAGTCGATCTCGTGGCGACTCCGCATGGGCAACACGCGGGCGCTCGCGCTCTACGCCAGCGGCGATTCCGACGCCGCCTCGTCCGCACTCGAAGACGTCCTCCACGAGGCAGAGGAGGCACCCAACGAGCACGAGGTCGCCAACGCCGAACGCCTCCTCGCCGCGATCGACCGGGACGCGCAGCGCTTCGCGATCGCCGAGGACCGGCTGCACCGGGCCCTCGACATCCAAGCTCGGCTCGGTTACCCGCAGTACGTCGCCGATGTGCTCGAGGAGATCGCCGGCATCGAGCTCGACCACGATCGCCCCGCCGCCGCCGCTGTGCTCCTGGGGGCGGCATCGGCCATCCGCGACGAAGCGGGTGTCGTCCGCCGGATCGGCCGACAGCACGCGTACCTCGCCGACGTCGACCGACTCCACTCCACCCTCGACGAGCAGGAGCTCGCCCACGCGTGGGCGAAGGGCAAGGCGCTGTCGATGGCGGACACCGTCGATCTGGCCCGCCGCGGCCGAGGAGAACGACGACGACCAGCGATGGGGTGGGAGAGCCTCACCGCCACCGAAGCCAAGGTCGCCGCACTGGTCGCCGAAGGCCGCACCAACCCGGAGATCGCTGACACGCTCATCATGGGCCGAGCCACCGTCAAGACCCACGTCAGCAACATCCTCGGCAAGCTCGGCGTGACGAACCGCACCCAAGTCGCGGCTGCGGCAGCCCGACGCTGACGGCACGTGACCTCGATGAGAATCAGCTCCATGGACGACGGGCGGGCCCCATCCACCGCGCATCACCCCGCAGGGCGACCGTCGCCGCGTCCACGGCCACGGGTCTCGTGGTGGAAGGCCGCCCTCCTGGTCGCGGGGATCGGGGTGGTCGGCGGTGCCGCGATCACCGCCGGTGTCGGGTGGCGGAGCGCGCACATCACGGCCTTCCAGCGCTCATGCCAGGACTTCGGGACGGGCGGCCACCTGACGTGGTTCGTTCGAGACGGGCGGACCTGGGAGGCGCAGGTGGCGCCCGTTTGGGGACACGGCGATCGCACATTGCCGGAAGCCGTCGACGTCGTGGTTCGATTCACCTCGGACACGACCGCGGAGGTCACGGGGCCGGACGAGACGACGGTCGAGTTTCGCCCGACTCGCGTGGGGGAAGTCGATCCCGCCCGACGCGCCTGCTTGCTCTGACGTGCCACCGCCACGGACTCGGTGCCGAGGAGACCACGGCGCGGGCCACCCGGGCAGTCGCCCGCCGCGCGCAACCGCGCGCAGGCCGCCGGCGAAGACGCATCGGCTATCGGTAGCCTCGCCCTGTGACGCCTCCTGACCGCGGCAGCAGCGAGCGCACGCGACAGGGCGTCTGCACCTCGGGGCCCGCCGCGGCCCGTCGCCGTCGGCGCGGCGCCGCGCTCGTCGTGGCGACCGTCTTGCTCGTGATGCCGCTCTGGGTCACCGGCTTCCCGACGCCACGCGCGGCCGCCACCCCGGCCTGCAACCCGGCCGACCCCGCCACGTGCTCGTTGCGCGGGTTGGCCACGCCGATGGGCTTCCGGATCGGTGCCACCGCCGAGAAGGACGAGGTGGCGCCCGGCCCGTATGCGACGACGCTGGCCCGCGAGTTCAACGCCGTGACACCCGAGAACGCGCTGAAGTGGTACACGGTGCAGCCGTCCCCGGGCACCTGGCAGTTCGCGTCGGCGGACGCCGTCGTGGACTTCGCCGAGGACCACGGGCTGGCGGTGCGGGGGCACACGTTGGTGTGGGCGCAGGACGCCTTCACCCCGGCGTGGGTCCGCTCGACGACCGACCCCGTCGCCCTGCGCGCCGAGGTCGACAAGGAGATCGGCACCGTCATGGGGCGCTACGCCGGCCGGATCCATCGATGGGACGTCGTCAACGAGCCACTCGCCACGCTCGGCACCGGGCCATCCGACAGCGTCTTCTGGCGGGTCCTCGGGCCCGGTTGGGTGGCGGACGCCTTCCGCACCGCACACGCGGTCGACCCGACGGCGGAGCTGTGGCTGAACGAGTACGGCACCGAGTGGTCCCCCGAGAAGCACAAGGCGCTCGTGGCGCTGGTGAAGCAGCTGCTCGCCGACGGCGCCCCGGTGCACGGGATCGGGCTCCAGACGCATCGCTTCGGTGTCTCCGGGCCCGATCCCGTGGCCTTCGCGGCGCAGATGCGCGACTTCACCGCGCTCGGCCTGCGGGTGGCGGTGACCGAGCTCGACGTGCTGACCGATCCGGGCGACGCCGATGGTCCGACCAAGCAGGCCGAGGCCTACGGCAGGATCGTGGGCACCTGCCTCGCGGTGAAGGGGTGTGAGGAGGTCACCACGTGGGGCCTGACCGACGCCGCGACGTGGCTCGACGGCCTGGGCTTCTTCAGCACCCCGACCCGGCCCCTGCTCTTCGACGAGCAGTTCCGCCCGAAGCCGGCCTACGTCACCGTCCGGGAGCTGCTCGCGCGAGCCGCCGCCCCGCCGCCGACGACAACGACGACCGCGACCCCGACCACGACGACCACCGTCACCACGTCGACGACATCGGTCTCGTTCGTGCCCGCCACGCCGCGGGCGGTGGCGGTCCCGGCGGCGGCGCCGTTCGCCGGCTGACGTCTGTCAGCGCATGGCGTCCGTCGACCCGCCGACCTGGACGTGAGGTGCGAATCATCAGTGCGACGAGGAACGCAACTTCATGTGCGGCCCATGTCCACCTGTCAACCCGGTGGGGAGGGCTGGCGTCGCGCCGCCGCGGCGACGAGCTCCGATCGGGTTGCCATGCCCAGCTTCTGGTAGGCGTGGACCAGGTGAGTCTTGACGGTCGAGACGCCGATGAAGCAGCGTTCGGCGATCTGGCGGTTCGACAAACCGTCGGCAGCGAGGCCGACGACCTTCTGCTCTGCGGGTGTCAATGCCTCCCAACCGGTGGTCGGTCGTGTGCGGGCGCCGCGTGATCTGGTCACGTACGCGACCAGATCGTCCATCGAGAGCGACTCGCCGGCCTCCAGATCAGCGGCGTCGAGGGTGGCGCGCGTCGCCTCCACCTCGGCCGCTGCGCGCGGGTACCGGGCGGAGAAGCCCGTCAGCGAGCGGGAGCGCACACACCCCTCGAGCAGCCGGCCGGCCTCGGTTGTGCGCCCATCGTCGGCGAGCACGGTCGCCAGGCACTCGATCGCAGAGATCACCGCGAAGGTCAGGCCGAGCGGGACGGCGATGTCGATCACCTGGTGGCAGAGGCTCAGCGCCGCGGGGAGATCGCCGTCGAGCCGAGCGATCTCGGCGCGCACGCCGAGGCAGCCGACGAAGGCGAACGGCGCGTCGGCATCGCGGCAGATCAGCAGGCCGTGGTCAGCCTGCTGGCGGGCCTGCTCCACATCGTCCACCGCGAGGGCGATGCTGGCGGCGACCATCTTGGCCTGCGCCATGGACGCGGAGATGGGTGACCGGAGCATCTGATCGACTGCGCGCTGAGCAGCGTTGACGTCGTCGGCGATGAGGGAGGTCCAGATGTCGGTGAAGTGCGGCACGGCTTCGCTGTAGCCGGTGAAGTCCTGGCGCAGCGCATCGCGGTGGATGCGTTCCATGAGGTCCGCGGATCCGGTGAACCAAGCAGCCAGCGCGCCTGCGATGTAGGGCTCGGCCTCGGTCACGGCTCTGGCGAACATTGCTTCGGTGTGGGCGACGGCTCGGTCGAGGTCGCAGTGGCAGACATCGACCCAGACGCGGGCCGATCGCATCTTCGAGATGATCTCGGGGGAGTCCGTGGCGCGCCGCTCGATCCAATCGAGATGCGACTCGGCCCGAGGGAGATCGCCTGCGGTTGCGCAGTAGAAGGCGAGGAGCGTGCTGACTCGCACGACGAACGCGTCGTCCCCGTCTTCGCCCGCCGCGTCGATGAGGCGTTCCACCCGCTCGGCAACGCCCTCGTCCCCGACGAGGAGGCTGAAGCCGAGGAGCCCGAACTCGAGCCAGCGTCGGACCAGGGGGTCGAGGTCAGCGAGCACTTCGAGCGCGGCGCGAGCACCGTCACCCCACCAACCGGGCGCGCTCACCCACAGGTAGCACATCGAGGCCGCCAGCGCTTCGCACCACTGCGGCGAGCGCTCGACCAGGCCGGAGCAGACGCGCTGCACGAGCACGTCGGCGTCGCGGTGCTGGCACGACATGCCGAGCTCGTGCACGATCGGTCGCAGCAGGATCGGGACGAGGTCCGGGTCGCGGGGGAGGACCCAGTCCAATGCCAGGCGCAGGTCGGGACCGGCGCTCGCCAGCTCGGCGGTGAGCTCGGCCGAGGCCAGCTGGCGATCGAGAGCCCACACGTTCGCCATCGCGCCGAAGTGCGCGGCGTGGCGGTCGCGGATCGTCTCCAACTCGCCGGCGTCGGCGGCCTTCTGCGATGCGTAGTGCCGGATGGACTCCAGCAGCGAGTAGCCATCGCGCTCGGAGTGCTGCACGAGGCTCTTGTCGACGAGGCGAGCGAGGAGGTCGAACACCTCGAGGCGCCCGAGACGGGAATCGCTCACGACGGCTTCGGCATGGCGCAGCCCGAAGTTCTGAGCGAACACGGACAGTCGCCGGAAGAGGAGCTGCTCCGCTCCGTCGAGCAGGTTGTGGCTCCAGTCGATCGACGCGACGAGGGTGCGGTGGCGTTCGAGCGCCCGGGGACCCGACGTCAGCAACCGGAACCGGTCATCGAGGGCGCGCGCCAGCTCATCGACCGACAGGGCCCGTGTGCGAGCGGCGGCCAGTTCGATCGCCAGCGGAACGCCGTCGAGTCGGCGACAGATCCGCTCGATGGTGGCGGCGTGCGGGCCGAAGTCCATGTCAGGCCGTGCGGCGTGGGCGCGGTCGAGGAACAGCCGAGCACCGTCGCCGATGGTGTCTTCCGAGGTGGATGCCTTGGGGGCCGCGAAGCTCAACGACGGGACGCGCCAGACGGTCTCGCCGGGGACGCCGAGTGGCTCCCTGCTGGTAGCCAGGACGACGGAGTGAGGATCGTGCGACGCCACGATGCTCAGCAAGGACGCCACGGCTCCCACCAGATGCTCGCAGTTGTCCAGCACGACGAGACGTCGGAAGGAACGGAGGTGGCGGACGATCAGCTCGTGCGGTTCCGCGCCGCCTGGCGACTGGCTGATGCCACACGCCTGCGCAACCGCGGAGGCGACCCGACTGGGTGAGTCGATGGGGGACAGGTCGACCCAGACCATGCCCGCCTCGAATGTGGGGAGACCGGCCTGCGCTACTTGATGAGCGAGTCGCGTCTTCCCGGAACCTCCAGTGCCCGTGATCGTCGTGAGCCAGGAACCGCCGATGACATCCAGCAGCTCGGCGATCTCCGCTTCGCGCCCGACGAAGCTCGTCGGGAAGAACGGCAGCTCGCTCGTGGCGTCGGTCGGGGTCCACCGAACGGATCGTGGGAGTTCCGGGTGGCCGAGATCATGTGGCCGCTCGGGACGCGACAGGCCGTTCAGGAAGACCTCGGGGAGCTCGGTGAGGACGCATTGCGCCGGGAGGCTGTCGAGGACCAGTGCTGCCGCGGCGGCAGACAGGAGGGTCTGGCCACCGTGGGCGAGGTCGCGCAGCCGGGCGCACCGGATGGCGGTCGCTCCGCTGAGCGCTCTCTCTTCGACGGTCTCCGTGGGTCCGCTGTGGATGCCGATGCGGACCTTGAGCTCTTCGGCCGGCCATCCCTCACGAGCGAGCGCGAGGTGGATCGCAATCGCGGCGGCGGTGGCGTCGGCGGGGAACGAGAACACGTTGACCGTCGAGTGTCCGCCGCCCTGCTCGACGACGCGGACGCCTCCGTGCGCGCCGACGATGTCGGCGATGACCTCGCATTGGCGAGCGATCGTCGGCGCGGCCTCGTCCCGCCGCCAGTGCCCGGAGCTGTCCTCGACATCGGTGAGCAGGAAGGTCACCACGCCGGTCGGCAGAGAGCGTGCTCGATCCATCCACGTCGATACTTGCACGGAAGCACCGCAGAACATCCACCGCTCGGTGGATGTTCCGGCCGGGCTCCGTGGACCACCGTGACGAGCCGAGGGACCGGCGTCGTCGGACCCCGTACAGATGGGACACGAGAGAATGAGACCGATGCTGCCGGTGACGCTCCTCGCCGGGTCGATCCTGCTCGCAGGTTGTGCCGGCTCAGGGGCCTCGACATCCGAGGCTGGCGCATCCCGAGCGACGACCAGCGAACGAGCACCGACCCGTAACGACGCCGGGCCCACGCTGCAGGACCGGCCCTGTGACCCGACTCGCGCGGCAGCCCTGCCTTCGTCGGTGCGCGTCGAGTGCCACTGGTTGGCCGTGCCGGTGCGCCGCAGCACTGGTGATGGCCGCACGTTCCGCCTGGCGGTCACGGTCGTGCGTTCGCCCGGGGCCGATCCGACGACTGTCCCGGTGGTCTACGTGTCCGGAGGCCCGGGGGGGCCGGGGGGTGCGCCGAACGATTGGGTGGGGTCGCCGACGCTGGCTCGGCGTGACGTGGTGCTGTTCGACCAGCGCGGTACCGGGCAGTCAGAGCCGGACATGGATTGCCCGGAGGTCGAGGCGGCCGCCGCGGCCGCCTTCGAGCGCGACGACCCGTTCGCCGTCGAAGTGGATCTCCGACGATCGGCGGAGCAGGCGTGCCAGGGTCGCCTGCAGGGGTCCGGGATCGACCTCGGGGCGTTCTCCACTCCCGAGACGGCCGCGGACGTGGAGGACCTTCGTCGTGCGCTGGGGGTCGAACGGTGGAGCCTGCTCGGTGTCTCCTACGGCACCAGGGTGGCGCTCGAGGTGGTTCGGAGGTATCCGGGCTCGGTCGCCGGGGTCGTGCTCGACTCCACCCTCGGCGTCGAAGCCACAAGCGCGTCATTGGTGGTGGAGGGTGGTGATCGGGCGGTCGCCGAGCTCGTCGCGGCGTGTAGCGCCGACCGGTCCTGCGTGGCCACCCACGCGGACCTGCGCGCCGAGATCGACGCCCTGGTGGACCGGTTGAACGCGTCGCCGTTCCGCGGCGAGGTCGATCTGGGTGCTCCGTTCGGTGTCCGCCAGGTGACCATCACGGGACGTGATCTGATGCTGTTCATCTTCGGCGCGCTGACCATGACCGATCTGATCCCGGCGTTGCCCGCGACCATCAGGGCGATGGGTACCGCTCCGGAGGTCGTGCTGCCGAAGATGGTGGCGGCGGCCATCCAACGGAACGAGGTGTTCGCGGAGGGCACGACGATGGCCGTCAGCTGCGCCGACCGGTCCCCGCTGCTCGCAGCAGATCCTGGTGTCGACGACGCGGTGCTGGCGGATCCGGGAAACTGGACCTCGACGCTCCTCACCTACTCCTTCCTGTGGTGCCGAGGGTGGCCGTCGTCGACCGTGCCATCGGCGTTCGTCGAGCCGGTCACGGCCGACGTGCCCACACTCGTACTCGCCGGGCGATTCGACCCCGTCACCCCAGCGCCGCGGGCGCGGTCGATCGCGCAAGGTCTTGGGCACGCGACCTTTGTCGAGCTCCCGAAGGGCGGTCACCATCTCTGGGACGCATCCGATTGCACCCAGTCGATCGTCGATGCCTTCCTGTCGATGCCCGCGGCGCCTGTCGGCGACGGCTGTGCAACGGCAGCCGAGCCGTCGACTCCCTGATCAGCGGATCAGCGGATCAGCCGAAGTCCGAAGGTGGATCGCCTGTGTCATCCATCCTGCTCACCGGCTGCGAACAGGGCACCATTGCGGGGTTGCCGCAAGCTGATCGGAACGGAGGGGCCATGACCGATGCCAAGACGCCGCCGCACGCGCCGGCGAACCCGTACGTGCGAGAGAACTTCGGGCCGGTGACCGAGGAGGTCACGGCCTTCGATCTGCCGGTGGCGGGGACCATCCCCGAGGAGCTCGACGGTCGGTACCTGCGCAACGGGCCGAACCCGATCCGGCCGGTGGGAGCGGACTACCACTGGTTCACCGGCGACGGCATGGTGCACGGGATCCGGCTCCGGGACGGCAAGGCCGAGTGGTACCGCAACCGCTGGGTCCGATCACCCGAGGTCGCCGCCGAGCTCGGTGAGGAGCCGCCGCCCAGCCCGTTCGACGAATCGATCCGCGTCTTCGCGGCCAACACCAACGTGATCGGCCACGCCGGGCGCACGTTCGCCATCGTCGAGGCCGGGGCGCCGCCGATCGAGCTGACCGACGAGCTCGACACCATCGGACCCACGGATCTCGACGCGACGCTCGAGCACCCCTTCTCCGCACACCCGAAGAAGGACCCGGTGACCGGTGAGCTGCACGTGGCGGCCTACTTCTGGGCGTGGGGCAACAAGGTGCGCTACCTCGTCGTCGGCACGGACGGCCGCGTGCGCCGCAGCGTCGACATCGACACCCAGGGCGCCACGATGCTGCACGACATCGGGTTGTCGGAGCACCACGTGGTGATCATGGATCAGCCGTGCGTGTTCGACCTCGATCGCGCGATGTCCGGGGCGCCGCTGCCCTACGGCTGGACCGACGACTACACGACCCGGTTCGGGTTGCTCGCCCGCGACGCCGACGCCGATGCCATCCAGTGGTTCGAGGTCGAGACGGGCTACGTCTTCCACCCGCTGAACACCTTCGAACGCGCCGACGGCACGGTCGTGATGGACGCCATCCGTCACGACCGCATGTTCGCCACGGACCTCAGCGGGCCCAACGAGGGGCCGGCGTTGCTGCGGCGCTACACGTTCGACCTCGCGTCCGGGAAGGCTTCCGAAGAGGTGCTCGACGATCATCCCGCGGAGCTGCCGCGCATGAACGAGACGCTGATCGGGCGCCCGAACCGGTACGGCTACGCCATCTCGTTCGGCGCCGCCGGCGAGCACGGTGACACCTACAAGTTCGACCTGGAGCGAGGCGAGACGGAGACGTTGTCGCACGGACCGGGGCGTCTGAGCCTCGAGCCGGTGTTCGTTCCGCGGGCCGGCGCGACCGCCGAGGACGACGGTTGGCTGATGCAGGTGGTCTACGACGCGGCGCGGGACGGATCAGACCTGGTGATCACCCACGCCCAGGAGCTGGCCGGCGGAGCGGTCGCGACGGTCGCCCTGCCCCAGCGGGTGCCCTACGGGTTCCACGGGAACTGGGTGCCGACGGGTCAGTAGGCACCACGAACGGCGGCGCGTCCGCTCACGCGACGGCGAAGGCCGCGGAGGCTGCGGTCGCGGGCGTCGCGGTCTTGCGAGCCTTGAGCAGGCGGCGCCGCTGGCGCTCGGACGCGCCGCCCCAGACGCCGTGGTCGATGCGGTGGGCGAGTGCGTACTCGAGGCACTCGGCCGCGACCGGGCAGCCGGCACAGATCTGCTGGGCGACGATCACCCCGGTGCCATCGCTCGGGAAGAACGTCGAGGGTGGCTCCTCGGCGCAGCTCCCGCTGGCCATCCAACCGTTGTCCGTGGCGTGCGTGGTGGGGGTCGTCGCTTCGTGCATGGAGGAACTTCTACGCACCGTCGCCGAAACACGGCATAAACGGCCCCGATGACTCGGGCGCCGACCACTCGTCCACGTCACCATGAGCATCCGCAAGGCTGCGGATGGATGCGGACAGATGCGAGGAGCCGGTCATGAACGCGATGGCGCGTCGGATGTTCGAGCTGGTCGAGCCGATCGGGGTGATCCCGTACTCGGCCGACGACCCCAACGAGGCGATGTTCGCGCTGGGCTTCACCGACTACTGGGACACCTACTTCGCGGGACGGGCGGCGCCGCTCGGCATGGTCCCGGCCGAGGTGGTGGATGCGCTCTTCTACAACTTCACGCCGGGAGAGGTGGCCCGTCACATCCCGAAGGTGTGGCGCACCACCACGCCCGAAGCGGCGATCGCCGCTCGCCGCGCCGGCTGTGCGCAGGCCCTGCGGCGCATCCTGGGGGACGACGTCGACGCGCCGGCGTTCACCCGGACCACCGAGCTCCTGCTCATGGCCGCGACCAGCGCGCCGTACGAGGGCCGGCCCATGTACGCCGCACTGCGCGCGCTCCCGGTCCCGGACGACGTCGTGGCCGGCCTCTTCCACGCCGCGTCCTTGCTGCGCGAGCACCGGGGCGACGGGCACGTCGCGGCGCTGATGGTGGAAGGCGTGGGGGGTCTCGAGGCGCATGTCCTGCTGGCCCTCGACATGGGCATGCCGGCGGAGGAGTTCGGTCGCATCCACCACCTCCCGGCGGCGCAGATCGCCGCCGTGATCGCGGGGGTGCGCGATCGAGGGCTCATCGGCGACGACGGATGGCTGAGCGAATCGGGACGAGCGGTCAAGCGGCGCGTCGAGGCAATGACCGACGACCTCGCGGCGGCGCCCTACGAGGCGCTCACCGCCGACGAGCTGGACGAGCTCATCGCGGCGCTCCAACCGCTCGCCGAGAAGCTGCTCGCAGC